>CAZLYV010000144.1:0-6958 GCA_964563665.1 uncultured Acetobacteraceae bacterium
GCAGCTGACTCTTAATCAGCGGGTCGTGGGTTCGAATCCCTCAGCGCCCACCAATCTTGCGGACGCTGTTAGGTGGGTCGGCATCGCCGATTGGCCTTTTCTGTCATGGCTTTGACGCTGTCCTTACTGAAAACCTGTATGGACAGGTCAAAATTGCACGCCGATTCACAGACCCGTTCGCCGATGACCCTCCACGCCAGCCTCGCTGACCAGATGATCTCTTAGGGTCGAGAATGCGTTCGCGAAGCTGACGAGGTTACTGGCCTACTCGATGCTCCGCGCCCGACGCCTCCGGGCGAATGGCGCGACGAGCAAGTGTCCCCCTGACTGAGGGACGGAGGGTCGGCGCCAGCCTCGAGGAATCTGCGTCCCCGCTCTGACGCGCAAGGGATAAGTCAACAATCGCCATACTCGATAATGGCGGCAGCAGCTCGCTGGCGCTGGTTGAGTAACTCATTGAAAAAATACCTTAGTTTTTCTCTGAATTTCCCGCGGCAACCGTCGGATCGCCAATTCCGATCACCGTATCTGGAAAACCCGTTTGACTCAGTGTCCGCCTTTCGCCGTTAATGCCAGCGCTTGGATAACCATGAGGGAGGCAACAATGCGCGGAGGTAACACATCTAGATTTGTCTCAATTGCATTCACCGTCGCGATGGCGGTTGCGACCTGTATCATTGCGCCTTCGAGCGCCAGGACGGCGCCTTTGAAGGTTGCCGCCATCTTCGAGACCCCCATTGAAGAGCCGTGGGTCAAGCAGATCCACGAGGCGCTGGTGCGGGCGAGCAAGGAGATCGATATCGAGTACACGTGGTCGGAAAGCGTCAAGTCCGCTGACTTCGCGCGCGTCATGCGCGAGTACGCCGAGAAGGGCTACAAGCTCGTCATGGGCGATGCGTTTGGCGCGGAGCGTATCGCACGCCGGGTCGCCAGGGACTATCCCAATGTCGCCTTTGTGTTCGGCTCGGGCATCGGTCCGGCCGAGCCGAATTTCGCCGTCTTCGACAACTGGATTCATGAGCCCGCATATCTCTCCGGCATGATTGCCGGCAAGATGACGAAGACCAACACGGTGGGCGTCGTTGGCGGCATTGCGATCCCCGAGATCAACCGTCTGTCGAACGCGTTCTGCGCCGGCGCCAAGGAAGCCAACAAGCAGGTTAAGTGCAAATTCTCCTTCATCGGCTCGTTCTTCGATCCGCCAAAGGCCAAGGAAGCGGCGATCGCACAGATCGAAGCCGGTGTCGACGTCATCTATGCCGAACGTTTTGGCGTGATCGAGGCCGCCAAGGAGAAGAATATTCTCGCCATCTCGAATATGTCCGACCAGTCCGCACTGGGGCCTGACACGGTCATCACGGGACCGATTTGGGACATGTGGCCGACCGTGAAGCAGGCCGTCGCACTGGTGAAGGCGGGCGTGTTCACGGCTCAGGATTTCGGCGGCTTCTCCTACATGGGCAAGGGCGGGTCTTATCTCGCGCCTTACTACAGGTTCGACGCCAAGTTGCCGGCCGACGTCAAGGCCGCGATCGAGGCCCGCAAGAATGAGATTCTCGACGGCACCTTCCGGGTGGATGTCGCCGAGAGCGTGCCGAAATCCGACTGATCGCCAACAGGCATAGCGGGCGGGACCGCCATTCGCAGGCCGTCCCGCGCCGCCTGCTCGAGATCAGGGCTGCTGAAGTGTCCGAGAGTAAGCCCATCCTGGCGATGCGCGGGATCTCCAAGCGCTTCGGCTCCGTGCATGCAAACCACAGCGTCGACCTCACGGTCCACAAGGGCGAGATCGTCGGACTGCTCGGCGAGAACGGCGCCGGCAAGACGACCTTGATGAACGTCCTCTTCGGCACTTATGCGGCTGACGAGGGAACGATCGAGATCGATGGCAAGGCGGTGCAGATTCGCAACTCTGCCGACGCCATCGCCTTTGGCGTCGGCATGGTCCACCAGGATTTCCATTTGGTATCCAGCCTCACCGTGCTCGAAAACCTCATGGTCGGGGAGAAAGGCCGCAACGGCATGCTCGACCGCAAAGAGGCCGAGAGTCGACTCACGCGGATCGGCGAGGAATGCAACTTGAAACTTTCTCCCGAAGCTCTCGCGGGCGAGCTCACGATCAGGGAGCAACAGCGCCTGGAAATCATCAAGGCGCTGTTCCGTGGGGCACGCATTCTCATCCTCGACGAGCCCACCGCCGTGCTGACGCCGCAGGAGGCCCAAGGCCTCTTCCGAGCGTTGCGCGCCCTGGCGGAGAAGGGCATGGGGGTGATCTTCATCTCGCACAAGCTCTACGAGGTCCGCGAGATCACCAATCGAATTGTGATCATGCGGCGTGGCGTCATCACCGCCACGCTCGACAACTCGCCCGATCTCACCGATCGCAAGCTCGGAGAGCTGATGTGCGGCTATGAGCTGATGGCGCCAGTGAAGCCGGAGAGCCAGATCGGCCGGACGCTGCTGCGCCTTTCCGGCATTTCCGCCGGCGGCACGCCTGAAAGGCCGATACTGCACGATGTGTCATTCGAGGTGCGCGCCGGCGAGATCGTGGGAATCGCCGGCGTATCGGGAAACGGCCAACGGGAGCTCGCCGACGTCATTGCCGGCGTGCTGCCGCCGCATAGCGGCGAGATCGAGATCAATGGCGAGGTGCTCACGCGCAATACGGTCAAGGAGGTCAAGTCGCGCGGCATCGGGCGCGTGCCCGAGGATCGCATGGGCACGGGCCTCGTTACGACGCTGCCCCTGAGCGACAGCATGGTGCTGCCGTGCGTCGAGCAGCGGCCATTCAGTCGGTTTGGCGTCCTGAACCGCCAGGCGATCCGCCGGTTCGTCGCAGAGCAGGTCGAGCGCTTCAAGATCAAGACGGCTGGCGTGGACGTGCGCACCGGCACGCTGTCGGGCGGCAACCTGCAGAAGGCGCTGCTCGCGCGCGAGCTCGCCTGGGATCCGATCGTCCTTCTCGTTGCCCAGCCGACGCGGGGGATAGACATCGGTGCCACCGAGTTCGTGCATCGCGAGTTCCTGGCCATGCGCGCACGCGGACGCGGACTCCTCGTCATCAGCGAGGATTTGGAGGAGTTGTTCACACTCTCCGACCGCATCGCGGTTATCTATGAAGGGCGGATCATGGGAGTCATCCCCGCCGCCGAGGCGACCGCGCAGAACGTCGGTCTGTTGATGGCCGGCTATCGGGGAGAAAGATGATCAGGCTTCGGCTCGAGCAGCGCGAGCGAACTTCGCCCTGGCTCAATCTCGCCCTGCCGCTTGCCGCGATCATGGCGACGCTGATCCTGTGCGGCGGCTTGATCGTTCTCGCCGGCGCAAACGTCTTCGAGGCCTATGGTGTGCTCTTCGCCAGCGCCCTCGACAGTAAGTTCAACATCGTCGAGACGGTCGTAAAGGCAACGCCCCTCGTCCTTACGGGGCTTGCGGTGGCGGTCGCCTTTCGCGCCAAGTTCTGGAACATCGGGGCGGAGGGCCAGTTCCTCATTGGCGCCATGGCGGCGGTGTTCGTCGGCACCCAGGAGTGGCTTCCGAGCTGGACTCTCGTGCCCATGATGATCGTTGCTGGCGCGCTCGCGGGTGGCGCATGGGCGGTGATGCCGGCGGTGCTGAAGACACGCTTCAAGGTCGACGACGTGGTCACGACCCTGTTGCTCAATTTCGTCGTGTTCTACGGCATGATGGCGCTGCTCGACGGGCCCTGGAAGGATCCGCTGAGCGGCTATCCCGACTCGCCGGACATCCTGGCCGAAGCCGAGTTCCCGATTCTTTTGGCGGCGACGCGTTTGCATCTCGGCGTTCTCCTGGCGGCGATCTGCGCCATCGTCGTGTGGTGGCTGATGCGGTTCACCACGCTCGGCTTTGCCATCCGGGCGGTCGGCGAGAACCCGCGCGCATCGGCATATGCCGGGTACAACATCACGCGCGTGATCGTTCTCACCGCGCTGATATCGGGCGGGCTGGCCGGACTCGCCGGGGTCGGTGAGGCTGCCGGTCTCCACTACCAGGTGATGGCGGGCATCGCCACCGGCTACGGCTATACCGGCATCGTCATTGCAATGCTCGCGCGACTCAACCCGCTGGGCGTCGTGCCCGCGGCGATCTTCTTTGCCGTCATCATCACCGGTGCCGAGGCGATGTCGCGCAGCACCGGAGTGCCGGTGTTCCTCGCCGACGTGATCCAGGGAACCGCGCTGATGACGATGCTCATCGCACTTTTGTTCACGAGCTACCGCGTTCGGATCGGTGTGACCAGCCATGGATGAGATCTTCGCCCAAGTCTTCCAGGTCGGCTTCTTCGCCGCGATGATCCGAATCGCCACGCCATTGTTGTTCGCGACCATCGGCGAGCTTTATGCCGAGCGCTCGGGCGTCCTCAATCTCGGCATCGAGGGCATCATGTTGCTGTCGGCCATGACCGGATTCAGTGCGGCGTATTTCACCGGCAGCCTGTGGCTGGGAATCGGCGCCGCATTGCTGACCGGCATCGTCGCCGGAGCGCTGATGGGCCTGCTGACGGTGACCTTCGGCTTGAGCCAGCACGTCTCCGGGCTCGGTCTGACGTTGCTCTGCTCCGGGCTCGCTTTCTTTTTCTACCGGGTTATCTTCGGCCAGCCCGCGAGCCCGCCCAACATCGAGCCCTTCCATCCGGTGGCGGTTCCGCTGCTGTCCGATATCCCGATCCTGGGGCCGATCCTGTTCAACCAATACGCATTGGTCTACTTCGCCCTGATGCTTGTACCCGCGACCGCGTTCATACTCTACCGCACGCCGTGGGGCTTGCACCTGCGCACGGTCGGGGAATCGCCCCATGCAGCCGATTCCGCCGGCGTCAACGTTGCAGCCCATCGCTATCAGGCGCTGATCGTATCCGGCGCATTGATGTCGGTCGGCGGCACTTTCCTGTCCATGGCGCAGTTCAATGCCTTCACTTTCGGAGTGATATCGGGCCGCGGCTGGGTGTGCATCGCGCTCGTGGTATTCGGCCAGTGGAGCCCGTGGCGCTCAGCGGGGGCTGCCTTCCTGTTCGCCTTCATCGACGCCCTCCAACTGCGCCTCCAGACGAGCGCGGTGATCGATGTGCCCTATCAGGTGTTCTTGATGATGCCGTTTGTCCTGACCATCGTCGCGATGGCGGTCCTGTCGCGCAACGCCCGCGCGCCGGCGGCATTGCTGGTGCCGTTCCGCAAGGAGGAGCGCTGATGCTTGACCTGGTCGTCCGTAACGCGAGCCTGCCCGACGGCCGGAAAGGCATTGACATCGCCATCGCCGGAGAACGCATCGTCGAGGTCGGCCCTGCGCTGAATGCCGAGGCCGAGCGTGAGATCGACGCCGGCGGAATGCTCGTGACGCCGCCTTTCGTTGATGCTCATTTCCACCTCGATTCGACGCTGTCCTACGGCCAGCCCCGCGTCAATCGGTCGGGCACCCTTCTCGAGGGCATCGCGCTGTGGGGCGAGCTCAAGCCGCTCCTGACGCAGGAGGCCCTGGTCGAGCGGGCCCTGATGTATTGCGACTGGGCGGTGGGCCAGGGGCTTCTTGCGATCCGCTCCCATGTCGACATCTGCGACGATCGGCTCCTGGCCGTCGATGCGTTGCTCCACGTGCGTGACCGCGTGAAGCCGTATCTCGATCTGCAACTGGTTGCGTTTCCCCAGGATGGCTATCTGAGATCACCAGGTGCCGCGGCCAATCTCGCGCGCGCGCTCGACAAGGGCGTCGATGTGGTCGGTGGCATCCCTCACTTCGAGCGAACGATGGCCGACGGGGCCGCGTCGATTCGCGCGCTTTGCCTGATCGCCGCCGAGCGCGGCCTGATGGTTGACATGCATTGCGACGAATCTGACGATCCCAGCTCTCGCCATATCGAGACGTTGACCTGCGAGACCCAGCGACTCGGCCTGCAGGGCCGCGTGGCGGGATCGCATCTCACCTCGATGCATTCGATGGACAACTACTTCGTAAGCAAGCTCATCGCGTTGATGGGCGAGGCCGAGATGCGCGTCATCGCCAACCCGCTCATCAACATCACTCTCCAGGGCCGTCATGACTCCTATCCGAAGCGCCGTGGCATGACGCGGGTGCCCGAGCTCATGACTGCCGGCCTCCTCGTCGCCTTCGGCCAGGACTGCGTCATGGATCCCTGGTACCCGCTCGGTACCGCCGACATGCTCGACGTGGCCTATATGGGTCTGCATGTCGGGATGATGACCGGCCAGGACGGGATGCGTGATTGCTTCCGGGCGGTGACCGGCAATGCGGCAGCGATTCTTGGCCTGGACGGATACGGCATCGCGCCCGGTTGCTACGCCGATCTGGTCGTGCTGCAGGCGCAAGATCCCATCGACGCCATCAGGCGGCGCGCGCGTCGGCTCAAAGTCATCCGCCGCGGCAGAGTGGTTTCGATCTCGTCGCCGCTCGTCGCCGAGCTCGATCTGCCCGGGCGTCCTCGGCAGGTCGACTACGCCTTGTCGTAAGCGAAATCGGCGAGGATGTGCTGATACATCCGATCCTTGTGCGTCGAGAGTCCGAGGCGCGGTTGATATGATTCGATGGCGATCGGGTGGGTCGGGGAGATCGCCAGCACCTTGATCAGCCCGAGCGCGGACTCGTTCTCGGCCGCCCCCGCCGGCCAGAAACATGGCCTCGTCGCCGAACCGCGCACGACCACTTCCACCGCGGCGGCGGCCGACGCCGGCCATTAACCAAATATCAACCCTACAGATCGCATTCTGATCCCAGACACTTGCGAACCGGGCGTCCAAAGGTATCCGAGCGGGCGAAAGCGTCATCAGTTCGCCCAATGAGCAGGGCACAGAGGCGAATCAACATGTTCGACGGCACGACACCTCTTTGGCTGATGGTTGCGATCGTTGCGGCGGCGGTTATCGGCGGCGTGACTTGGCGCCGTCACCAGCGCAACCTCGAAAAACGCCATACCGATGTTTTCGTC
>CAZLYV010000145.1:0-1256 GCA_964563665.1 uncultured Acetobacteraceae bacterium
CGCGCGTCGATCCGCACCGTGATCGGCGACCAGATCGCCGCCTTCCGGCGCGACGACGCCGTGGCCGCCTATGCCTTCGCCAGTCCCAATATTCAGCGCCAGTTCGGCACGCCCGACATCTTTCTCGAGATGGTCCGGCGAGGCTACGCGCCGGTTTACCGCCCGCAATCCTTGGCGTTCGGCGATCTTGTTCGCATCGATGCATCCTTGATTCAACTGGTCGAGATCGTCGGCCCGGACGGTGCGTCGGTGATTGCTGCCTACGAGATGGAGCAGCAAGGCGACGGCACCTGGCGTATCAACGGCTGCGCGCTGTTGCAGATGGATCGCCGCCAGACCTGATGGAATGGACGGCCCCGCCGGGACCGGTTTCTTGCCGCATTGCGCGGACCGCACGGCTGGCCATCGCTGCCGCCGGTTGCATCGCCGGCGTCCTTTGGATTATATCCGCCGATCATCCGGGGAGCAGCTAATGGCCACTCAATTCACCAAGACGTTTCCGGTGTCCTGGCAAGAGCTCCATCGCGACTCGAAGGCGTTGGCGTGGCGGCTTGTCGGCGGTGGTCCGTGGAAGGGAATCATCGCCGTCACCCGCGGCGGACTGGTGCCCGCGGCGGTCGTCGCGCGCGAACTCGAAATCCGCGTCATCGACACGGTCTCGGTGGCGAGCTACGAGCATATGTCGATTCACGAGAGCAGAGTGCTCAAGGGCCTGTCGCCCGAGGTGACGAAGAACCGCGCCGGCCCGAGCCGCTGGCTGATCGTCGACGATCTGGTCGACACCGGCGCCACCGCCAAGGTCGTGCGCGAGCTGCTGCCCGAGGCCCACTTCGCCGCCGTCTATGCCAAGCCGGCCGGCAAGCCGATGGTCGACACCTACGTCACCGAGGTGAGCCAGGACACCTGGATCATGTTTCCGTGGGACACCGAGCCGCAATTCGTACGCCCGATCGTCGCCGAGCAGTCGGGCCGCTGATCTCGTGACCCAACCATCCCATTACCCCCGGCTGGGGCTGTTGCTCCTCGTCGGTCTGGCGATCGCCTGGGGCGCCAACTGGCCGGTGATGAAAATCGCGCTCGCCGAATTCAAGCCGTGGACTTTCCGCGGCTTCACCTGCCTGGCCGCCGGACTGATGCTGCTGGCGCTCGCGCGCGTAAGCCGCGTGTCGTTCTGGCCGGCGGCGGGCGAATGGCGTTGCATCACGATCGCGTCGTTCTTCAACGTCACGGCATGGCACATGCTGGTGGCGTTCGGC
>CAZLYV010000145.1:1356-5316 GCA_964563665.1 uncultured Acetobacteraceae bacterium
TGCCGCAAGCGAGCCTGACCGCGTGGTTATGCACGCTCTATCTCGTCATTGTCGCGCTCGTCTTCGCCTACTTCGCGTGGTTCAAGATCGTCTCGCTTTTCCCCGCGAACGTCGCCGCCATCGGTACGCTGCTGACACCGGCCGTCGGCGTGCTCAGTGGCGTCCTGGTGCTGGGCGAGGCGTTCACCTGGCGCGAATTGCTGGCGTTGATGCTGGTGGGCGCGGCGCTTGCGCTCGTCCTCATCGTGCCGGCGCCGGCCGCGCGCCCGGCGCCAGCCGACGACTGAAGCTCACGCAAAATGGCAGGCGGCGCGGCGCGAGCCGCCGAGATCGCGTAACGCTGGCGCTTCCGCCCGGCAGCGCGCCGCAACGCGCGGGCAGCGTGGCGCAAAAGGACAACCACCCACAGCTTCATTGTTTGCCTCGGGGAGCGAAGGCGGCAGCGCGCCCGTGCCCGCTGTCGCAAGGTCGGGAACCGCGTCGACCAGCGCTTGGGTGTAGGGGTGCGCTGGCGCGAGAAACACGTCGGCTGCCGGCCCCTGTTCGACCACGCGGCCGCGGTACATCACCGTGACGTCGTCGGCCACGTGCTCGACCACCGCGAGGTTGTGGCTGATGAACAGATAGGTCACGCGGCGAGTCTCTTGAAGATCCATCAGCAGATTCAGCACCTGTGCCTGGACGGAGACGTCGAGCGCGGAGACCGGCTCGTCGGCGACGATGAGGGCCGGCGCGGTGATGAGGGCGCGGGCGAGCGCGATGCGCTGGCGCTGCCCGCCCGAGAATTCGTGCGGATAGCGGCGCGCCGCGGTGGCCGGTAGGCCGACGGCAACGAGCATCTCCTCGACGCGGGCCCGCCGATCGGCGCGCGCAAGGCGCGGTTCGGCGACGTCGAGCGGTTCGGCGACGATGCGATCCACCGTCTGGCGCGGATCGAGCGAACCATAGGGATCCTGAAACACCATCTGGAAGCCGTGCCGGCGCGCGCGCAAAGCAGCGGCATCGAGCGCGAACAGGTCCTCGCCCTGGAAACGGATGGTCCCCGCGCTTGGCCGCTCGAGCGCCATGATAAGACGCGCGAGGGTCGATTTCCCCGAACCGGATTCGCCAACGACGCCGAAGCTGCGGCCGGTGTTGAGCGAAAAGCTCACTTCGTCGACCGCGCGCAAGGTTTCGCGCCGCTCGAACGCCCCGCCGCCGCGCAGCCGGTAGTGGCGGCTCACGCCCTCTACTTCAAGCAGCGGCGTCGCCTCGGGCGTCATGACGGGCCCTCGGGGAACAAGCAGCGCGCGCGATGGACGCCCGAAAGTTCGGCCACCGGAAGCGGGTCGACCCTGCATTGCTGCACGCCCTTGGGGCAACGACCGAAGAAGGCGCAGCCCGGTCCGCGCTCGAAGGGCGACGGCACGACGCCGGGGATCGCGACCAATCGACGGCCCTTGCGCGCGGCGCGCGTCGGCAGCGCCGCGAACAGTCCTTGCGTATAAGGGTGCGCCCGGCGGCGAAAAAGATCGGCGGTCGGCCCCTCTTCGACCACCGAACCGGCGTACATCACCATCACCCGGTCGGCGAGCTGGCCGACCAACCCGAGATCGTGCGAAATCAGGATCAGCGCGACATCGAGTTCGGCGACCGAGGCGCGCAGGAGATGGACGATTTGCGCCTGGACCGTGACGTCGAGCGCGCTCGTCGGCTCGTCGGCGATGACCAGCTCGGGGCCGCAGGCGAGCGCCATCGCGATCACCACGCGCTGGCGCTGCCCGCCCGACAGCTCGTGCGGATACGAGGCCGCCCGCGCGCCGGCGTTCGTGATACCGACGCGCCCGAGCAGCCGCACGGCCTCGGCCCGCGCCGCCATGCGCGAGACGCCGCGATGAAGGACGAGCCCTTCGGCCACTTGGTCGCCCACGCGATGCACCGGATTGAGCGCCGTCATCGGCTCCTGGAACACCATGGCGAGGCGATTGCCCCGGAGCTCGCAGAGCCGGTCCTCGCTCGCGCCGGCGAGATCCTCGCCGTCGAACAGAATGCGCCCCGTCGCCCGCGCGCCTGCCGGCAGCAGGCCCATCAGGGCGAGCGCTGTCATCGTCTTGCCGCTTCCCGATTCGCCGACGATCCCAAGCGTGGCGCCGCGCTCGAGCGTGAAGCTCACCTCGTTCACCAGCGCCGCCGAACCAACGGCGCTCGCAAACATGACCGACAGATTTTCGACCGCGAGCAGGCTCATGCGCGCGCCCGCCTGAGACGCGGATCGACGAGATCGCGCAAGCCATCGCCCAGCAGATTGAAGGCAAGCACGGCAAGCGCGATCGCCGCTCCGGGAAAGACGGCGAGCAGGGGCGCTCGCTGCATGTAGGTCTGCGCTTCATAGAGCATCTTGCCCCAGCTCGGGCTTGGCGGCTGGGCTCCGAGACCGAGATAGGCGAGCCCCGCCTCGGCGAGGATGGCGAGCGCGAACTGGATCGTCGCCTGGACGACGAGGATCCCGGCGATATTCGGCAGCACGTGTTCGACGGTGATGCGAAACGCGCCCTTGCCGGCGGCGCGCGCGGCGAGCACGAAGTCGCGCGACCAGAGCTGGAGCGCGGCACCCCGCGCCAGCCGCGCAAAAACCGGGATCGTGAAGATGCCGATGGCGACGATGGCATTGATCGCGCCCGGCCCGGCAAGCGCCGTGATCATGATCGCCGAGACGACCGCCGGGAAGGCGAAGGTGAAGTCGGCGAGCCGCATCACCGAATCGTCGATCCACCCGCCGCGCGCGGCGGCAAACGTTCCGAGCGCCGCGCCAACGGAAAGTCCGATGCCCACGGCGACGAAGCCGACGGCGAAGGAATTGCGCGAGCCCGCCATCAGCATCGACAAGACGTCGCGCCCCAACTGGTCGGTGCCAAGCCAGTGGGCGGCCGACGGACCCTGGAGCCGCTGGGCGACATTGATTCCCGCGATCGGATAAGGCGTCCAGGCGAGCGAGACGAGCGCGATCGCGACGAGGGCGAGTGTGAGCGCCGCCCCGGCGACAAGCGCCGGATGCCGCGGCCGGAACGCTTGCGACTTGGCGATCACGCGACGCTCCGGCGAAGCCGCGGATCGAGCACCGCGTAGAGCAGATCGACCACGAAATTGATCGTCACCACGAGGCCTGAGAGAACGAGCACGATGTCCTTGACGACGATGAGATCGCGCTGCGAGATCGCCTGAAACACCAGGCGCCCGAGGCCCGGAAGATAGAACACGTTCTCGATGATGATCGCGCCGGCAAGCAGAAACGAAAATTGCAGCCCCATGATCGTGACGACGGGAATCATCGCATTCCTGAGCACGTGCCGCCAAAGGACGGCGCGCCGCGACAGCCCCTTGGCGCGCGCGGTGCGGACATAATCCTCGCCAAGCGATTCGAGCACGGCCGAGCGCGCGATCCGCGCCAGGATCGCCGCCTGCGGAAGAGCGAGGGCAATCGCCGGCAGGGTCAACGCGCCTAGCGCCGGACCGACTCCGCGATGCCAGCCGGGAAAACCGCCCGCCGGCAGCCAACCGAGCGAGATCGAGAACAGCAGGACCAGCAGCATCGCGAACCAGAAATTGGGCACCGCCAGCCCAAGCTGCGCGAAGGCCATGATGCCTGCATCGCCCAGTCCACGGTGCCGAGCGGCGGCGAAGACGCCGAGCGGAAGCGCAATCGCGCTCGACAGCACGATCGCGTAGAGCGCGAGCGGTCCGGTGACCGCGAAGCGCTCGGCGAGCAACCCGCCGACCGGAACGCTGTAGGTGAGGCTCATGCCGAGATCGCCGACGGCGAGGCCGCCGACCCAGCTCAGGTAGCGCTCGACGAGCGGACGGTCGATGCCGAGCTGGTGGCGCAACGCCGCGAGCGTATCGGGCTGCGCCTCGGTCCCGAGCATGACCAGCGCCGGGTCGCCCGGCAGCACTTCGAGAACGAAGAAGATCACCACCGAGGCG
>CAZLYV010000145.1:5416-6921 GCA_964563665.1 uncultured Acetobacteraceae bacterium
TCACCGCTTCCAGCGTACCTCGCTCAAATCGTTCGCCTGGATCGGGCTGTTTTCCCAAAGGCCCTCGAGGTCGGCGTTCCACACGCCGAGCTTCGGCAGCTGGAACAGGAACCCGTTGACCGCGTCGCCGGCGATGATCCGCTGGGCGTCGCCGTAAAGCTTGTTCCGCTCGCCGTCGTCGAGCGTGCGTTCGATGCGCTGAATCAGCTCCTTGAAGGCGGGATTGCCGTAACCGAAATAGTAATCGCCGCGGGCGTAGATGTTGATATCGAGCGGCTCGGTATGCGCGACGATGGTGAGATCGTATTGCCGGTTGCGGAATACCTGTTCGAGCCACTGCGGCGCCTGGATCAGCTCGATATTCGCCCTGATGCCGATTTGGGCGAGCTGGGCGGCGACGATTTCGCCCGCGCGCGGCGCGTAGGGGAACGGCGGCAGGCGCATCTGCACGGCAAACCCGTTTCCCACGCCCGCCTCGGCGAGCAACGCCTTCGCTTTCGCCGGATCGTAAGCGTAGACGCCGGTCAGATCGACATAGGCCGGATGCAGCGGCGAGAAATGGCTGCCGATCGGCGGCCCGTAACCCGACCACGCGCCGTCGATCACCGACTTGCGGTCGATGGCGTGCGAGATCGCGCGCCGCACGCGCACGTCGCTCAGCGGCGGCTTAGTGTTGTTGATCGCCAGCACGACCTCGCCCTCGGTCGCGCCAACCACGACGCGGAACCGGGCGTCGGACTTGAATTGATCGAGCGTCTCGGGCGCGCCGAGATTGGGGAAGGCGTCGAGATCGCCGGCGCGAAGTGCCGCCACCTGCGCCGCCGGGTCCTGGATGAAACGGAAGGTGACGCGGGCGAGCTTGATCGCGCCGCGGTTCCAGTATTGATCGAAGCGCGCCAGCTCGACGCGATCGCCGCGCGCCCAGCGCTCGAACCGGAACGGGCCGGTGCCGACCGGATTGGTCTTGTTGTTGGCGACGCTTCTAGGGCTGAAGACGACCGCATCGCCCCAGCCGAGGTTGTAAAGAAAATTTCCGACCGGGTTCTTGAGCCTGATCACCACGCTCAGCGAATCGGGCGTCTCGACCGCGGCGATCGGGGCGAAGATCCATTTCTGGGCATTCGTCGAATCGGACGCCATCGCCCGCTCGAAGGTGAACTTGACGTCGCTCGAATCGAAATCGGCGCCGTCGTGGAACTTGACGCCGGCGCGCAAGCGAAACGTCCAGCTGAGGCCGTCGTCCGAGCGCGTCCAGCTCTCGGCAAGTGCGGGCTTCACCTGCCCGTTGCGGTCGATGCGCGTCAGTCCCTCGTAGACGTTGGCGTAGGTCACCTCGCGAATCGATCCGGCGGCGCCGCCCGAGGGATCGAGATGCGGCGGCTCGACCGACATGCCGAGCGCCAACGTATCCTTCTCGGCGTGCGCCGCGAGCGGTACTGCGAGAGCCAGAGCGATCAGTCCGACGGCGCGTGCAATGGATGTCATGGCGATCACATCACCCTCCC
>CAZLYV010000146.1:0-6913 GCA_964563665.1 uncultured Acetobacteraceae bacterium
TCCTGGTCCTGGGATTGTTCCTGCATTCGGCGGCGGCGATCATCCTCACCGTTCCGGTGGTGATGCCGCTCGTTAATTCGGTCGGCATCGACCCGGTGCATTTCGGCCTCATCGTCACGGTGAATCTCGGCATCGGCCAGCAGACGCCGCCGGTGGCGAGCGTGCTGATGACCGCATGCGCCATCGCCAAGGCCGATATCTGGGCGGTCACCAAGGTCAATATCTGGTTCATCGGCGTCCTCTTGTTCGTGCTCTTGCTTTGCACCTACATCCCGGCCATACCGCTGTTCCTCGTCGACTATTTCTACCGTTGACCCTCGCCAGGACCCCGCCGGCATGACCGATATCGTTCATACGACGCGCGATGACGCAATCGTGACCGTCGTCCTCAATCGGCCAGAGCGGATGAACGCGCTCAATCGCGGGGCGTGGGAGAGGCTGGGCGACATCATGTTGGATCTGGCGCAAGACCATAAGGTGCGCTGCATCGTCTTGCGCGGCGCGGGGACCCGCGCGTTCGCCGCCGGCGCCGACATCGCCGAATTTCAAAACGAGCGCGCGAGCGCCGCCCAGGCGCGGGCCTACGACAAATGGGTGACCCGCGCGACCGAGGCGCTTCTCGGCTGCCCGCACCCGATCGTGGCGATGATCATGGGGGCGTGCGCCGGCGGTGGGCTCGAAATCGCGGCGATGTGCGATCTCCGCATCGCCGGGACGTCGAGCCGGTTTGGCGTGCCAATCAACCGTCTCGGCAACACCATCGCCTATCCCGAACTCGCGGTTTTGCTGGCGCTGGTCGGCCGGGCGGCCGCGCTCGAAATCCTTCTCGAGGGGCGGATGTTCGCGGCCGAAGAGGCGTTTGCCAAGGGGCTGGTCACGCGCGTCGTGCCGGACGAAAAGGTCGAGGACGAGACCTATGCGACCGCACGCCGCATCGCCGCCGGCGCGCCGCTGGTCAATCGCTGGCACAAGAAGTTCATTCGGCGGATCGAGAGCGGTCGTGCGCTTAGCGAAGCCGACGTGACCGAAAATTACGCCTGCTACGACAGCGAGGATTTTCGCGAAGGCGTGCGGGCTTTCCTCGCCAAGGAAAAGCCGGCGTTCAAGGGGCGGTAAATGGCGTATTCGGCGACTTGCGGTCCGCTCGCCGGCCTCAAGGTGATCGAGCTCGCGCATATCATGGCGGGCCCGGTATGCGGACTCATGCTCGCGGACATGGGCGCCGACGTGATCAAGGTCGAGAAGATTCCGGGCGGCGACGATACGCGGCGCATGGTGCCGCCAAGGGTTGGCGAGGAGTCGGCCGCCTTCATGATGATGAACCGCAACAAACGCGGCATGGCGGTCGATCTCAAAAAAGAAGCGGGCGTCGCCGTGCTTCGCCGGCTGATTGGCGCCGCCGACGTCATCATCGAGAATTACCGTCTGGGCACGATGGAGCGCCTCGGTCTCGGTTACGAGGCGCTCAAGGGGATGAACCCGGGCCTCATCTATTGCGCGATTTCGGGCTTCGGTCGTACCGGGCCATACGCCGATCGCGGCGGGTTCGATCTGATCGCGCAAGGAATGAGCGGGTTGATGAGCATTACCGGCGAGGGTAACGACCGGCCGCCGGTCAAGATCGGCGCGCCGATGACCGACATCACCGCCGGAATCCTCGGCGCCATGGGCGTGCTCGCGGCCTACATCCGCCGGCTCAAGACCGGCGAGGGGCAAATGGTCGATACCTCGCTGTTCGAGGCCGGAATCGTCCATACCTACTGGCAGTCGGCGATTTGCCTGGCGACAGGAGTGTCGCCCGGGCCGCTCGGCTCGGCGCACCCGCTGAACGCCCCGTACCAGGCATTCCCGACCGCGGACGGCTGGATCAACGTCGGCGCCGCCAACCAGGCGAACTGGGAACGGCTCGCCGAGGCGGTTGACGCACCCGGCCTCAAGGACGATCCGCGTTTCAAGCTCAACGCCGACCGGATGAAGAACCTGCCGGCGCTGGTAGCGGCGCTTGAAGCCAGGTTCCGTCGGCACACGACGGCCGAATGGCTCGATCGCTTCGCCGCGGCGGGGCTTCCCGCCGGACCGGTTCTGTCGATCGGCGAGATGCACGAAGATGCGCAGACGATCGCCCGCGATATGGTGGTCGAGGTGCCGCACAGCCGGGCAGGGCGGGTGAAGACCATCGGCGCGCCGGTCAAGTTCTCCTCGACCCCCGGCAGCATCCGCCGCGGCGCGCCGGTATTTGGCGAGCATACGCGCGAGATCTTGCGCGAGTATGGCTTTGGCGAGGCCGAAATCGGCAAGCTCATTGCCGCCGGAGCGGTTGCGGTAGCCTGAAGCGCATCGCCGACGCGAGCCTTCTTGCTTGCGGCCACCGGCGGGATCGGGAGAATACCTGCGAGATGCGTGACATCGCGTTCGGCTACGAATCATACATCCGCGCGGGGCTCTTCGTCGGCGTCCTCGTCGCGATGGCGGCATGGGAGGTGGTCGCGCCACGCCGGCCGCTTGCGTACGCCAGGCTCCAGCGCTGGCCATCGAACCTCGGCATCGTCGTCCTCGACACCGTTCTCGTGCGGCTGGTCTTCCCGGTACTGCCGGTCGGTCTTGCGTTGCTCGCTGAGGCGCGCGGCTGGGGACTCCTCAATATTCTGGCGATTCCCCACGCCCTTGCGGTGATCGTCGCGGTCGCCGCGCTCGATCTGGCGATCTATCTGCAGCACGTCATGTTCCACGCGGTTCCCGCGCTGTGGCGAATCCACCGCATGCACCATGCCGATCTCGGGTTCGACGTCACCACCGGCGTGCGGTTCCACCCGATTGAAATTCTCCTGTCGATCGCGATCAAGCTCGCAATGGTCGCGGCTCTCGGGCCGCCGGCGGTGGCCGTCGTCATCTTCGAGGTTCTGCTCAACGCGACCTCGATGTTCAACCACGGCAATATCGCGTTGCCGGCCGGACTCGATCGGATATTGCGCCGGCTCGTCGTCACGCCCGACATGCACCGCGTCCACCACTCAGCGCAGCCGCACGAAACCAACAGCAATTTCGGCTTCAATCTGCCGTGGTGGGATCGATTGTTCGGAACCTACCGGGACCAGCCGGAGGCGGGACATCTCGGCATAACGATCGGGCTTCACCTGTTTCGCGATCCAGGCGAGCTACGGCTCGATCGGCTTCTGACGCAACCATTTCGCGGCGCCGCGGGCGACTACCCGATCAACCGTCGCGGGGTCGACGAGCGATGAACGAATCACCCACCGCGGAAGCGACCATCGAAACGCTGGGCGGCGCGGCGATCGCGCCGGTGACACCTGAGGTGGCGCGGCTGCGCATCGATGTGTTTCGGGAATTTCCCTATCTCTACGACGGCAGCGAGGATCACGAACGCAAGTACGTGGGCAAATACGTCGATGAACCAAGAAGCACCGTCGTCATCGCGCGGGTCGGCGGCGTCATCGTCGGCGCGTCCACCGCGATCCCGATGCTGAAGGCGGGCGAAGATGTCATCAAGCCGTTCCGCGCCGCCGGCGTCGATCCGGCGCGGGTCTATTACTTCGGCGAGTCGGTGCTGCGCAAGGAATGGCGCGGGCACGGGATCGGCGTTTCGTTCTTCCGCGCGCGCGAGGCGCGGGCGCGCGAGCTCGGATTTCCGATCGTCACCTTTTGCGCCGTCGATCGTTCGAGCCGTCACCCGCGCCGCCCGCCCGATTACGTGCCGCTCGATGCGTTCTGGACGCATCGTGGCTATACCAGGCGCTCCGAGCTCGTCTGCCATTTCACCTGGAAGGAGATCGACGAAGCACGCGCATCGCCCAAGACCCTTACGTTCTGGGTGAAGAATCTCGATCAAACCACCACCGACATCGCCTGACCGGGGAGCTGGTGATGAACCTCTATGCCCGGCCCTCGCCCGCGGGCCGGCCAGCCGATGTTCTCGCATCGATGAAATCGGCGCCGTGGGGCCGGGTGCGCCGTCAAGTTCCTTGACGGCTCGGGCTCCGTCGGCGAGCATCGCAGCCGCGTCCGGCAGGGGCCGGGCCAGGGACCACGTCAACCAAGCGGGGACGATCATGCGCAAAATCTTGACGCTCGCGGCGGCCAGCATCGCGTCGCTTTGGGCAGGCGCCGTCATGGCGCAGGTAAAATGGGACCTTCCGGCGGGCTACCCGGCACAGAACTTCCATTCCCAGAATCTGGTTGCCTTCGCCAACGACGTGCGAACCGCGACCGGCGGCAAGCTCGACATTACGGTTCATCCGGGAGCCTCGCTGTTCAAGGTTCCGGAGATCAAGCGCGCGGTTCAGACCGGACAGGCGCAGATCGGCGAGCTTCTGATGTCGAATGTCGAGAACGAGGATCCGCTGTTCGGCGTCGACACGGTTCCGTTCCTTGCCGCCAGTTATGCGGAAGCGGCCAAACTATGGCGGGCATCGCGTCCACTGCTCGAGAAGAAGATGGAGGCGCAAGGGATGATAATCCTCTACGCCGTGCCGTGGCCGCCCCAAGGCATCTACGCCAAGAAGGACCTCAACTCCGCCGCCGATATGAAAGGCGTCAAATTCCGCGCCTACAACCCGGGGACGTCGCGCATCGCCGAACTCGTCGGTGCGCAGCCGGTGACGATCCAGGCGGCCGACTTGGCCCAGGCGCTGGCGACCGGCGTGGTCAACTCGATGATCTCCTCGGGCGCCACCGGCTACGACACCAAGGTGTGGGAATCGCTTACCCACTTCTACGATGCGCAAGCCTGGCTGCCGAAGGATATGGTGTTCGTCAACGTCGCCGCCTTCAAGAAACTGGATGAGGCAAGCCAGAAGGCGCTGACCGACGCCGCTAAAGTGGCCGAGCAGCGGGGCGCCAAGATGAGCGAGGAACAGTCGACGCATTTTCTCAAGGAGCTCGCTGCCAAGGGAATGAAGATCCAGCCGCCGGGCGCCGCGTTCAAGGCCGAACTGCGGAAGATCGGCGAGACGCTGACCACCGAGTGGATCAAGAGAGCCGGCGCCGACGGCCAGGCGATCGTCGATGCCTACAAGAAAATGTAGGGTCTGCCGGAAGCCTTAAGCCAGAAGAACACCAACAAGGGGGGCGGCGGACCGGTCGCGGGACTTGGGGCCGCGTCCGCCATCCCGCGAGGATCGCCGTTGTCGCTTCAACCGCTTTACCGCGCCTGTGGTGCGCTCGCCGGCTGTTTCATGGTCGGCGTGCTGCTGTTCGTTATGGCGAATATTCTCGGCCGGCAGTTCGGATTCTACGTGCGCGGCGCCGACGCCTACGCCGGCTACTGCATGGCGGCGTCCTCGTTCCTGGCGCTCGCCTACGCCCTTGGGCACGGCGACCACATTCGTGTGACCCTGGTGCTGCAGCACGTCGGACCACGGCTCCGGCATGGGTTTGAAATCTGGTGTTTTGCCGCGGCGTGCTTTCTCACCGGCGTGTTCGCCTTCTACAGCGTCAAGATGGTGTGGTGGTCGTACACCTTTAACGACGTCTCGCAGTCGAACGACGCCACGCCGCTGTGGATTCCACAGCTCGGCATGGCGATCGGCGTGTCGGTGATGTTCGTCGCCTTCGTCGAAAAACTGGTGATCGCGTTGCGCGGGGGCGCGCTCGACGCCGAGGACGTCGCGGCGAGCGAGCAGCACATCGAATAGGGGATATCGCCCAATTGGACCAACTTCTGCTGACGGCCATTTTCCTCGTCGTGCTCTTCCTGCTGCTTGGGTCGGGCGTCTGGATCGGGCTCTCGCTGCTCGGCGTGGGCTACGTCGCGATGGGGCTGTTCACCACCCGGCCGATCGGCGATGCGATGGTGACGACCATCTGGGGGGCGAGTTCGAGCTGGACGCTGACCGCGTTGCCGCTGTTCATCTGGATGGGCGAGATATTGTTCCGTTCGCGGCTGTCGGAAGACATGTTTCGGGGCCTCGCGCCGTGGATGACGGCGCTTCCCGGCCGGCTGCTTCACACCAACATCATCGGTTGCACGATTTTCGCCGCGATCTCGGGCTCGTCGGCGGCGACCTGCGCCACGATCGGCAAGATGACGATCCCGGAGCTGCGCAAGCGGGGATATCCCGAGGCGATGACGGTGGGTACGCTCGCCGGCGCGGGAACGCTGGGTCTCCTCATTCCGCCATCGATCATCATGATCGTCTACGGCGTCACGGCGAACGTCTCGATCGGCCAGCTTTTCATCGCCGGCGTGATCCCGGGTCTGATGTTGGCCGGCATGTTCATGGCTTACGTCGTGGTCTGGAGCCTGGTCAATCCCGGCAAGATTCCATCGTCCGACATCAAGCTGTCGCTCGCCCAGAAATTATACGAATCGCGAAATCTGATTCCGGCCGTATCGCTCGTCGTCCTCGTTCTCGGCTCGATCTATACCGGCATCGCCACCGCGACCGAGGCGGCGGCCGTGGGCGTCGTGGGGGCGCTGGCGATCACCGCGGCGCAAGGCTCGCTCGACCGCAAGACCTTCGTCGACAGCCTGATGGGCGCAACCCGCCTGTCGTGCATGATCGCCTTCATTCTCGCCGGCGCCGCCTTCCTCACGCTCGCCATGGGCTTCACCGGCCTGCCGCGCCATGTCGCGGAATGGATCGACTCGCTCGATCTTTCGCCGTGGAAGCTGATCGTCGCGCTGACGATCTTTTACGTCATTCTCGGCTGCTTCCTGGACGGCATATCCATGGTCGTGCTGACCATGGCCGTGGTGCTGCCGACGGTCGAACGCGCCGGGTTCGATCTCATCTGGTTCGGAATTTTCGTCGTGCTGGTCGTCGAGATGGCCCAGATCACGCCCCCGGTCGGCTTCAATCTTTTCGTCCTGCAGGGAATGACCGGCCACCAGATCACCTATATTGCCCGGGCGGCTTTGCCGTTGTTCTTCCTGATGGTGGTCGCCGTGGCCGTG
>CAZLYV010000147.1:0-6896 GCA_964563665.1 uncultured Acetobacteraceae bacterium
TTGCGACTGATCCACCGATCCCTGGCGCGGCCGCTCGGCCAGCGCCTCGACCCTCTGGCGCTCGCGCTCGGCGGCATACGACCCCGTCCTCAGCTGCACTTCGGCATCGCGGCGGCACTCCTCGAAATCCTTCTGCTGCGTGGCGGCGTCGGCAGCCGAATTGACCCACCGCGATGGGCCCATGGTGCACCCGGCCGCGACAAGCAGCCCACAGGCGACCAGCGCAACGGTCAACGATGACCGAAGGTTGTTCCGCTCGGCGCCCTTGCTCAAGTCGGCTATGCGCATGGCGTACCTCTGTTACGTATGTCTAATATGCGGCCCCGACGTCGGCCGATATGGTATCTCATCGGCGGTTTCGAACCAAAACCCGAAAAGGTCCGGAGATCGATCGACATGGAAATGCCTCGCAATCAATTCAAGCGCGCGCTCGCCGAAGGCCGACCGCAGATCGGGTTATGGAGCAATCTTTGCAACAACATCTCGGCGGAGATCATCGGCGGCTGCGGCTTCGACTGGATTCTGCTCGATGGCGAGCATGCGCCCAACGAAATCGCCGGCCTTCTCGCCCAGATCCAGGCGGTAGGCGTGGCGGGCGGCAGCATGCCGATCGTCCGGCCGGCGTGGAATGACGCCGTCCTCATCAAACGGATTCTCGATCTCGGCGCGCTGACGCTGCTGGTGCCGTTCGTGCAGAACGCCGAGGAAGCGCGCCGTGCGGTCGCCGCCACGCGCTATCCGCCCCACGGCATTCGCGGCGTGGCGACCAGCGCGCGCGCCTCGCGCTTCGGCCGCGTCAAGGATTACCTGAAGAACGCCAATGACGAAATCTGCGTGCTCGTGCAGGTGGAGACCAAGTCGGCGCTCGACCAGCTCGAGAGCATCGCCGGGGTCGAGGGCGTCGATGGCGTATTCATTGGCCCGGCAGATCTCTCGGCGGCGATGGGCCATCTCGGCGATTCCGGGCATTCCGAGGTGCAGTCGGCAATCTCGGGCGCCATCAAGCGAATTCGGGCGAAGGGCAAGGCTGGCGGCATTCTGTCGCCCCTCGAGGCCGATGCGCGCCGCTGGCTCGCCGAGGGATTCACCTTCGTCGCGGTCGGAAGCGACGGCAATCTGCTGCGCCAGGGCGGCGATGCGCTGGCCCAGAAATACAAATCGTAAATCGACCAAACATTACCAAGCAGACAGGATCAACCCGTCATGAAACCCGATTTGATTTCCGTCGCACCGCTGCCGCCCCCGCAGATGGCCGAGCTCGAAAAGGATTTCACCATTCATCGCCTGCCGGCGCCAGCCGAGCGCATGGCGTTTTTGAAGCCGCTCGCCGACAAGGCGCGGTTCATGCTGACATCCGGCTTCCATGGGGCGGATGCCGGCCTGATCGGCGCATTGCCGAAGCTCGAGATCATCGCCTGTTTCGGCGTCGGCGTTGACGCGGTCGACGTGCCCTTCGCGACCAAGCGGGGGATCGCGGTCACCAACACGCCCGACGTGCTCAACGACTGCGTCGCCGATCTGGCGATCGGACTCATTCTCGCCGTCTCGCGCCGCCTGGTCGTCGCCGACCAGCATGTCCGCGCCGGCTCTTGGGTGGGAAAAGGGCCGATGCCGCTGGCAACCAAGGTCACCGGCAAGCGGCTCGGCATTCTCGGTCTGGGGCGGATCGGCAAGGAGATCGTCAAGCGCGCCGAGGGATTCAAGATGGAAATCGGCTATTTCGGACGCCATTCCCAGAAAGTACCGCACCGCTACTTCGACACGCTCGCCGGTCTTGCCGGGTGGTCCGATTTTCTGGTCGTGATCTGTCCGGGCGGGCCCGAGACACGCGGTATCGTCAACGCCCCGGTGATCGACGCCTTGGGCAAGAAGGGCGTGCTGGTCAACGTCGCCCGCGGTTCGGTGGTCGACGAGCCGGCGCTGGTCAAGGCGCTGGTCGAGGGCCGGCTGGGCGGGGCGGGGCTCGACGTGTTCGTCGACGAACCCAAGGTGCCGCCTGAGCTGATGAAGATGGACAATGTCGTCATCGTGCCGCACATCGGCAGCGCCACGCTCGAGACCCGCAAGGCGATGGCGGATCTGGTGGTCGCCAACCTCCGCGCCCATCTCAAAGGCGAAAAGCTGCCGACGCGCTTCAACTGAATCCTGACAGTTCACTTGGCGGTCATCACACGCCAGTCGTCGGCGATCCGCAGGCGCGCTTCGGTCAGCGCTTGCAGGCCCGCCAGATCCGGACCCTCGATGCGCCGTTGTGAATGCGGGTCGTGTCCGGGTTGCGCCGGCGCCCGCAACGGATCGATAATCGCCCGTGCGCCCGACGGCGGACCCGTAAATTTGCGAAGGAGCGAGGCCGATGTCCGTGCAAGGAGTCGATCACTACACCATCCTCACCGAGGATCTGGCCGCGACCCGGCATTTTTATTGCGATCTCCTCGGACTGACCGAGGGCCAACGCCCGTCATTCGATTTTCCGGGCGCCTGGCTCTACGCCGGCGGCCACCCGGTCGTGCATATCGTCGCCGGGCGTCCGATCCCCGGCAAAGGTGACGGCACCGGGGCGGTCGATCATTTGGCTTTCCGCGCCGGAGGCGATGCGGCGGCGCTTGCCCGCAAGCTGGAGGCCGAAGGGGTCAAGGTTTCCGCCCGCACGGTTCCGGGCTCGGGCATCCGTCAGCTGTTTTGCCGCGACCCCAGCGGGGTTTAAATCGAACTCAATTTCAAGGCGGCGTGATTGGTTGGCGCAGGGCGAGTGCCGCGTTTTCAACCCGGATGCGGTCATAGAGCAGAACGGCATTCAGCACCGAGAACACGATCGCGATCATCCACGCATCCAACGCCAGCGGCACGACCGCGATCTCGCCGGCCACCACCGCGTAGTTGGGGTGACGCAAATAGCGATACGGTCCGTCGCGTACCAGCGGCGCGCCGGCGAGCGTGATGATCCGCGTCGTCCACATCGCTCCAAGCGTGATCAGCACCCAAAATCGGCCGAGCTGCAGCAGGACGAAAATCGCCAGCCAGAATCCATCGACCGCGGCCTCGGCGGGCACGGTGAGGACGAGCGCCGCCAGCCACGACCCATGCAAGACGACGATGAACGGGTAGTGCGACGCGCCGTGCTCGACCGCGCCCCGCGCCAAAAGATGCTCGGTATTTCGCCGCGACAGCCAAAGTTCGGCCAGGCGTTGGAACAAGACGAACGCCAGCAATCCTTGCGCCGGGGTCACGGAATCCGGTTCTCGAGCATCATGAATGCGGCGGTGAATCCCGGCCCCAGCGCCGACATGAGATAACGGCTTGGGCTGCGGTCGAGCATGCGCTCGAGCACGAACATCACCGTCGCCGCCGACATGTTGCCATAGTCGCGCAGCACGTCGCGTGCCGGGTTGAGCGCCCCTTGCGGCAGCGTGAAAGCGCTTTCGAGCGCGGCCACCACCTTGGCCCCGCCGGGGTGACAGACGAACCGATCGACCTCGTCGATCTTGCGTTTGCATTTGACCAGAAACCGGTCGACCGCGGCGCGAAACTCGGTACGGACCAGCGTCGGAATGTCGCGCGAGAACAGCACGCCGAGACCATCATCCTCGACTTGCCATCCCATCACGTCGAGCGAGTCCGGCCAGGTGTATTCATCCGACGCCGCGATCGATGGTGCGTCGGCGCCCGCGCCATTCGCCGGTCCGACCAACGCCGCCGCGGCGCCGTCGCCGAACAAGGCGGCGGCGATGATGTTGCTCTTCGACTGGTCGACCTTGCGGAAGGTGAGGGCGCACAGCTCGACCACCAGGAAGAGAACGCGCGCTCCGCCCAACGCCTTGGCCAGCGCCGCGGCGCGGGCGAGCCCGAGCACGCCGCCGGCGCAGCCGAGCCCGAAGATCGGCAGGCGCACGATGTCGCGCCGGAAGGGCAGCCGCGCCATCAAGCGGGCATCGAGGCTGGGGGTGGCGATTCCAGTGGTCGATACGGTGACGATCGCGTCGATCTCGGCAAAATCGCATCCCGCCCGTTCCAGGCATGCCCGCGCGGCGCGCTCGAGCAACTCGAGCGCGTTCTCGACGTACAAGCGGTTTTTTTCCGCCCAGCCGTGCTCATGCTCGTACCATTCGATCGGCACGCAGGAATATCGAACCGAGATGCCGGCATTGTCGAATACAGGGAGCAGCCGGTCGATCTGCGATCGCCGGCCGTCGAACAGCCGGATCGCGCGTGCCGCGACGTCAACCTGGCGCAGCCGGTAGGATGGCACCGCGGTTGCGAGTGACAAGAGGTGTGGCATATCGCTCATTGGAGATGGTTCCGCGCCAACCATGCCGATATAAACTACCGGCTGGCCGACATATTCCGCCCATGCAACGCCTGCAAGCCGCCGGGGCCCCGCAGGGAACAACGCGCAGGAGAACGTTATCCCGATGTTTCCAGGATTTACCCAGCATAAGGTGGCGACATCGGGCGCCGAGATCAATTTTCGGCGAGGCGGCGATGGGCCGCCGGTCCTGCTCCTCCACGGGTATCCGCAAACCCATGTCATGTGGCGAAAGGTCGCGCCCGGGCTTGCGCGTCGCTTCAGCGTCGTCGCGGCGGATCTTCGCGGCTATGGCGACTCCTCGATCCCGAAATCCGATTCGAAGCACGAAGCTTACTCCAAGCGCGCCATGGCCGGGGACATGGTCGAACTGATGGAGCATCTTGGCTGGTCGAGATTCGCGGTGGCGGGCCACGATCGCGGCGGACGCGTCGCCTACCGCATGGCGCTCGACCACCCCGACGCGGTCACCAAGCTTGCCGTGCTCGATATCGTGCCAACCTACGCGATGTGGGCCGCAATCGACATGTCGCTTGCGTTGAAGACGTACCATTGGATGTTTCTCGCCCAGCCTGACGGCTTGCCCGAGCGCCTGATCGGCGCGGCGCCCGAATATTACCTGCGCGAAACGATGACGCGATGGGCAAAGAATCCGGCGGCGATCGATGAGGAGGGAATGACCGAATACCTGCGCAGCCTGACCCGCCCGGAGCGTATCCATGCTTTTTGCGAGGATTATCGTGCCGGCGCGACGATCGACCACCAACTCGACGCCGCCGATTACGGCAAACGCAAGATCGTCTGCCCGGTGCTGGCGCTGTGGGGCGATTACGGCATCGCCCGCGAAGCCAGCAACAGCCCACTGAACATTTGGCGAAATTGGGCCGACGATGTGCGGGGCCAGGGGATTCCTTGCGGCCACTTCCTGCCCGAGGAAGCGCCGGTTGAAACGCTCGCCGCGCTGGAGGCGTTCCTGTGAGCGAGCCGAATGGCGCGAACGATGACGGGTTCGAGCGGGTGAGCTTCCATCTCGGCCTGTTGGCGCGGTTCCGCGCTTATTTCTTTGCCGGGATCCTGATCACCGCGCCGATCGCGATCACGGTTTATATCGCCTGGATCGTCGTTCGGTTCATCGACGAGCGGGTCGCCGATTTCCTGCCCGACGCCTACAACCCGAAATCCTATCTGCCGTTCGATCTGCCCGGGATCGGTCTGATCATTGTCGTGGTCGCTTTGACGATGGTGGGCGGCCTCACCGCCGGAATTCTCGGGCGGCTTTTCCTCAGAGTGAGCGAGAGCTTGCTCCATCGCATGCCGGTCGTTCGCTCGGTCTACGGCGCGGTGAAGCAGGTTTTCGAAACGCTGTTCTCCCCTCGCGTTTCGGTGTTCCGCCAGGTTGTTCTCGTCGAATTTCCGCGCACCGGTCTGTGGCGCGTCGGCTTCATCACCGGCACGACGCCGGGGCAAATACAAGACGTGATGCCAGGTGGTTTGGTGAACGTGTTCATTCCGAGCACGCCCAACGCCACGTCCGGATTCCTGGTCCTGGTTCCGCCCAAGGACGTGATTGAAATCGACCTGACGACCGAGGAAGCCCTGAAATTGATCGTCTCGGGCGGTATCGCCGTTCCGCCAAAACGGAACGCGGCCACCGCTCAGCCCGAACGGATCAACCTCACCGCGGCGTCGCGTTCGAACAAATAAAGCAGCGTGCGAAGCGCTTGTCCCCGCGAACCGGCAAGATCGGCGTCGCGCTCGAGCACCAGCTTTGCGTCATCGCGCGCGGTCGCCAGCAGATCGCCGTGCGCGGCAAGATCGGCCACGCGAAATTCGGGCATTCCGCTTTGCCGGGTGCCGAGCAGCTCGCCGGCGCCGCGCAGCCGCAGATCCTCCTCGGCGATACGGAAGCCGTCCTCGGTCTCGCGCATGATCGACAGCCGCGCTTTCGCGGCCGCGGTGAGGGGAGAGACATACAACAGCAGGCAGGTGGACGGCTTGGCGCCGCGCCCCACCCGGCCACGAAGCTGGTGGAGCTGTGCCAGGCCGAAGCGCTCGGCATGTTCGACCACCATGACCGTCGCATCGGGTACGTCGACGCCGACCTCCACCACCGTCGTTGCGACCAAAATTCCAAGCTCGCCGCTCGCGAAGCGCTCCATGACCGAATCCTTTTCGGTCCCCTTCATTCGGCCATGGACGAGACCGACTCGCTCCTTGCCGAAGCGGGCGACAAGCCATGCCTGGCGCTCGCTCGCCGCGGCAAGATCGACCGCCTCGGATTCCTCGACCAAGGGACAGATCCAGAAAACTCTGGCGCCCCTCGCGAGCTGACGTCGGATCGCTTCGGCGACTTCCTCGAGCCTTGCGAGCGCAATCGTGCGCGTATCGATCGGGCGTCGGCCCGGCGGTTTTTCGGTAAGCCGCGACACGTCCATATCGCCATAGGCGCAAAGCATAAGTGTGCGCGGAATCGGCGTCGCGGTCATGACAAGCACGTCGACCGTTTCGCCCTTGGCGGCGAGTCCCAAGCGCTGATGCACGCCGAAGCGGTGCTGCTCGTCGATGACCACGAGCGCCAGGTCCTTGAACTCGA
>CAZLYV010000148.1:0-6784 GCA_964563665.1 uncultured Acetobacteraceae bacterium
CGGCCTTGACCAGCAGCCGGCGTCGATGCCGGCCGCGCAGAATGGCGAGCGGAGCAGGCGCCGGCCCCAATGTCTCGATATTCGGCCCGCGCGGCGCGCTCTGGCCGAGCCGCCGGGCGACCCGCTCGACCGCCGCTTCATCCACGCCGCTGACGATGATCGCCGCCAGCCGGCCGAAAGGCGGCCAATGATTCGGCCGGCGCGCCGCGGCCTCGGCGGAGAGGAAGCGATCGCGGGCGCCCGCGACGAGCGCCTGCATTACCGGATGCTCCGGCATATAGGTCTGCAGGAGCACACGACCGGGCCGATCGGCGCGGCCGGCGCGCCCGGCGACCTGGTGGAGAAGCTGGTAGGTCCGCTCGGCGGCGCGCAAATCGCCGCCGGCAAGCCCGAGATCGGCGTCGACCACGCCGACCAGCGTGAGCGCCGGGAAATGATGTCCCTTGGCGACGATCTGCGTCCCGACGACGAGATCGATTTCATGTGCCGCCATGCGCTCGATGAAGGCGGAGGCCGAGGCCGGACCGGCGATCGTGTCGCTGGTGATGACCTCGACCCGCGCCTTGGGAAACAGCGCCGCCGCCTCTTCCGCAACGCGCTCGACGCCCGGGCCGCAGGCCGCGAATCGATCCTCGGCGCCGCAGGTCGGACAGACCCGGGGCAGCTCGCTGGTATAGCCGCAGTGATGGCACTGCAGGCGATGGGCGAGACGATGCTCGACCAGCCAGGTCGTGCAATTCGGGCAGCGCATCCGGTGGCCGCACGCCCGGCAAAGCGTCAGCGGCGCGTAGCCCCGACGGTTGAGAAACAGCATCGCCTGCTCGCCGGCGGCCAGCGTCTCAAAGAGCGCCGCCCGCAAGGTCGGCGACAGCCAGGCACGCGCGCGGCCGCGGGTCGGCGGCGGCGGTTCGCGCCTGAGATCGATGGAATGAATCTCCGGCAATAATGCGCCGCCGTGGCGATCGGGAAGATGGACGGCGCGGTAGCGGCCTTGTTCGACATTGACCACCGTTTCGAGCGAGGGCGTGGCGGAGACGAGTACCGCCGGAATCCCCTCGAGGCGCGCGCGCACGATCGCCATGTCGCGGGCGTGATAGACCACGCCATCCTCCTGCTTGAAGGCGCTCTCGTGCTCCTCGTCGACGATGATGAGCGCAAGCGCCGGGAACGGCAGAAACAGGGCCGAGCGCGCGCCAACCACGACCCGTGCCCGGCCTTCCGCCACGTCGCGCCAGGTGGCGCGACGCTCGGCGCCCGAGAGCTCCGAGTGCCACTCGGCGGGCGCCGCGCCGAACCGCTCGTTGAAGCGGGCGAGCCATTGGGCGCTCATCGCAATTTCGGGCAACAGCACGAGCGCCTGGCGACCCAGCTTGAGCGCCGCGGCGATCGCGGCGAAATAGACCTCGGTCTTGCCGGCCCCGGTGACGCCATCGATCAGGGTCACCGAGAAGCCGCAACCGAGTGCTGCGACCAGCGCGCTTGCCGCTTTGGCCTGGTCGTCGGACAGCGCCGGCCCTTCTCCCTTCGGATCGGGCGCCACGACGCTTCGCTTCACTTCGACGAGTTCGACCCAGCCGAGATCGATCAGCGCGCGCACCACGCTCGAGCCGACGCCGGCGGCGCGCGCGATCTCGGAAGTCGCACGGGGCGGTCCTGCGCCAAGCTCATCGAGTACGCGCCGGCGTGCCGGTGTCAGGCGGCGATCGTTCGCATCTCGAGCCGGCACGGCCGCGGAAACTCGGCAGCCGAAGCTTGGCCGCGGCGGCTCGAGCGCCGCCGGCACGCTCATCGCCATCCGCAGCACCGCGCCCGGCGGTGAAAACGTATAGGCAGCGACCCAATCGACCAATCGGCGCATCGTCGCCGTCATCGCCGGCGCGTCGAATCGCGAATCGACGCGCTTCAAGCGCGACTCAGGCAAGCGCGCGACCGTGCCATTGCTCGGGCCCGCCTCGTCCCACACCACGCCGGTGACGCTGCGTCGCCCGAGCGGCACGCGCACGAAGTCGCCGGCGTGCAAATGCAGGTTTTCCACGCCTAAATAGTCGAACGCACCGGCGAGCGGCAGCGGCAGCAGCACCCGTACGCGGCGCGCCTCGGCGCGCGCGATCGTATCGGGCGCGAGCGGCTCGGGCGCCGATCTGGTTTCGCCGGTTGCCATGGGCTACACTTTACGCGCGCGATGCGCTATGGGTCACGTCGGGACGGAGCGCACGCTTGGATCGACCAACAGAGAGCGTCTCCTCGAGACCGCCGACCTGGACACCACGTCACGCATGAAATTCTTCATCGACACCGCCGACCTCAGCGACATACGCGACCTCGCGGCCACCGGCCTCGTCGACGGCGTCACGACCAATCCCTCGCTCGTCGCAAAATCGAATCGCCGATTCCTCGACGTGATCGCCGAGATTTGCGCGATCGTCAAGGGTCCGGTCTCCGCCGAAGTGACGGCGAGCGACCACGCGACGATGCTCCTGGAGGGTCGCAAGCTCGCCAAAATCGCGCCCAACGTCGCCGTGAAGGTGCCGCTTACGCAAGACGGACTCAAGACATGCAAGGCGCTCTCGGGCGAGGGCACCATGGTCAACGTGACGCTCTGTTTCTCGCCCGCGCAAGCGATCCTCGCCGCCAAGGCCGGCGCGACGTTCGTTTCGCCCTTCGTCGGACGCGTCGACGACGTGGGCGGCGGCGGGATGGAGCTGATTCGCGACATCGTCACCATCTACCAGCAATATCCGGCCTTCGCCACCGAAGTCCTGGTCGCCTCGGTGCGTCATCCGGTGCACGTCGTCGAGGCGGCGAAGCTTGGCGCGCATGTCGCGACCCTGCCGCCCAATGTTCTGCGCCAGATGTTCGCCCATCCTTTGACCGAAAAGGGTCTTGCCGCGTTCCTTGCCGACTGGCAGAAGACCGGCCAGTCGATCCTCGGCTCCTGACGAAATCCCGCGCCATGGCCGATCAGGAAAGCGCGCCAAAACTGGAGCCCGGTCCAAGCGGCGCCGAGGTCATCGAGTTTCTCCGCCGCCACACCGACTTCCTGGTCGAACACCCCGAGCTTTTTGCGCTGCTCGCCTCTCCGCCCCAATACCGGGGCGAACGCGTGCTCGACCTGCAAAGCGTCATGCTTGATCGTCTGCGTGGCGACGTCGGCCGGCTCAAGACCCAACTGCAGGAGCTGGTGACCGCCGCGCGCTCCAATCTCTCGAGCCAGTCGCGCGTCCAAACCGCCGTGCTGGCGATGCTCGGCGCCACGACGCTCGAGCATTTGATCGAGGTCGTGACCACCGATCTTGCCGTCCACCTCGAGGTCGATGCAATCGTACTCGCCTTCGAGGCGCTCGATCGCGTGCCGCGCCACGCCAATGCTACGGCGCTAAAACTGCTCACGCGCGGAACGATCGATCGCTTGATGGGCGGCAAGGAGATCGTGCTGCTCGCCGACGCCAACGCCGATCCGGCGGTATTCGGCGGCGCTTCGACGCTGGTGCGCTCCCAGGCGCTCTTGCGCCTGCAGCTCCGCCGCGACGCGCCGTTGGGCGTACTCGCTTTTGGCGCGCGCACGCCGGACAAGTTTCACCCCGGCCAAGGCACCGAGCTGCTCATCTTCCTCGGCCGCGTGGTTGAGCTCACCATCCGCGGATGGCTCGATCGCGGCTAGCGCCCCCGGGCGGCGGGCCGGGCGGCCCTGCCCGGCTGCCCGATTCTCTTCCGGCCCGCGCCGATCTCGCCGACGCGGTCCATGCGTGGGCGGCGTGGTTGGCGGCCGAGCGCCGCGCCTCGCGCCACACCAGCGCGGCATACGGCCGCGATCTCGTCGCGTTTCTGCGTTTCCTCGTCGATCACCTCGGCGCGCCGCCGAGCCTTGCCGATCTGGAGCGGCTGCGCGTCGCCGATTTCCGGGCCTGGCTCGCGCAACGACAAACGACGCGCCATAAGGCGACATCGAATGCGCGGGCGCTCTCGAGCCTGCGCGGTTTCTTCCGTTGGCTCGACCGCCGCGATCTCGCGCATAATTCGAATCTCGCCGCATTGCGCACGCCCAAACGTCCGCACGCGATCCCCAAGCCCCTCTCGGAGCCGGACGCAGCAACGGCGCTCGACGAAGTCGGCCGGTTCAGCGAGGAGCCGTGGATTGGCGCGCGCGATACGGCGCTGCTCACGCTGCTTTATGGCTGCGGCTTGCGCATCGACGAGGCGCTGTCGCTCGACCGCCGCGCGCTCCCCTTGGGCGACAGCCTGACGGTCACCGGCAAGGGCCGCAAGCAGCGCATGGTGCCAATCCTGCCGGCGGTCCGCGCGGCGATCGACGATTACGTAGAGCGCAGTCCGTGGAAGCCGGGGCAAGATGGCCCCCTCTTCGTCGGCGCGCGCGGCAAGCGGCTCCAGGCGGGCGTCGTGCAGGCGCAGATGCGAAAAGTTCGCGCCGCGCTCGGCCTACCCGACACCGCCACCCCGCACGCGTTGCGCCACAGCTTCGCCACGCATTTGCTGGCGGCCGGCGGCGATCTGCGGGCGATCCAGGAGCTGCTCGGCCACGCCTCGCTGTCGACCACCCAGCGCTATACCGAGGTCGATACCGAGCGGATGCTGGCGGTCTACGCGCGCGCCCATCCGCGAGCACGCGGGTGAAATCGAGCGCTCAATCCCGGAGGCGACTGACCGCCACCGGTCCCAGCGCCACGCCGACGCCCATCAGCACGAAGGCGAGCCCCCAGGCAAGCACGCTTTCGTTGCCGCCGAAAAAATCAAGCGCCATGCCGAAGGCGAGCGGCCCGAGGAACGCGCCGGCGAAGCCGAGCGTCGACTGGACCGCCATCGTCGCGCCGCGCACGCCCGGATCGGCGGCGGCGACGACCCCGGCGGTGATCGCGGAAGAATCCCAGCTCACCGTGATGCCGTAGACCAACGCCAGCGCGACGACGAGCGCATAGGGGAGCCCGGCGGTGAAGCCGAAGGTCGCGGCGACGCCGGCCGCAATCAGCATCGCCAGCACCACGAAGCGCCGCCGGCCGATGCGGATCGCGATCTCGTTGCCGGCGACGCCGCCGACCAAGCCCAGGAGATTGACCACCGCGGCGACGGCGGTGGCGCTCCACACGGTGGCGCCCGGCGTCTGGAGCGTCGCGCTGAAGGCAAGAAAGGCGACGAGCCACGAGCGGAAACCGAACAGCTCCCAGTTGTGGCAGGCATAGGCGAGCACGAATCCCATGACCCTGCGGTTCCTCAGCACCGGCCGGAAGTCGAGCAGCCGAGCAGGCGGCGGAGGCAGCGCCGCGGCGTGCGGCGGCAGCGCGCAAGCGATGAGGAGGAAGGCGAATACCGGCCCGATGCTCGCGATCGCAAACGCCCAGCGCCAGTCGAAGGCGTGCGCGAGCTCGCCGGCGGCAAAAAATGACAGACTCGATCCGACCGAGAAGCTTCCGGTGTAGAAGGCGACGGCGCGCGACTGAAAGCTCCCCTCGATGCGGTCGGTCAGCGTCTTCAGGCCCGGCATATAGGTGCCGGCGAGCCCGATCCCGGCGAGCGCCCGCAAGATCGAGGCCGACCATAGTCCATCGGCGACCAAAGCGAAGCCCACCGACGACAGAAAAGTGAGCGAGGTCGCGAACAGATAGACGTATCGCGGATCGAGGCGATCGGTGAGCGCCACCAGGACCGGCACCGCCACCAGATAGCCGGCGTAATAGACCCCGTTGATCCAGCCGGCGCCTGTGTTGCTGAGCTGCCATTCGGCGAGAAACGTCGGCAGCAACGCCGGGAAGGCGGCAAATCCCAGCATGCCGAGAATTTCGGCGAGACACAGAAGGGTAACGGTACGAAACGGAGTCACGTTCTGATGCAATACGTCGCATGCGCGGCCGCGGCGTTCGGCGTCGGCAGCGCAGACGCGTTCTTAAGACGCATCGCCGACAACGCGGCGGTATGCGCTATGACGTCATGGGCGCGACAGCGGCTCGAATCCGGCCATGGCGAATTTGGCCCGCGCCGCCGGATCGACGAGGGCACGCAAGAACGCCTGCGCCGCCTCGGGCGAGGGCGTCTTATCGATGAGCCCGGCCGCGTAGACGGTCTTGTTGTTGAGATCGCCCGGCAGCTGTCCGACCAGTGTCACGCCCTTGGTGGCCATGATCTCGCTCACCTGGCCGACGCCGATCTCGTTCTCTCCCTTGGCGACGCTCTCCATGACGAGAACCCCCAGCGGAAAGAGCACGCTCTTGCTTTTGACCGTATCGGCGAGGCCGAGGCGCTCGAGCAGCTTGGCGAAATAAATCCCGCTCGAGGCGCCTTTCGCGGGATCGCCGTAGGAAAGCGTGCGCGCGGACAAAATGGTCCGCTGGAAGGCGTCCGGGGTGGAGATATCAGGCTGCGGCGCGCCGGCGCGTACGGCAACGCCCATTCCCACTTGGCCGACATCGGTTCGCGTGCCGGCACGCACCGTGCCGGCGCCAATCAGCCGGTCGATCGCCGCCGGGGTGAGAATCACCGCATCGGCGCGTTCGCCGGCCTCGATCTTTGCCAACAGCGCCCCGACGGTCCCGAAGGTGAACTTGATCTCGTGCCCGGTCTGCTTCTTGAACGTATCGGCGATCTGGACCACGGTCGATTGCACGGCGCCCGCCGCAAGTACCGTTATCTCCGCCGCGCTCGCCGGGCCAGCAGCGCCCCACGCCACCATGGCCAGACCCGCAAACAGCGAATAGCGCCGTGCCATTCGTTCGATCGTCGTTCGACAGGTCCGCATGAGCATCCTCCCCGCCTTGTGCTCGGCGACGTTAGACCG
>CAZLYV010000149.1:0-6734 GCA_964563665.1 uncultured Acetobacteraceae bacterium
TTTTGCTTGATCGATCCGACCTTGAACATGAAATCGACGTATTTCATTACGTTCTGCGGCGTCGTGGTGAAGACGTTCTCGGGGTCCTTCAAGATCTTGTCGATGAAGTCGACCGACAGTTTCGACTTTTCGGCCGCGACCCACAACGCGGCCGCGGCGTGTTTGTCGGAATTGATGAGCTGCATCGCTTCTTCGAGCGCGGCCAAAACCGCCTTGTATGTTGTTGGACTCTGGTCGTGAAACTTTCCCGTCGTCCACACCACGTTGAACGTCGCCGGGCCGCCCAGTACCTCGTACGAGCTCAGCACGCGGCGCACGCGGGGATCATCGAGCTGCTGGTACTGGAAGGGAGCGCTGCTAAAGTGACCGGTAATCTCCGAGCGGCCGGACATCATCGCGCTCATGCCGTCCGGGTGGCCCAACGAAACGGTGAGCTTGTCGAGCACATCGTGCTTGCCGGGCCCGAACGCCTGCTCGGCCGCCATTTGCAGAGTGACGGCCTGGATCGAGACCTTCACTGCCGGCAATGCGATGCGGTCGTTGTCGGTGAAATCCTTGAGCGACCTGACGTTGGGATTGATCGTGTTGAGATAGAGCGGCATCGAATTGATCGCCGACACCGCCTTGACGTTGATGTTGCCCCTTGTGCGCGCCCAGATGGTGACGAGCGGACCAACGCCACCCGAGGCAAAATCGAGATTGCCCGAGAGCAGCGCGTCGTTCATCGCCGGCCCGGCGGTGAACTGAGTCCAGCTCACCTTCACATCGCCGAGGCCCGCCGCCTTGGCGTATTTCTCGATTAGTTTTCTTTCCTCCATCACCGTGATCGGCAGGTAGCTGATCCCGAACTGCTTGGCGACCCGCACCTCCTTGGTTTCCTGGGCAAACGTGCCCGGCGCCGCGAGCATGGCAAATCCGAAAGTCATTGCGCCGCCGAGCGCGATTTTGTGCACCAGCGAATGTATGTTCATCGTCGAATTTCCTCCCAGGAACGGCGCTTGGAGACAGTGATTTTTTCGTAGGTATCACGCCGGTTCAGCCGAATCTATCACCGTCCTGGCCGCCGCGTCGTCGATTATAGGAGCGGCCTGGCACGTCATTCACCCGTTTCAAAGATTGAGAAGGAAGAGAAGCCCGACCGCGAGACTCAAGCCGGCGGAGAGTGCGACCGCGGTCTTCTGCCAGTCGCGCCAGGCGAGGAATTCGATCGCCATGACGCGCAAGCCTCCGGTCAGATGCGCGGCGAGCAGGACGACAAGCACCGTCTCGGCGAATTTGACCAACGGCCGGTCGGCCCAACGCAGAAAACCGTCGAGCGCCGCCTCGCCCTGGATTGCCTGACCAAGCGCCCAGAAATGCGCCGGCAGAAACAGCGCAAGCAGGAGTCCGGAAATCCGGTGAACCAGGAAGGCGACATAGCTTGGATGCGAACGGCCGCGCCAGGCGAGAAGAACGTGGCCGCCTTTCATCGGAAAAGTCCCCCAATCGCGCGCCAGCCAAGCATGAGGAGCAGGAATGCGGCCAGGACCGCCGCGGCATCGAGCGAGCGCCCGCGCCACGCCGTCATCTCGCGCACGATCGATCTGAGGCCGATCGGCGCGTGAATCGCGACCGCGACCACGAAACCGCCGTAGAACAGCAACCAGCCGAGGCTGCCACGCGTGCGCCCTAGTATTTCCGCAGCGCTCAGGCCGCCGCGCGCGGCGAGGATGATCGTCGCCAGATGAACCACGACGAACGCCGCCAGCATCGCGGCGCTCGCGCGCTGGGCGAGCCACGCCCAAGTCTCGTATCGAACCGAAATATCGGCGCTTCTCACAGCTTGCCCGTGAGCGCCGCGCGCATGACTTCGCGCTTGAGGCCGGCGATCGATGCGGTGGGATTGAGCTGCATCGGGCAATGCTCGCGGCAGCCCTGCTGACTATGGCAAGCGTGGCAGCCGGCGTCGCCGGCAACCGCCGCGAGCCGCATCGGCCCGGCGCGGTCGCGCGCGTCGTTCAGCAGAGTCCAGGCGCGGTTGAGCGCCGCGGGTCCGAGATAGTCCGGATTCCACGTCACCACATCGCATGCCGCGTAGCAAACGCCACAGCCGATGCACTCGATGCCTGCGTCGGCGGCGACCCGCGCCGGGCTCGCGGGTGGAACGACCGCAAAATCCGTGGGCGTTGCCGCTGGCGGGATGAAGAAACCTTTCGCCTTCGCCCACTTGTCGAAAAAGAGAGTCATGTCGCAGGCGAGATCCTTGATCACCGGCAAATTTCGCAACGGCGCGATGGTCAAGCGACCATTGCCGGCGACTCGCGCGACATGCGTGCGGCAGGTCCAACTCGGCCGGCCGTTGACCGTCATCGCGCAGGAGCCGCACATTCCCACGCGGCACGCGAAGCGGTAGGCGAGCGTCGGATCGAGGTGACGCTGGACCCAGGTGACGACGTCGAGAACGGTCTGGTTCGCCCGCCGCGGCACCGAATAGTCGACAAATTTTCCCGTTGCGCCGCCGCGCCAAATCGACGTCTCAAGCGTGTCGTAAGTGGGCGTCACTCGCTGCCGCTTCCAATCGCTCCCTTAACCGATCGCTTTAGCGATCACGCGCTCTGGTACAGCTTGGTCATGACGAACTCGCGGTGTCCGAGCGCCTCGGCCGCGGTGAGCCGGCCATTGCAGGTCCGGATCATGATGTCGATCAGGCGATCGCCGGCTTCGTCGAGCGTCATCTCGCGGCGCAGGATTCCGGAAACGTCGAGATCGATGTGCTCGCTCATCTCGCGCGCCGTTTTGGGGTTGGCGGTGAGCTTGATCACCGGCTCGATCGCGTTGCCGATGACATTGCCCTGGCCGGTCGGAAACAAGTGGACGACGAACCCCGCCGCCGCCTGGAGCGTCACGCACTCGGCCGCCGCCGACGAGCTGTCCATGAAATAGAGACCGGGGCCTTTCGTCGGCGCCTCGGCTGGTTTGAGGACGTCGATATATTTCGTCTTGTGGCCGATCTTCTCCAGATTACCGAACGCCTTCTCCTCGATCGTCGTCAGGCCGCCGGCGATATTGCCCTTGGTCGGCTGGGAATCCGAGAGATCGTTCGTCTTGTGGCGCTCGATCATCGAATTGTATGCCCGCCACGCGGCGAGGAACTTGCCGCCGATCTCTTTATTGATCCCGCGGCTCGCGCACACTACTTCGGCGCCGGTGATCTCGGAGGTCTCGCCGAAGCAGGTCGTGGCGCCAAGCGGGTCGATCTTGTCGATCAGGTTGCCGACGGTCGGGCACGAGGCGAGGCCGGAGGTCGTGTCGCTTTCCCCGCACTTGGTCGATACCCACAGCTCGTCGATCCGGCATGGTTCGCGCTGCAGCTCGCTCGCCCAATGGAGAAACTCCTTCGCCTTGCGCGCGGCGTCGGCGATCGTCTGGATGTCGCCCTTGCCCTCGATGGCGAACCCGGCGACCGGCTTGCCGGTCTTTTTGATTCCCTCGACGACGCGAGCCGTCCAGCCGGGCTCGATGCCGATCACGACGCACGCCGCGACATTCGCATTGGAGCCGGTCCCGATGAGCGTGCGGAAATGGAGCTCCAGATCCTCGCCGAACTGGAGGCGACCGTAAGCGTGGGGCAGCGCCAGCGTCCCCTTGATGTTGTTGCCCACCGCTTCGGCGGCGGCGTTGGACAGGTCGTCGAGCGGCAGGATCACGACGTGATTTCGAATGCCGACGCGGCCGTTCGCGCGGCGATAGCCCATGAAGGTGAGTGCGCCGCCATTGGCCTTGCGCCCTGCCGGGGCGCGCTTCGCGATCGTCTTCGCCATGGCTACCACCTCTTGGTCTTGACGTTGTGGACGTGCGCGTGCCGGCCTTTGCCGATGTCGGCGGCGGCGCGCCCGATGTCGTGGCCGTATTTTATGAGCGTGTCGCCCTTCTTGATGGCCGTGAGGGCGATCTTGTGGCCAAGCGGCACGGGATCCAGCGCCTTCACGGTGACGCTCTTGTCGTTCTCCATCACCCAGCCGGTGAGCGTTTCGCCGGCCTTGACGCCCTCGACGACGATCACGCCGACCGTGTCGGCCTTGTCATGCACGATGAAATGTGTGGTCATCCATCCTCCCGCGCCAGCGAAATCAAGCCTCGTCCCACGCCAACTCGAACGAGCGCAAGCTAGGTCCGTGGGACGGCCCAAGTCAATCGCGCACGCAAAGCCTCGCTGCGATCGACGGTTGCGGGCGGCGCGGCCCGCGCCCTATAGTCACTCCCCCTTCGTTACGATCGCGGATTTTCGACCCATGGCCGTAGCTTCACCCTTCACCACGCGTCCCGTCATCAGCGGCACCTTCGGCGTCGTGACTTCGACCCATTGGCTCGCCTCGCAGACCGGAATGACGATCCTCGAGAAGGGCGGCAACGCCTTCGATGCGGCGGTCGCGGCCGGCCTTGTGCTGCAGGTCGTCGAGCCGCACATGAATGGCGCTGGGGGCGACGCGGTCATGCTGATCCAGCCCGCCGGTTCGGCATTGCCGCGGGTCATCTGCGGCCAAGGCGTCGCACCGGCGGGGGCGACGATCGCGCATTATCGGCGCGAGGGTCTCGATCTCATCCCCGGTACCGGCCTGCTTGCCGCCGTCGTCCCCGGTGCGTTCGACGCCTGGATGCTCATGCTGCGCGACCACGGCACGATGACGCTCGCCGAAATCATCACACCGGCGATCAACTTCGCGCGCGACGGATACCCGCTGATCGCCGGCGTCACCAACGCAATCGACGGCGTCGAGGCGCTGTTCCGTGATGAATGGCCTAGCTCGGCGGAGATTTATCTGCCCGGCGGCGCGATACCGCAGCCGGGTACGCTGTTCCGCAATCCGACCCTCGCCAAGACCCTTACCCGCATTCTCGAAGCAGGCTCGCGCGCGAGCGCCAATCGCGAGAAGCAGATCGAGGCGGCGCGCGCCGCGTTCTACAAGGGATTCGTTGCCGAGGCGATCGAGCGCTTCGCTACGCGAGCCGAGGTGATGGATGCCTCGGGCGAACGCCATCGCGGCGTGCTTACCGCCGCCGATATGGCGGCGTGGCAGGCGTCATACGAAGACCCGCTCACCTATGATTACCGCGGCTATACGGTGTGCAAGCCCGGGCCGTGGTCGCAGGGTCCCGTGCTCTTGCAGGTGCTTGCCTTGCTGAAGGGCTTCGACATCGCGGCGATGGACACGGTCGGGGCCGACTTCGTGCACACCCTCGTCGAGGCGAAGAAGCTTGCCTACGCCGACCGCAACGCCTATTACGGCGACCCAAAATTCATCGACGTGCCGATGAAGACGCTGCTCTCGGATGGTTACAACGACGCGCGCCGCAAGCTGATTGGCGCGCAAGCCTCGCTCGACGATCGGCCCGGCGCGCCCGATGGCCGCACGCCGCATATTCCCGACATACGCGCTAGCGTGGTCGCGGCCGCCGGCGTGGGCGAGCCAACCGAGCGCGAGCAGGCCGAATCGTACGACCGCAGCGGCGGCGCAACGGCGTTCGCCCGCAGCCGCGCCGCGCGCGGACCGGCCGAAGGCGACACCTGCCATCTCGACGTCATCGACCGTTTCGGCAACATGGTGGCGGCGACGCCGTCGGGCGGCTGGCTGCACAGCTCGCCGGCCATCCCCGAGCTTGGCTTCTGCCTCGGCACGCGGGCGCAAATGTATTGGCTCGACGAGACGGCGCCCTCCGCGCTCGCGCCCGGACGTCGCCCGCGCACCACGCTGACGCCGACGATCGCGCTCAAGGACGGCAAGCCGTATCTCGCCTTCGGCTCGCCGGGCGGCGACAACCAGGACCAGTGGATCGTCCAGTTCTTCCTGCGTCACGTCGAGCACAAGCTCAACCTGCAGGCGGCGATCGATGCGCCGCAGCTCCAGTGCGATCACTGGACCAACTCGTTCTATCCCCGCCAACCCTCGCCGGGAAAAATCATCCTCGAAGGCCGCTTCCCGGAAGAAACGGTGGACGAGCTGAAGCGCCGCGGCCACGACGTGCATCTGACCGGTGACTGGGCGCTGGGGCGCAACTGCGCCGCCGCCAAGGATGGCGAGGTGCTCCGCGCCGCCGCCACGCCCCGCCTCCAGCAGGCCTACGCGATCGGGAGATAAAGACCCCTCACCCGCCCTTCAGCTTGTAAAGCGGTTCGACGGTGCCGAGATTGAGCCGCTTGCGGTCGGGCTCGGGCGCCGGCAACGATTCGCATTCCTGGAACGTCGCCAGGCACTGGCGCGCGAGGTCCTGGTATTCGCGCGTCGCCTGCTTCTTCCAGGCAAGTTCCCGGTCGGTGATCTCGCGCACCACGCGGGCCGGGATTCCGGCGACCAGCGTGCGCGGCGGCACCTTGAAATTCGCCTTGACGAAGGCGAGCGCGGCGACGATCGCGCCCTCGCCGATCTCGGCCCCGTCGTTCACCACCGCGTGCATGCCGACGAGCGCGTCTTTGCGCACGACGCAGCCGTGGAGGATCGCGCCGTGTCCGATATGCGCATCCTCCTCGAGCACCGTGTCGGAATTGGGGAAGCCGTGGACGACGCAGTTGTCCTGCAGATTGCCGCCCGCGTGCATGACGAGCCGGCCGAAATCGCCGCGCAGCGAGGCGCCTGGGCCGATATAGCAGTTCGGCCCGACGATGACGTCGCCGATCAGCGAGGCGGTCGGATGCACGAAGCTCGACGGATCGACGACCGGGATCAGTCCATCGATCGAATAGACGCGCGCCATCTTCT
>CAZLYV010000150.1:0-5071 GCA_964563665.1 uncultured Acetobacteraceae bacterium
GCGGTTGGCGCGATGTACCTCGACCCGGCGGCATCCGCGCGCTCACCGGCTGATGTGCGCGGTGGCCAATCTTCGGGCTCGCTGCCTGCCTTCGCGGGCGTCACTTGCGGCGCCTCACGCGACTGCGCCATAATCGCGACTTGGTAATTCGCGCGACCGCCCGCAACGATCGGACGGAAATCCATCAAGACAATCCAAGCTGTTTTCCATGGAGGGACCCCGGACATGCTGAAAAGACGTAGCTTTATCGCTTCCGCGACGGCGGCGTCGGCAATTGTCGGCTTCGGGCTGAAGCCGGCTCGCGCCCAGGCGCAATGGCCGACGCGTCCTGTCACATTCTTCGTGCCGTGGGGCGCGGGTGGCGGCACGGACCAGACGGCGCGCATTGTCGCGGCGTTGCTCGAGAAGGATTTCGGGCAGCCGATCAACGTCGTCAATCGCACTGGCGGCAGCGGTGTCGTCGGCCATTCGGCGATCGCCAGCGCCGCGCCCGACGGCTACACGATCGGCATGATCACGGTCGAGATCGGCATGATGCATTGGCAAGGGCTGACCGACCTAACCGGCGCCAGCTACACGCCGCTCGCCCTGATGAACTCGGACCCGCCTGGCGTGCAGGTGAAGGCCGACTCGGCTTACAAGAACCTCAAGGATCTCGTTGCGGCGATCAAGGCCAACCCGGGCAAGCTCAAGGCCTCGGGCACCGGCCAGGGCGGTATCTGGCATCTGGCGCTCGCCGGCTGGGTGCAGGCGATGGGATTGAAGCCCGATGACGTGCCATGGGTTCCGTCGAATGGCGCGGCGCCGGCGATGCAGGACCTCGCCGCGGGCGGAGTCGATATCGTCACCTGCTCGGTACCCGAAGCGCGCTCGATGCTCGATGCGGGGAAGGCACGCAGCCTCGCCGTCATGTCGCCGCAGCGCAACCCGCAGTTCCCCAATGTGCCCACGCTCAAGGAGGAGCTCGGCATCGATTGGACGCTCGCCGCCTGGCGCGGCATCGCCGGACCCAAGGGCATGCCGCAAGCGGTGGTCGACAAGCTGGTGCCCGCGCTCAACAAGATTTACGACAGCAACGACTTCAAGGAGTTCATGAACAGCCGCGGGTTCGGCCTGGTGTGGGGCAATTCGCAGGCTTTCGCGAAGCACATGGCCGACGACGACGCCAAGATGGGCGGCGTGATGAAGGCGGTCGGCCTGGCCAAGGCGTAAGTCGACGTTGGACGGCGGGCGGCGCCTTCGCCGCCCGCCACTCGAACGATCGGCCGGTGCGATCACCGATCGGTACAACATGAAGATCAACGACGTTCTCATCGGCGCGTGCCTCTTCGTGCTGGCGATCTACATCTTCGTCTATGCCCAGACCCTGCCGGCCATGCATGGCCAGCCGTTCGGCGCGGCGACGTTCCCGACGGTGATCGCGCTGGGGCTCGCGGCGTGCAGCGCGCTCCTCGCGGTGCGAGCCTGGCGGGGAAGACGCCATCACCCGGATTGGGTCGAATTCGCCGACTGGGCACGAGTGCCGCGCACGCGCGCGAACTTCTTTATCACGCTTGGTCTGATCCTGGTTTATGTCGTGCTCTCGGATCGCGTCGGCTTCATCCCGTTGTCGATCGCGATCCTGGTGACGATGTTCGTACGACAAAAGATACCGATCGTGCGCGGCTTGGTGATCGCCGTATTGGTGACGCTCGCCATCCAGTACGCCTTCGGCAGTCTCCTTCGCATACCGCTGCCGCGCGGAATTCTAACCGAGGTTCTCTGGTAGCCATGGACACGCTCCTCACCGCGTTGCAGCTCATTCTGGATCCGTACGTGATCGTGGTGGTGCTCTTGTCCTCGGTCTTCGGCCTGTTCGTCGGCGCGATGCCGGGCCTGACCGCGACCATGGCGACCGCGCTCCTGGTGCCGGTGACCTTCTTCATGCCGCCGGTGCCGGCGCTTGCCGCCATTGTCGCCGCGACCGCGATGGCGATCTTCGCCGGCGACATTCCGGGCGCGCTGCTGCGCATTCCCGGCACGCCGGCGTCCGCCGCCTACACCGACGAGGCCTTCGCGATGACGCTCAAAGGCCAGGCCGAGCTGGCGCTTGGCGCGGGCGTCGTATTTTCGGCGATCGGCGGCATCTTTGGCACCATCGTCCTCGTCACCGCGGCGCCGGCGCTCGCCGAGGTGGCGCTCCGCTTCAGCTCGTTCGAGTATTTCTGGCTGGTCTGTCTTGGACTTACCTGTGCGGTTTTCATCACCGCCGATTCGCCATTGAGAGGGCTTATTTCGCTCTTTCTCGGCCTGTTCGTCACCACCATCGGCCTCGATAACCCGGCCGGGATGCCGCGCTTCACCTTCGGCGTGATCGACTTGATGGGCGGCATCGATTTCATCCCGGCGATGATCGGCATGTTCGCCATCGGCGAAGTGCTGCGCGCGATGGCGGCCGCCTCGACGCGGCTTCCGCCGCCGCACTCCGCGAAGGGCAACATCTTCAAGGGCCAGTGGATCCTCACCAAGCGCTACCCGGTGCAGATCCTGCGCGGCAGCGCGATCGGCACGCTCATCGGCGCGCTGCCCGGGGCGGGCGCCGACATCGCCTCGTGGATCACCTACGCGACCTCCAAGAAGTTTTCCAAGGAGCCGGAGAAGTTCGGCACCGGCCACGTCGAAGGCATCGTCGAATCGGGCGCCGCCAACAACGCGGCGGTGAGCGGCGCGTGGATCCCGGCGCTGGTTTTCGGGATTCCGGGCGACTCGATCACCGCGATCGTCATCGGCGTGCTCTATCTCAAAGGCCTCAACCCGGGCCCGACGATCTTCATCAACAAGCCGGAGATCATCACCGCCGTCTTCGCCCTGTTCTTCATCGCGAACCTGATCATGGTTCCGCTCGGCTGGCTTGCCATCAAATGCTCGACCCAGATCTTGCGCGTGCCGCGCGACGTCCTGATGCCGGTCATCCTCATGTTCTGCATGGTCGGCGCCTTCGCCATGAATAACAGCATCTTTGGAATCACCGTGATGCTGGTCTTCGGCCTCGTTGGCTTCTTCATGGAGGAGAACGGCTTCCCCGTGGCGCCGGTCATCCTCGGGATGGTGCTGGGGTCGATGCTGGAGCAGAACTTCGTCACCTCGATGATCAAGTCGGGCGGCGATCCGCTGGGATTCTTCGTCCGACCGATCGCAGCCGTCCTCGGCGTGGTGACACTTGTCGTCTGGACTCTGCCGTTGGTGCTGTCGATTCGGCGACGGCTGGCGCTCGCGCGCGCCGCCGACGCGGCTTAGCAAGCGGCGGCTACGCGGTTCGCCGGAACACGCCCACCAGCTCGAGGTGCGGCGACCACAGGAACTGGTCGATCGGAAGCAGTCTCTCGAGCCGATAGCCGCCCTCGACCAGGAGGCGCGCGTCGCGGGCGAAGGTTCCCGGATTGCATGACACGCCAACGACGAGCGGCACGCGCGAGCGCGCGAGCATCTCGGATTGCGCACGTGCGCCCTCGCGCGGCGGATCGAAGACGACCGCGTCGAACGGCGCGAGTTCTTCGGGCGACAGCGGGCGGCGCGCGAGATCGCGCGTCTCGGCCGTAATTTGGCCGTCAAGCCGCGCGCGCCCCGCAGCGGTGGTGAGGGCATCGACCATCGCGCGCTCGCTCTCGATCGCATGCACGCGCGCATTGCGGGCGAGCGGAAAGCTCAGCGTTCCGCAACCGGAATAGAGATCGGCGATCTTGCGACAGCCGCTTGCCGCGGCAAGGACCTCGCCAACGATCGCGGTCTCGCCGGCGGCGCTCGCCTGCAGGAAGGCGCCCGGCGGCAGATCGACGCCAACCCCGCCGAAAGTCATTCGGGGGCGAGCGGCGAGCGTCACGGGATCGGCGGCGGCGCGCGGCCCCGGCCGCCAGCAGAGCCGGGCGAGGTGGGCATCGCTCGCAAACGCGGCAAGGCGCTCGCGACCGCCAAGATCGAGCGCGCGGGCCGCCGTCATCAGCACGTCGATCCCGGATTGGGTGAGGTTTACGTGCACGTCGAGCCGTTCGCCCTCGCCAAGAATATCGGCGAGCAGGCCCCTGAGCGGCGCAAGCAACGCGACGAGCGCCGGGGCGAGCACCAGGCAAGTCTGGATCGGAATCACTTCGCTGCTCGCAGGCGCATGAAAGCCGAGCGCCACCGTGCGCCCATGCCGCACGCTCACCAACTCGGCCCGCCGCCGGGACCCGGGCGGCGTGCGAACGAGGGCCGCTATGGCGAGTTCGCGAAACCCGCGGCGCGCGAGCGCGGTCCGGGCAAGGTCGGTCTTCCACGCGCCATAGGCCGCGTCGCTCAGATGCTGGAGCGCACAGCCGCCGCAAGCGCCAAAATGGGGGCACGGCGGCGCCTGGCGGTCGGGGCCATACGCGCGCCATTCGATCGCGCGCGCGTGATCGCGGCCGATCCGCCGCGCAGTCAGTCGGTCGCCCGGAGCGGTGAACGGAAGATAGATCGTGGCTCCGCCATGCCGCGCAATGCCGTCGCCCGAAGCGCCAAGCGACTCGATCGCCAGCTCGAAGATCTCGGCGGTCTCATCACTGTCGACTTTGCCGCGAACGCGGCGGCTCAATTCGGCCACCGATAGCTCTTGGTGTCACGAACGAACGTCGCCACCACCGGCGAGAAGCGCCGACCGGAGACGGTGACCAGCGAGACGTCGCGCACGATCTCGGGCTCGATGATCGGCCGCGTCATCACGCCCGGGATGATCGGCGAGTATTCGGGCAGGACGCAGAATCCCATTCCGGCGGCGGCCATCACCTGGATCCAGTCCTCGCGTTCACTGCGAAAAGCATAGCGTATCGAAACCCTTTGCGCCTCGCGCAAAGCACGGATGTGGTCGCGAAACTCGCAGTTGAGGCGCGAAAGATAGCTTTCGCCCTCGAGAACGTCGAATCGAGCGTCGATATCCGCGCAAAATACCTGTGAGGGACCAGGACCCGACACGTGAGATCTCCCACCCCAGTCGACGCCTCATGACGATTTGATGTCCACCATGCCGCGATCCGCGATATTGTCATGGCAGCAGGCGATGGAGAGGCCCATGGCCGGC
>CAZLYV010000150.1:5171-6702 GCA_964563665.1 uncultured Acetobacteraceae bacterium
CGGCGGCGGCGCGGTGGCGCTGCCCGAGCGCGTTACTCGCGCGATCGAAGCCGAGGAACAGAAAAATGAGATCGCCGTCGGCTGGGTGCAGATGGGCGTCGTTCTGACGTTTGCAACGCTCTATACGATCGCCCCCAAGACCTTCACTGCCGACGCGCCGTTCGCCCCGGTACCCTGGGCGCTCGGCGCGTATTTCGCTTTCACCGTCGTTCGGGTGGCGCTCGCCTACCGCATGCGGCTGCCCGCCTGGCTGCTCGCGACATCGGTCATCGTCGACATGGCGCTGCTGCTGGTCACGATTTGGAGCTTTCATCTCCAGTACCAGCAACCGCCCGCCTTCTATCTCAAGGCGCCGACGGTGTTGTACGTCTTTATCTTCATCGCGCTCCGCACGCTTCGCTTCGAGGCGCGTTACGTGGTGCTGGCGGGCGCGGTGGCGGCGTTCGGTTGGCTCGTGCTCGTCGTCTATGCGGCTGCCTACGATCCGGGCGGTATGCCGGTGACGCGCGACTACGTGCGCTACATGACTTCGGCGATGATCCTGTGGGGCGCCGAGTTCGACAAGATCGTCACCATCCTGCTGGTGACCGCAATTCTTGCCGCGTCGATTACGCGCGCGCGCCGCATCCTGGTGCGCGCGGTCGCCGAGGGCACGGCGGCGAGCGACCTCAAGCGCTTTTTCGCGCCCGAAATCGCCCAGCGGATCACCGGCGCCGAGCATCTGGTGCGGCCCGGCGAAGCCGAACTCCGGCCGGCGGCGGCGATGTTCGTCGATCTGCGCGGTTTCACGCCGCTCACACGCAGCCTGCAGCCGAGGGAAGTGATGGCGCTGCTCGCCGATTACCAGGCGCGCATGGTACAGGCGATCCAGCGCCATGGCGGAAGCATCGACAAGTTTCTGGGCGACGGGATCCTCGCGAGCTTTGGCGCCGCGCGGATGTCGGCGAGCTACGCCGCCGACGCGCTCTGTGCGCTCGACGATGTTTTGATCGAGGCGGGCAAGTGGGCCAAAGAGCGCACCGAAGCGGGCCTGCTCGCGCCCAAGATCGGCGTCGCCATCGCCACCGGAGAGGTGCTATTCGGCGCGGTCGGCGACGAATCGCGGCTCGAATATACCGTGATCGGCGACCCGGTGAACCTCGCTGCCAAGCTCGAGAAGCACACCAAGGCCGCGCGCGTCCCGGCGCTCGCCACGCGCGAAGCCTACGAACTGGCATGCGCGCAGGGCTACACGCCGCCGGCGCCGGCGCGCCCGCTTTCCGCCTCGCGTGTCGAAGGGGTCGCCGATCCCATCGACCTGGTGGCGATGGGCTGAGCCGACCCACAGAAGCGACTCCGATATGGCCACGGGTCCGGGTGGCCGCGTCGCCTTGCAATCATGCTCCGTATACTGATTAAATTACGTGTATAGACCTATATTGACTCCCGGATAAGTTGTGATAGCCTCGGTGCGCCGATCGAGCACGAACTTGATCGCCAACGGAGGCCGCCGATGGGCGAGGGCTTACTCCTCGGTCGACTTCTTGTCGCG
>CAZLYV010000151.1:0-2707 GCA_964563665.1 uncultured Acetobacteraceae bacterium
CCCGCCCGCGCCGGTCGAAGATCGGGAAGATCACCCGGCCGCGGAAGAAATCGAAGGTCTCGTCTCGTCCGCCGCTGCGCGGCTCCGTCGACTTCGACCTCCCTACGTCGCTGTCGCCGCCCCCTGAGCCGGCCGAAGGCTCGGGCTTGACCAGCAACCCCGCCTCGATCAGGCGCGCTTCGGTGATCCCGTCCTTGATGAGCGCGGTCTTAAGCGCCGTGCGAGCATCGGGGGCGAAGCCAAGCCGGAAGCGGGCGATGGTGGTGTCGTCGAGCCCACGCCGATGCAGATAATCGAGCCCGGCGCGGCCGACGGGGGCCCGTAGCTGCGCTTCAAACCAGGCGCAGGCCGCTTCGACCACATCTTGCACCGTTTCGCGCTGGGCCTCGCGCGCCCGCTCCGCCGGCGACAGACGCGGCACGGCCAGACCGGCCATTCCGGCGAGCTTCTCCACCGCCTCGGGGAATGGAAGGCTTTCGGAGCGCATCGTAAAGCCGATGACGTCGCCGTGCGCCCCGCAGCCAAAGCAGTGATAGAAGCCTTTGTCGTCGTTGACGGTGAACGACGGCGTCTTCTCGCTGTGGAAGGGGCAGAGGCCCACATACTCGCGGCCCTTCTTGATCAGCCGGACACGCTTGGCGATCACCTCCGAGCAGGCTAGTCGCTGGCGCAACTCATCGAGAAAAGCGGGCGGAAAGGCCATGTGTCGCGACCCGAATCGGGACCCTGCTGAGGCACCAAGTTTCGGAGCATACGCCGCAACCGGCGCCGTGCCACGTATCGTGTCGCGGCGAATTACCTGCCTTTCAGTGGATTGCCTGAGTCGCGGGGATAACTTGTTTACCGCCGGAGACCGTCAGCCGCCGAGCAGGGACTTCACCATCGCGCCGGCCTTGGCGAAGTCCATCTGTCCGGCATAGCGTTGCTTGAGCGTCGCCATGGTGCGGCCCATGTCCTTGATCGAGCTGGACCCCAGCTCGCCGATGACCGCCTTCGCTGCCTGCTCGATCTCAGCCGCGCTCAACTGCTTGGGCAGGAAGCTTTCGATGATCGTGATCTCCTCGGCTTCCTGTTGGGCCAGTTCCAGGCGCCCGCCCTGCTCATAGAGCGCGATGCTCTCCCGGCGCTGTCGGATCATGTTTTGCAGCATCTGCCGGATCTCATCTTCGCTGATGCCTTCGGCGTTGCCTTTTCCGCGGGCGGCAATGTCGCGATCCTTGAGCGCGGCGAGGATCAGCCGGATGGTCGAGGTGGCACGCTCGTGCCGCGCCTTCATCGCGCTTTTGAGCGCCTCGGTAAGCTGGGTACGCAACATGACGTCATCCGATCAAAATAGGGCCGCCACGCTATCCCAAGTCGGTCATGAAAGCAAATCGGTAGAATTCCTTAAGTTATTGATGTAAAAAGTCTATCTCTGCCACGAAAGGCTTGACGGGGGGCCGGCGATTGCTTAAGTAGCCGCGCACGGCAGAATCGCCGCTCCGGCCGCCGAGATATCTTTGACTGCCGCCGGGGTTTTCCTGCCTGCCAGACCAAGGATGCCGACGATGACGCCAGCGGCGCCGCAGCTTGGCCCGTCTTTTGTCACGCGCGACGTGCGTCAACCGCCGGGCGCCACGGCTGCCCTTGTTTTGCCCGATGGCACGGTGATCTGGGGCCGCGGCGTCGGTGCGGCCGGGACTGCAGTGGGCGAGGTATGCTTCAACACCGCGATGACCGGGTATCAGGAAATTCTGACCGACCCGTCATACGCCGGGCAGATCATCACCTTCACCTTTCCCCATATCGGCAACGTGGGCGCCAATACGGAGGACATCGAGACGCTGACCCCGGCCGCGCGCGGGCTCGTGCTGCGCGCCGACATCACCGATCCGGCCAACTTTCGCGCCACGCGGCATCTCCAGGATTGGCTCGTGTCGTACAATCTTGTGGGCATGAGCGGAATCGACACCCGCGCGCTCGCCAGGCGTATCCGCGATCACGGCGCGCCCAACGGCGCGATCTGTCACGCGCCCGATGGCGGGATCGACGTCGTCGCCCTGCAGACCATGGCCGCAGCCTGGCCTGGGCTCAAGGGCATGGACCTGGCGCTCGAAGTGACCTGCCGCCAGACCTACAGTTGGGACGAAACGCGGTGGGCGCTGGGCGCCGGTTACGGGCGGCTCGAGCAGCCCCGTTTCCACGTGGTCGCGATCGACTACGGGGCGAAGCGCAACATCCTGCGCTGCCTCGCCTCGGCTGGGTGCAAAGTGACGGTGGTCCCGGCGACGGCATCGGCCGAGGATATCCTGCGCCACAAACCCGATGGCGTATTCCTGTCGAACGGCCCGGGCGACCCCGCGGCGACCGGCGTCTATGCCGTTCCGGTATTGCAGGAACTGCTCGCCAAGAAATCTCTGCCGATCTTCGGTATCTGTCTCGGTCACCAGCTGCTGGCGCTAGCGCTTGGCGGCAAGACCGCGAAGCTCGAGCGTGGGCATCGCGGCGCCAATCACCCGGTGAAGGACCTCGCGACGGGCAAGGTGGAGATCACCTCGCAGAACCACGGTTTCGTCGTCGTACCGGAGTCGCTGCCGGCGAACGTGTCGGTTACCCACGTTTCGCTGTTCGACGGCACCAACGAGGGCCTCGAGATCAAGGACCGGCCGGTGTTCTCGGTTCAATATCATCCGGAGGCCTCGCCCGGACCGCACGACAGCCATTATCT
>CAZLYV010000151.1:2807-6699 GCA_964563665.1 uncultured Acetobacteraceae bacterium
ATGCCTAAGCGCACCGATATCGAATCGATCCTGATCATCGGCGCCGGACCGATCGTCATCGGCCAGGCGTGCGAATTCGACTATTCGGGCACGCAGGCGTGCAAGGCGCTTAAGGACGAGGGCTATCGCATCGTCCTCGTGAATTCGAATCCGGCGACGATCATGACCGATCCCGGGTTGGCCGATGCCACCTACGTCGAGCCGATCACGCCCGAAATCGTCACCAAGATCATCGCCAAGGAGCGGCCCGATGCGCTCCTGCCGACAATGGGCGGGCAGACCGGGCTCAACACGGCGATGAAGCTCGCGGATCTCGGCGTACTCGACCAATACGGCGTCGAGCTGATCGGCGCCAAGCGCGAAGCGATCGCCAAGGCCGAAGACCGTCTCCTCTTCCGCGAGGCGATGGAGCGTATCGGCCTTGCCTGCCCGCGCTCGAGCCTCGTCACCTCGTTCGCCCAAGCCCGGGCGGCGCTCGAATTCGTCGGGTTGCCGGCGATCATCCGCCCATCGTTTACGCTCGGCGGAACCGGCAGCGGCATCGCCTACAATTTCGACGAGTTCGAGAACATCGTCGCCGGGGGCTTGCGCGCCTCGCCGGTGGGCTCGGTTCTGGTCGAGGAGTCGGTGCTGGGCTGGAAGGAGTACGAGATGGAGGTCGTGCGCGATCGCGCCGACAATTGCATCATCGTCTGCTCGATCGAGAATGTCGATCCGATGGGCATCCACACCGGCGACAGCATCACCGTCGCGCCGGCGCTCACGCTCAGCGACAAGGAATACCAGATCATGCGCAACGCCTCGATCGCGGTGTTGCGCGAGATCGGCGTCGATACCGGCGGCTCGAATGTCCAGTTCGCGGTCGATCCGGCGAGCGGTCGCCTGGTCATCATCGAGATGAACCCGCGCGTTTCGCGCTCATCGGCGCTCGCCTCCAAGGCGACCGGTTTCCCGATCGCCAAGGTTGCCGCCAAGCTTGCCGTCGGCTACACGCTCGATGAACTCAAGAACGACATCACGGGCGTTACCCCCGCCTCGTTCGAGCCGACGATCGATTACGTCGTCACCAAGATGCCGCGTTTCACCTTCGAGAAATTCGCCGGCACCCCGGCGTTGCTCACGACATCGATGAAGTCGGTCGGCGAGGCGATGGCGATCGGCCGGACGTTTGGGGAATCGTTGCAGAAGGCCCTGCGTTCTCTGGAGACCGGCCTGACCGGTCTCAATGAAATCGATATTCCAGGCGCCGACGGGGGGGCCAATCGCGATGCGATCCGCGCGGCGCTCACGAAACCTACTCCGGACCGAATTCTGGTGATCGCGCAGGCGTTCCGCTACGGGCTTTCGGTCGACGAAGTTCATGCGGCATGCCGGTACGACAAGTGGTTCCTCGCCCGGGTCGCCGAGCTCGTCGAGGCCGAAGCCGAGATCCGAGCGGCCGGTCCGCCGAACGACGCACACCGCTGGACCAGGCTGAAGAAACAGGGATTCAGCGACGCGCGGCTGGCCGAACTCGTAGGGCTCGGCGAGGCGGAGGTAAGCGCTGCGCGCCGCGCCGCTTGCGTGCTGCCGGTCTATAAACGGATCGACACCTGCGCCGCCGAGTTCGCGTCGCTTACGCCCTATATGTACTCGACCTACGAGGGCGATGGCGTGACGCCGCCCGAGAGCGAGGACGACGCGAGCGTACGCAATAAGGTGATTATTCTTGGCGGCGGTCCCAACCGCATTGGACAGGGCATCGAGTTCGACTATTGCTGCGTCCACGCCGTATACGGGCTCCGCGACGCCGGCTACGAGACGATCATGGTCAACTGCAACCCGGAAACCGTGTCGACCGACTACGACACGTCGGACCGGCTCTATTTCGAACCGCTCACCGCCGAGGACGTTATCGAGATCGTGCGGCGCGAGCAGTCGAACGGCACCGTCCACGGTGTGATCGTCCAGTTCGGAGGACAGACGCCGCTCAAGCTCGCAAGCGCGCTGACCGCCGCCGGTATCCCGATCCTCGGCACCTCGTCCGATGCGATCGATCTGGCCGAGGATCGTCAGCGCTTCCAGGATCTCCTGGCGCGGCTTGGCCTGAAACAACCCGCGAATGGAACCGCGTTTTCGCTCGCCGAGGCCGAGAAGGTGGCGGATGCAGTCGGTTACCCCGTGCTGCTGCGACCCTCGTATGTTCTCGGCGGCCGCGCGATGAAGATCGTCCACAGCGTCGAGGGCTTGCGCGCCTATATTTCCGAGGCGGTCAGGGTCTCCGGCAAGAACCCGGTGCTGATCGATTCCTACCTCCAGGACGCGATCGAGGTCGATGTCGACGCCCTTGCCGACCGCGAGATCGTCCACGTCGCCGGAATCATGGAGCACATCGAGGAAGCCGGAATCCATTCGGGCGATTCGGCGTGTTCGCTCCCGCCCTATTCCTTGCCGCAGACGGTGATCGACGAAATTGCGCGGCAGACCGATCGTCTTGCCCGCGCGCTCGACGTCGTGGGCCTGATGAATGTCCAGTTCGCGGTCAAGGATGGCGAGGTCTTCGTTCTGGAGGTGAACCCGCGCGCATCGCGGACCGTACCGTTCGTCGCCAAGGCGACCGGGGTGCCGATCGCCAAGATCGCCGCCCGCGTGATGGCGGGTGAACGTCTGGCGAGTTTTCGGCTTACGCCAGCCAAGTGCGATCATGTCGCGGTCAAGGAGGCCGTATTCCCCTTTGCGCGCTTTCCCGGCACCGATGTGATCCTCGGCCCTGAAATGAAATCGACCGGCGAAGTGATGGGCATCGACCGCGATTTTGCTCACGCGTTTGCCAAGTCGCAGCTTGGCGCCAACTCAAATCTGCCGCTCACCGGTACGGTATTCGTTTCGGTCAAAGACCATGACAAGTCGGCGATGGTCGAGCCCGGGCGCCGGCTCGCCGCCATGGGCTTCCGTCTGCTTGCCACGCGCGGCACGGCCGACTACCTGCGCCGAGCAGGTCTCGAGGTCAGCGTGATCAACAAGGTGCTCGAGGGACGGCCCCACATCGTCGATGCAATGAAGAGCGGAGAGGTGCACCTCGTGTTCAATACGACCGAAGGCGCCCAGGCGATGACGGACAGCTTCAGCCTTCGGGAAACCGCTCTTTTAGGAAATATTCCCTATTATACAACCGTTGCCGGCGTGCGCGCATCGGTCGAGGCGATTCATGCGCTGAGGTCCGGCAGCCTTGAAGTCGCCCCGCTGCAGTCGTATTTTAGGACGTCGTTTTAAGATTCCCGGTGCAAAGTCGGTCGTCGAAACGGGTGGGTACCGTGGCAACGCGGCTCCAATCCGGAGAGTGAAGGTTGTTGGTCGATGGAACGAATTCCGATGACTCTCGAGGGGTATCAGCGCCTCGAGATTGAATTGAAGCATCTCAAGAGCGTCGAGCGGCCGGCGGTCATCCGATCCATCGCCGAGGCGCGAGCCCACGGCGACATCTCGGAAAACGCCGAGTACCACGCCGCGCGCGAGCGCCAGAGCTTCATCGAGGGCCGCTTGGCGGAGCTCGAGGACAAGATCGCCCGCGCCGAGGTGATCGACGTCTCCAAGCTTTCGGGCAAGGCGATCAAGTTCGGCGCCAAGGTGACGCTCGCCGATATCGACACCGACGAGGAGACGACCTACCAGATCGTCGGCGCCGAGGAGGCGGACGTCGAGCATGGCAAGCTTTCGGTGACCTCGCCGCTTGCCCGTGCGCTGATCGGCAAGCAGACCGGCGATCCGATCGAGGTCACCACGCCGCGTGGCTCGAAAGCCTACGAAATCATCCGAGTTCGTTTCCGGTAACCAAGCAAGATATTGTTATTGCAACCGAACCCCCGTCGGCCATGCCGGCGGGGGTTCGGCTTTTTGGTCTCGGCATCAAATT
>CAZLYV010000152.1:0-6698 GCA_964563665.1 uncultured Acetobacteraceae bacterium
CGACCCATGCGACTTTCGAAACAGGCTCTTAAACGAAGGCGAATTGCGGAGCGATTACACGCGCTCGAGGCGCTCTGCGATGCGTTCGATTTTTTCCGCCAGCGCCTCGGCGCCGGCGGCGACCTTGTCCTCGGCGGCGAGCACGCCGGCAAGCCTCGCCTCGGCGGCCGACGTGGCTGCCCGCGCCGCCTCGGCTGCGCGCTCGCTCGCCGGGTCAGCAACCTCCTTCACTTGCGGTGGCGCCGAGCGAAGCGCGCGCAACTCATCTTGCGACTCGCCAAGTTCGTCGGCCAACATCAGGCTGGCGATGACCAGGAGCTGCGCTTCGCCGGGTGCCGGACCATTTCCCGATTGGCCGGCAAGGCCGCCCACTTTCTGGTCGAGGTAGCTCGCAAGCCGGCTCAGGCGTTCCTCCTGCCCATCGGGGCAGGCGACTTTGTATTGACGGTTGTTGATGCGCACCGAGATTTCGGCCATGCGTCGTCCCCTCACGCCATCATCGCGGTCTTGAGGCGGGCGATCGTTGCATCGAGACGCTGGGCGACCGTCTCGGCATTCGCCTCGAGCGCGGCGCGTTCCTTGCGAATGCCGTCGAGTTCGCGCTCGAGCTGGACGATCAGCTTCTCGCGCGCTTCGGCCGCCGTGACGCGCGCCAAAAGCGCTGAATCGAGCCGACCGATCGCGCCATCCAGACGCTTGATTGCCTGTTCCAATCGACTCATTGCGTCACCGCCGCCCCACCGGGTCGCCGTCCAGGGCGTTCGCGCCGTCCCGTTACGATCAACGTCCGACTCGGCGCCTGAACCGCCAAGCTCATGCGCCAAACCATAGGCCCGGCCTGCCTCGAACGTCAAATCGCCCATCACCAAAGAGGGTTAAGAGCAACGCGCGGATTCGCGGTTTCGAGGGTTGACGGCGGGGGGTGCGGACGGCATGTTCGCCCCGCCGCGGCAATCCAGGATCTTGCATGAGCGCACCAGCCTCTACCGTCTTATCTTCCGCCGTTAGCCCGGCGCCGGCGCCGACCAACCAGCAATCGCCCGAGCACCGCGCGATGGCAAACGCGATCCGTGCGCTGGCGATGGATGCCGTCGAGCAGGCCAAATCGGGACACCCCGGGATGCCGATGGGCATGGCCGACGTGGCGACCGTCTTGTTCACGCGCTTCTTGAAGTTCGATCCTGAGGACGCACGCTGGCCCGATCGCGACCGTTTTGTGCTCTCGGCCGGTCACGGTTCGATGCTGCTTTATGCCCTGCTCTATCTCACCGGCTATCCCGACCTCACGCTCGACGAAATCCGGCGGTTTCGTCAACTCGGCTCGCGCACCGCGGGACATCCCGAATACGGGCATGCGGCGGGCATCGAAACGACGACCGGCCCGCTTGCTCAGGGCCTCGGCAATGCGGTCGGCATGGCGATCGCCGAGCGATTGCTCGCCGCGCGCTTCGGAGCGAGCGTGGTCGACCACTACACCTACGTCATTGTCGGCGACGGCTGCCTGATGGAGGGCCTCAGCCACGAGGCGATTTCGCTCGCCGGCCATCTGCGCCTCAACAAGCTGATCGTGCTGTTCGACGACAATCGCATCTCGATCGACGGCCCGACGTCGCTCGCCGTATCGGACGATCAGTTGACGCGCTTTTCGGCCTCGGGCTGGAGCACCCTTGCCCTCGACGGCCACGATCCAGACGCGGTGGCGAGCGCGATCGACGCTGCGCGGCGGTCGGACCGGCCGACGATGATCGCCTGCCGCACGACGATCGCCTACGGCGCGCCGACCAAGGCCGGCACCGCGGCGGCGCACGGTGCGCCGCTGGGCGCGGGGGAAATCGCCGGCGCGCGCGCGCGATTGGGATGGTCGCATCCGCCCTTCGAGGTGCCGGGCGAGGTGCTGCAGCGCTGGCGTGAGGTGGGCGCCAAGGGGGCGGAAGCGCGCGCCCTGTGGCGGCGCAGGTTGTCGGCATTTCCAGCCGAGCGGCGGGCCGAATTCAAGCGCCTGCAGGCCGCCAAGCTTCCCACCGCCTGGCTCGACAAGGCGCTCGAATACAAAGCCCGGCTTGCGGTCGAAAAGCCGACGATCGCCACGCGCGTCGCTTCGCAACAGGCGCTCGATGTGCTTACGGCCGCGATCCCCGAGATGATCGGCGGCTCGGCCGACCTGACCGGGTCCAACAACACCAAGGCCAAGGGCTTTGCCGTCATCACGCGCGACGATTTTTCCGGACGCTATATTCACTATGGCGTGCGCGAGCATGCGATGGCGGCGGCGATGAACGGCATCGCGCTCCATGGCGGGCTCGTTCCCTTCGGCGGCACGTTTCTCATCTTTACCGATTATGCGCGGCCCGCCATCCGTCTTTCGGCGCTGATGGGCGTGCGCGTGATCTACGTGATGACCCACGATTCGATCGGTCTGGGCGAGGATGGTCCGACGCATCAGCCGGTCGAACATCTCGCCGGCCTGCGTGCCATCCCCAACCTTCAAGTGATGCGCCCGGCCGATGCGGTGGAGACGCTCGAATGTTGGGCGGCGGCGCTGGCGCGCGAGGATGGGCCGAGCGTGCTGGCGCTTACCCGCCAAAACGTGCCGGCGGTACGCACGACGCATTTCGCCGAGAACCTCTCAGCGCGCGGCGCCTATGTCGTGGCCGAGGCCGCCGGCGAGCGCGACGTGACGCTGATCGGCACCGGCTCCGAGCTGTCGGTGGCGCTTGCCGCGCGTGACCGCCTGGCTGGCGAAGGGATAAAGGCGGCGGTGGTGTCGATGCCGTGCTGGTCGCTGTTCGATCGCCAGACGGCGAAATACCGACGCGAGGTTCTGGGGCCGGCTCGTGTCGCCAAAGTGGCGGTCGAGGCCGGCGCCGGTTTGGGGTGGGAACGCTATCTCGGCGCCAAGGGCGCCTTCGTCGGCATGACAAGCTTCGGCGCCTCGGCGCCGTACGGCGATCTCTACAAGCATTTCGGCATCACCGCCGAGGCGGTCGCCGCCGCGGCGAAGCGCCTGATCTGACGATTCCCCGCCAACGCTTGATCTACGTCAAACGGAACCACAAATGACCACCAAAGCCGCTATCAACGGGTTCGGCCGCATCGGCCGTCTGGTCTTGCGCGCGCTCCATGAATCGGGGCGCAAGGAGATCGAGGTTGTCGCGATCAACGACTTAGGCCCGGTGAAGGCAAACGCGTATCTCCTCAAGCATGATTCGGTGCACGGCCTCTTCCCCGGCACGATCACGACCGGCCCCGATTGGATGGATATCGGCCGCGGCCGCATCAAGGTGCTGGCCGAGCGCGATCCATCGAAGCTGCCATGGAAGGATCTCGGGGTCGAAATCGTGCTCGAATGCACCGGCATCTTCACCAAGCGCGAGCAGGCGGAGATGCATCTCAAGGCGGGCGCGAAGCGGGTGCTCATATCGGCGCCCGCCGACGGGGCGGACATCACGATCGTCTATGGCGTCAATCACGACCGACTCAAATCCACGCACACCATCGTTTCCAATGCGTCGTGCACTACCAACTGCCTGGCTCCGGTCGCCTATGTGATGCACGAAAACTTCGGCATCGAACGCGGCTACATGACGACAATCCACTCCTATACCGGCGACCAGCCGAGCGTCGACACGCTGCACAAGGACCTGCGGCGCGCGCGCGCGGCGGCCCTGTCGATGATCCCGACCTCGACTGGCGCGGCCAAGGCGGTCGGCCTGGTGCTGCCCGACCTCAAGGGGAAGCTCGACGGCACCGCCATCCGCGTGCCGACGGCGAACGTATCGTTGATCGACTTCAAGTTCGTGCCCAAGCGCAAGGTCACCGCCGAGGAAGTCAACAAGGCCGTCATCGACGCGGCGAAATCCAACCGCCTCAAGGACATCCTGGTGACCACCGACGAGGAGCTGGTTTCGTCCGACTTCAACCACAATCCGGCGAGCTCGACCTTCGATCTCACCCAGACGCAGGTGATCGACGGCGGGTTGGTGCGCGTGCTCTCGTGGTACGACAACGAATGGGGCTTCTCCAACCGCATGGTCGACACCGCGGTGATGATGGCGAAACTCGGCTGATCGGCCGCCACAATCCGGCTGAACGTCGGGGCGGGTCCGCGAGCGGGCACGCCATTTTTTCATTCTGGCGCCGGCTGTCTTGCACTGTGCATTTGGCGTAGAATCGCCGGCACGTCGCACGTTTTTGGAATCGGGAGTTCGTTTGTCCTTGGAGCGCAAGCTCGCTGCCATTCTGGCGGCCGATGTGGTCGCCTATAGCCGTCTGATGGGGGAGGACGAGGCCGGGACGCTGGCCGCGCTCAAAACGCATCGCAAGGAGTTGATCGACCCCAGGATCGCCGAGCATCGCGGGCGGATCGTCAAGACGACCGGCGATGGAATGCTGGTCGAATTCCCGAGCGTGGTCGATGCGGTCGCTTGCGCGGTCGAAATTCAGTCGGCGATGGCACGGCGGAGCGCGGACGTGTCCGACCAACGCCGGATGCAATTTCGCGTCGGTATCAACCTCGGCGACATCATCGTCGAGGGCGATGATATCTATGGCGACGGGGTGAACATCGCGGCGCGCCTGGAATCGCTGGCCCCTCCGGGCGGTATCTGCGTGTCGCGCAATGTTTACGAGCAGGTCGCAAGCAAGCTCGATCTTCCCTTCGAGGACCTCGGCGAGCGTCAGGTGAAGAACATCGCCCAGCCGATCCGGGTCTATCAGATCAGACCCGGAAACGAGACGGGTCGAGGGTGGCGGGCGGCCTCACGCTCGCGTCGTCGTGTGGCCATGCGTGCATTCGCGATCGGGGGCGGCGCAGCGATTCTGGTTCTGGTTGCGGCATGGGTTGCGTTCCTTGCTCCCGGACGTGATCGCTCACCCAACGCCCCATCGCCGGCGGCGGTAGCCACCTCCGCGCCGTCATCCCCCGCGTCGGTCGAGCCGGTGGCGCTGGCGCTTCCCAGCAAGCCCTCGATCGCCGTGCTGCCGTTCAACAATATGAGCGCGGATCCCGAGCAGGAATATTTCAGCGACGGGATGACCGAGGATTTGATCACCGATCTTTCGCGCGATACCCGCCTCTTCGTGATCGCGCGCAATTCGACCTTCACCTACAAGGGGCGCGCGGTGAACGTGGCCGACATCGGTCGCCAACTCGGCGTACGTTACGTTCTGGAGGGCAGCGTCCGGCGGTCGGGCAACCGCGTGCGGGTGACGGCGCAGCTCATCGACGCCGCATCGGGCGCGCACGTCTGGGCCGATCGTTTCGATCGCGATCTGACGGATATCTTCGTCGTGCAGGATGAGCTGACGCAGAAGATCGTTGGCCAGCTCGTAACCAGTATCGTCGCGCCCCCTTCGCGCCCGGTTTCGAGCCCCGCGGCGCGCCAGGAAACCACGAATCTTGCGGCCTATGATTTCCTCTTGCGCGCACGCCAGCATGTCGCGCGCTTCACCGAGGAAGATTCAGGCACGGCCCGCAAATTGTTGGAAAAAGCGATTGCGCTCGACCCCAATTACGCGCGCGCCCACGCTTTGCTGGGCTGGCTCTACTACGACGAATGGCGGATCTGGGGTAGAGGCTTGGACGAAAACATGGGCCGTGCGCTCGATCTCGGGCTCAAAGCGGCGGCGCTCGACGATACGCTGGCCGCCGCCCACATCCTGATCGCGCAGGTGCACCAATACCGCCGCGCGCATGACCAAGCGGAGGTCGAAACGGGTAAGGCGATCGCCCTCCGGCCCACCGACGCCGACACGCTCGCGGCACTTGGCTATTACCTGCGTCTTGCCGGCCGCCCCGACGAAGCGATCCGTTATTTCGAAACCGCGATGCGGCTCGATCCGTTCTATCCGCCCTGGTACGATTCGTGGCTTGGCGGCGCCTACCAGCTCGCCGGACGCTACGATGATGCGATCCGGATCGTCCGCAAGCTGATCGACAAGAGCCCCGATTACCTCCCGGCCCATCTCACCCTGGTCGCGACATATATGCTTTCGGGGCGCGAGGCCGAGGCGCGTGCGGAAGCCGCCGAGGTGATGCGGCTCAACCCCGATTTCACGCTCGAGGGATGGCAATCGGTGATGCCGTTCAAGAACCAGACGGTCGTTGACCAGCACCTCGCCGTCTATCGCAAGGCCGGCCTGCGATAACGCAACCCCGGCGGCGGTCAGTCCATAATCCGCCCATCGACGAGATACACCTGGCGGCCGGGGTGGGCCGGCGACTACCCGACCAAACTGTCGGCGGAAATCGCCAGCGAAGATCGAAGCTTGCGAATCATCGACAATGTGAGCCGCCGACGCCGGGACAGTATTTCCGATGCGCGCGGCGGAGATCCTAAGATACGCGCCAAATCCTTTTGGCCGAGACCAAGCTGCTCAAGACGAAATCGAAGCGCGTCGACCGGATCGGGTTTCCGCGCCGGATAGCGCTTTTGTTCCCATTCAGCGATAAGCGCGACCTGTGCCTCGAGCCGGATGACATCAGCCCTGCCGCGGGCGCCCATCAGTCGGCTCGCCAACGCCTTTGCTCGCCGATAGTCGCGGTCATTCGCGATTGCGATCACGTTCACCTGCATCAGACGGTCTCCACTTCGAGTCGGTCATACTCGGCGTGCGTTCCAAACCAACGGATCTCGACCACCCGAGCTCGATAATTGATCCTGACCACGAGCCGATAGTTGTTGCCACTGATATTGAAC
>CAZLYV010000153.1:0-3969 GCA_964563665.1 uncultured Acetobacteraceae bacterium
GTCACCGGGGCCTCGTCGGGGCTCGGGCGGCACTTTGCGCTCACCCTTGCGCGCGCCGGCGCCAAGGTCGCGATCGGGGCGCGGCGCATGGACCGCCTTGCCACTCTCGGCGAGGAGATCGCCGCGCTCGATCAGCGCGCGCTGCCGCTGACGCTCGACGTGACGCAGGCGGCATCGGTCGCCGAGGCGGTCGAGGAAGCGGAGACCGAGCTGGGCGCGATCTCGATCCTCGTCAACAACGCCGGAATCGCGACCACCCGCGCTTTTCTCGATCAGGACGAGTCGGAGTGGCGCGACATTCTCGAGACCAATCTCACCGGCGCCTGGCGGGTGGCGCACGAAGTCGCCAAGCGCATGGCGGAACACGGCCACGGCGGAGCGATCGTCAACGTCGCCTCGATCTTGGGCTTGCGCCCGGCGAGCCAGGTTTCGGCCTACAGCGCGGCCAAGGCGGCGCTGGTGAGTCTCACCCAGTCGATGGCGATCGAGCTTGCACGCCACAAGATCCGGGTGAACGCGCTGGCGCCGGGATACGTCGAAACCGACCTCAATCGCGAATTCCTGGCGAGCCCGGCGGGGCAGGCGATGCTGAAGCGCGTGCCTTTACGCCGCTTCGCGAGCGTCGATGACCTCGACGGAGCCTTGCTGCTTCTCGCCTCCGACGCCGGGCGCTATATGACTGGCCACGTCCTCGTCGTCGACGGCGGCCACCTGCTGTCGTTCCAGTAACCGAAAAGGAAGGAATTCTTCTCGATGATCGTCGACATGCGAAGCTACACGCTGCATCCCGGCCGCCTCGGTGCCTATCTCAAGCTCTATGAATCCGAGGGCTGGCCGATCCAGCGTCGTCATCTCGGCGATCCGCTCGGCTACTACTTCGTCGACATCGGATTTCAGAATCGCGTGGTCCATTTCTGGAGCTACCCCGATATCGCCGAGCGCGAGCGGCATCGCGCGGCGATGTTGAGCGATCCGGCATGGAACGCCTACCGCGCGAAATCGGCGCTGTTCTTCCAGCACCAGGAGAACCGTATCCTCAAGCCGACGCCGTTTTGGCCGATGAAGGCCGAGGCGTCGGGCCCGATCGGCGTCGTCGATCTGCGCGTCTATACCCTGCAGGTCGGCAAGCTCGCCGAGTACTTCCGGATTTACGAAGGTGACGGGTTGGCGACCCAGGTGAAGCATTTGGGCCGCTGCATCGGCTACTATCAGAGCGACATCGGTGTCCAAAATCAGGTGGTCCACCTGTGGGGCTATGAGTCGATCCAGGACCGCGAGGCGCGCCGCGCCCGGATGGCGGCCGATCCGGCGTGGGGTGGTTATATCGCCAAGGCGACCGCGCTCGTCATGGACATGCAGAACGTGACGATAAAGCCGGTGTCGTTCTGGACGCCGAAAGTCTAAGGGAGCCGCGTAATGGATTTCAGCCTGCCGCCGGAGATCGAGCGCGTTCGAGGTCGGATCCGCGAATTCGTCGCGGCGGAGATTCTGCCGGTCGAGCGCGATCGCTCCGCTTACGACGAGGGCGAGAACATTCGCCTCGACCGGCTCGAAATTTTGCGCGCCAAGGCGAGGACGGCGGGCATTTGGGCTCTTCAATCGCCCAGGGAATACGGCGGGCTCGGATTTTCCAAGATCGGCATGGCGGCATGTTACGAGGAGATGGCGCACTCGATCTTCGGTCCCGTCGCCTTCAACTGCGCGGCGCCCGACGACGGCAACATGATGCTGCTGGCCGCCGCCGCGACCCCGGCCCAGAAGGAGCGCTGGCTGCGGCCGATCGTCGAGGGGAAGGTGCGCTCCGCCTTCGCGATGACCGAACCGATGCCCGGCTCCGGCTCCGATCCCGCCGCGATGGCGACGCGGGCCGAGAAGAGGGGCGATCGTTGGGTCATCTATGGGCGCAAGTGGTTCATCACCGGCGCCGGCATCGCCAAGCACATGATCGTCATTGCCCGCACGTCCGGCGATGCGCGCAAGGGTCTCTCGGCGTTTCTGTTTCATGCCGATCAGCCAGGCTGGAAGCTCGATCGCAAGATTCCGATCATGGGGCCCGAGGAACACGGGGGCCATTGCGAGATGACGTTCGACGGGCTGGAAATCGCGCCCGAGAACGTGCTGCTCGACATCGGCGACGGCCTCAAGGCGACCCAGATCCGGCTCGGGCCGGCGCGTCTGACGCATTGCATGCGCTGGCTAGGCCTCGCCAAACGGGCGATCGATACCTGCCTCGAATATGTCCGCGCGCGCGATAGCTTCGGCGCCAAGCTGGTCGATCACGAAGGCGTGCAATGGCTGCTCGGGTCGGCGGCGATGGAAATCGAGATCGGACGGCTGCTCACCATGCGCGCGGCGTGGAAACTCGATCAGGGCGATTTCGCGCGCAAGGAAATCTCGATGGCGAAGGTCGCCGTCGCCGACGTGTTGCACAAGGCGGTCGACACCGGGATCCAGCTGATGGGCGCCAAGGGCTATTCGCGCGACACGCCGCTCGAATGGATCTACCGCTACGCGCGCCAGGCGCGTCTGGTGGACGGCGCGTCCGAGGTTCACAAGATGGTGCTCGCGCGCTTCCTGCTCAAGGAGGGCACCGACTTCTGGCGCTGGTCGTGAGCGACGATACAAAGACGCTTTCCAACGGCGGCCTGCCGAGCGAGGCGCTGGCGGCGTGGATCGCCGATGCGCTGGGCGCGCGCCGTGCTTCAATCGAGCGCGCGAGCAAGTTGTCCGGCGGCGCGATCCAGGAGAATTGGTCGCTCGACGTGACGCTCGACGGCGGTCCGCGCGCGGGCCGATGTGGGTTCGTGCTCCGCACCGACGCGCCGTCGGGTGTTGCGGCGAGCCATGGCCGGGCGCGCGAGTTCGCGCTCCTCGAAGCCGCGCACGCCGCCGGTGTAACGGTGCCCGAGCCGCTCGCGCTTTCGGCCGAGGGCGGCCCGCTCGGCAAGCCGTTTTATCTCATGGCGCGCGTCGCGGGCGTCGCGGGCGGACATATCGTGACCCGCGACGACAAGTGGAGGGGGGATCGCGTGGCGCTTACCGTCCGGCTTGGCGAGGAGCTGGCACGGATCCATTCGATCCGGCCGCCGCGTGCCGATCTGTCATTTCTTGCCATGCCCGATCAGCCGCCAGCGCGCGCGGCGATCGCGGCCTATCGCAAATGGCTCGATGCCTACGATGAACCCCGACCGGCGTTGGAGTGGGGACTCGCCTGGCTCGCGGCGCACGCACCGCTCAAGGGCGATCTGGTTCTTTGCCACCGTGATTTCCGTACCGGGAATTATATGGTCGATGCGCAAGGCCTCACGGGGATTCTGGATTGGGAATTTTCCGGTTGGGGCGACCCGATGGAGGATGTCGGCTGGTTCTGCGCCAAGTGCTGGCGCTTCAGCGCCAACGCCCGCGAGGCGGGCGGGATCGGCACGCGCGCCGATTTCTATCGCGGGTACGAACGGGTGTCCGGGCGGCGGGTCGAGCCTCATGCGGTTCAATACTGGGAGGTGATGGCGCATGCGCGATGGGCGGTGATCGCGCTGCAGCAGGGATGGCGGCACGTCTCTGGCGCCGAACCTTCGCTCGATCTGGCGCTCACCGGCCGGCGGGCCGCCGCCCTCGAATACGAGCTGCTGCTGATGACGCCGCCCGTGGCCGGCAAAGCGCGGGCCGCCTGATGCGCGACCGCCCCAATGGCGCCGACCTTATGGCGATCGCGCGGGAAGCGCTGCTCAAGGAAGTCATGCCGACTCTCACCGAGGCCGCGCGCGTGACGGCGCTGATGATCGCCAGCGCGCTTGGCATCGCTGAGCGCGAGCTGGCCGCGGGGGAGGCGCCGCTTCGGGCTGAACTCGCGGCGCTCACAGCAATTTACGGCGTGCCGCAAGCGGCACCCGACGCACAGGCGTTGCACGATGCGCTGTTGCGCCTCAACCGCCGGCTCGCCGAGGATCTCCGGCAAGATACGATCGTCGA
>CAZLYV010000153.1:4069-6672 GCA_964563665.1 uncultured Acetobacteraceae bacterium
AACTCGCGCCATTTCGCCGGACCGGTGTCGCGGGTGAACATCCGGCCAAGCTCGGCTCGCACGGCCTTGCCGGCTTCGAGGGTCCAACAATTGACGATCGCCAGCCGGAAGCCGCCGGGCGGCATCGCGTGCGCCGCGAGGGCCGTGTCGTCGTCGAAGGTGATCTGGATCGAGGAGATGCCCGGACGATCGAGAAATCGCCGGACGGCGGCGCGCTCGATGCGCCAACGCACGCCATGGTCCCCGAACAGCACGACGCTGTAGCCGGCGCGGGCCGGTTGATGGAAGCGCCACGCGCCGCCCTCGTACAGCCTCACCACCGCTGCGAGCCAGCCCTTTCCGTTGAGGTCGAGCCATTGCTCGGACATGCGTAGATGGCATTCGATGAGGCGGCCGCCGATGGTTTCGAAATTGACCACGCCGCTAAATCCCTTGAGATGGCGCCGCGCCCAGTCAGCAAGAAAGCGCTCGAGCGCCGGACGCGGCCGGGCGTGAACGGTCCAGTAATCGAAGGTTCCCGCCGGGCCCGGCTTGCCGGTTGCATGACGCCACCAGCGTGGCCGACCGCCTTCAAGTACGACGTCGCTCGAGACATGCGGGCCGTTGAGAAGCGGCATCCACAGATGGCCCGGCTGCAGACTGGCCTCGTATTCCTCGGCCGAGCGCAAGATTCGCGAGCCGATTCCCATGCCTTTGAGGTTGTAGATCGGCTTCGAGAACACCGGGAAGCGCGCCGGCGTGGTGCCATGCGGCCCATGCGGCAACCCTTGCGTCTCGCAGATCAGAAGTTTGTTGTAGACCCAACGATGCACGGGATAGAGCCGCCACGCCGTGGCGTCGTCGATCGGGACCGGGACGTCTGGCGGGCAGGGCTCGTGCTCGAAATACTGCCAGCGCCAACTATCGACGCCGAGAAACGTCATTCCGGTCGCGTCCGATGATTAGAATTGGCAGAACCGCCAACGGGCCGACTATAGCGCGGGCGGCGCGCCGGGGCGACTATCCGTCGTGCCGACTCCGGCCGCGATCCGCCGGCGATGCGCGCTCGCAAAGTGCCAGACCAGCCAGCCGACGAGTCCGGCGCCAACCAGCCACAGCCAGACGTAAACGTCACCGGCGGCGATGCGGTCCCCCATGACGACCATCACGAAGGAGAGCGGCAGAATCCCAACCCCGGTCGCCCACATGAACGTCCACCACGATATTGAAGTGAGGCCCGCCGCGTAGTTGATCAGGTTGAACGAGATCACCGGAATGAAGCGGCTGAAAAGCAGCGCCGCGGCGCCTTGCTGCGCCGCCCAGCGGTCGATCGCGCCGCGGTGGCGCGGATCGACCAGCGCGAACACGAACGGCCGCCCGAGCCAACGCGCAAGCGCAAAGGCGAGGCACGCGCCGAGCATGGCGCCGAACCAGGTAATCGCCGTGCCCCACAATGTCCCGAACAGCATGCCGTTGGCGATGGCGATGAACTCGGCGGGAAACGGGATGAAGCTGTGGAGGACCATCAGCACGATGCTGGCGACGACGCTCCATGCGCCCCACGACACCAACAAATCCTCGACCGATTCGGCCGACAGCGCGAAGCCGGGGAGCGGCATATGCGCGCCCACGGCATACCACCAGACGACGAGCGTCAGTCCAATGAGAACGAGGAGACCCGCGACCGCCAGGCGCACGCGCCGGCGAATTCGCGCAACTGCCATCTCGGATATATCGTCCCCAGCCGGCATGTTCCCCATTATCGGACCCACGGTCGAAATTCGCGCCGATCGCTTCGGTCCGCGAGACTCCATATCCGCATTATGAGCATCCAGCGGCCTGCATTCTCAAGCAGAAACAGCGCGCCCGCCAGATTTTTGGCCGATCCGGCCAGACGTCTACCAGCGGATCACCAGCGATATTCCCGAGACAAGCAGCAAGCAAAGCACGATGCGACGAAACCAGACCTCGTTCAATCGACCGAAAAGGTGCAATCCAAGCCAGGTGCCCAGCGCCACGGCGGGTAGCCCGATGGCGATCAGCCAGAAGATGTCGCCGGAAAGCGAGCCGGTCCCGCCAAGCCACAGCGCGGTCATCGCAAAAACGGCGACCGCCACCGGCTGGAACACCGCCCGCTGCTCGTCCTTCGGCCAGCCGCGCAGACCGCACCACACGGTCGGGAGAATGCCGGCCAATCCCGTCGCACCACCCAGGATCCCGCTGAGAAATCCGATCCCGCTGTCCGCCGTCGATCCGCCGGCGCCAAACGGCGCGAGCCGCGGCCGCGCCAGGCTGTAAAGGCTGTAGAGGACCAGCACCACGCCGACCCACGCCCGCACGTCGCTTGCGTCCGCCCAGCGCAAAACGTCGACGCCAACCGGCACGCCCAACGCTGCCCCGACCAGGAACGGCCACAAACGCGCAAACCGCAGCGCGCCGCGAAGCTTCCAGACCGAGTACCCTTGAACCAGCAAACCGAAGATGACGATGAGCGTCGTCGTTTGCAGCGGCGTGAGTAGGTGCAACCATACCGCCGCGGCGACCAGACCGAACGCGAAGCCCGCCAGCCCGGCGACCAGCGAGGCGCCAAAGGTCGCGACGACGAAAAGCGCTATATCGAGCGG
>CAZLYV010000154.1:0-6638 GCA_964563665.1 uncultured Acetobacteraceae bacterium
CGTCAACTTGACGGCGTTCGACGGGCTTCGTCGATCGCCTGCCAGACTCGCTGAGGCGTCGCGGGCATGTTGATGTGCCGAACGCCGTATTGCGCCAGCGCATCGGCGAGCGCGTTCATCACCGCCGGCAGCGCGCCGGCGCAGCCGGCCTCGCCGCAGCCCTTGACGCCGAGAGGATTGGTCTTCGCCGGCACGGGGTGACTGGCAAACACGAAGTTCGGCGCGTGGTCGGCACGCGGAATCGCATAGTCCATGTAGGAACCGGTCAACAACTGTCCCTCGGCGTCGTAAACCGTGTTCTCCATGAGCGCCTGACCGATCCCTTGCACGATCCCGCCATGCACCTGGCCCTCGACCAGCATCGGATTGATCACGTTGCCGAAATCGTTGACCATCGCGTATTTGACGACCTCGACCACCCCGGTCTCGGGATCGATCTCGATCTCGGCGACGTGGCAACCGTTTGGGAATGCGGATGGCACGCTTTCATAGACGTGCGATACGTCGAGGCTTCGCGGGAGCCCATCTGGAAGCGGCAGGCCTGCCCGCAATTTTTGTGCGAGTTCGAGGATCCCGATGCCCCTGTCGGTCCCGGCGATGACGAAGCGCCCAGCGGCAAATTCGATATCGGCGACGGCGGCCTCGAGCACGAAGGCCGCGATCTCACGCCCGCGCGCGATGACCTTCTCGCTTGCAACGGCGATGGCGCCCCCGCTGGCGATCATCGAGCGTGAGCCGCCGGTGCCGCCGCCGGCGATCAATTGGTCGCTGTCGCCCTGCAGCAGGCGAATCCGCGCGAAAGGAATGCCGAGTCTCTCGCTCAAGACCTGAGCGAACGGGGTGCTATGCCCCTGGCCGTAGTCGAGCGTGCCGGTGACGATCGTAACGGTGTCATCGGCCGCGAAGCGGATGCCGCCCATTTCGTTGGACGGCGGCGCCGTCACTTCGAGATAAGCGCCGATTCCCCGGCCACGCAGCTTGCCGCGTGCGAGGCTTTCCTGGCGACGCCGCTCGAAACCCGCCCAGTCGGAGAGCTCGACCGCCCGATCGAGGATGGCGGTGAAATCGCCGCTGTCATACGTCATGCCGGACGCCGCTTTGTAGGGCATTTGGTCCGCACGGACATGGTTGCGGCGGCGCAGATCGACCCGATCGATCCCCAGCTCGCTTGCGGCGGTATCGACCAGCCGCTCCATGAAATAGTTCGCCTCCGGCCGCCCGGCGCCGCGATAGGCGCTGACCGGCGTGGTGTTGGTGAACACGCACTTGGTCGACACCTCGATGAGCGGCGTTTTGTAGACGCTCACCATGTTCTTGACGATGTTGAGCGTCCCCATCAACGGCGCGACGACGCCGAGATAGGCCCCCATATTGGCGAAGTTTGCGACACGCAGCGCCAAGAAATTGCCATCGGCGTCGAGCGCCAACTCGGCCGTCACGTCGTGGTCGCGGCCGTGCTGGTCGGAAAGAAAGCTGTCGGAACGCTCGTCCGTCCATTTGACCGGTCGCCCGAGCGCGCGCGCGGCGTGCAGGAGACAGACATATTCCGGGTAGACCGCGGCCTTCATGCCGAAGGAGCCACCGACGTTTCCAGTGAGGACACGGACGTTTTGCGGCTTCACGCCCAGGATGTCGTTGGCGAGCTGGTTTCTGAGGCCGAACGTGCCCTGGCAGCCGACATGCAGGGTCCAGCGGTCGCTATCGGCGTCATGAACGCCGATCGCCGAGCGCGGTTCCATCGCGCTGACGACGACGCGATTGTTGATCAGCGCCAGGCGGGTCACGTGGGCGGCGCCGGCGAAGGCCGCGGCGACCCGGTCAGAATCGCCATAATGGTAATCGAGCGCGACGTTGCCTGGCACGTCGTCATAGAGCACCGGCGCCCCCGGCTCGGCCGCTTGCCTGGCGCTGGTCACCGCGGGAAGCGGCTCGATGTCGAGCGCCACGGCTTCGGCCGCATCTTTTGCCTGCGCCGCCGTCTCCGCCACGACGAATGCCACCGGATCGCCCACGAAGCGGACCCGATCGACCGCCAGGGCGGGGCGCGCTGGCTTTCGCATCGGCGTTCCGTCGCGATTGGGAAATGGCACCGCGCATTTCAGCGTGCCGTAGCCCGCCTGGACCAGATCCTCGCCGGTATATGCGCCCAGCACGCCCGGCGATGCTTTTGCGCTCGATACATCGACGCCGCGGATTCTGCCGTGGCCGTAGCGACTGCGCACCATGACGGCGTAGGCCTGCGACGGCAGGTTCACGTCGTCGGTATAGCGGCCTTCGCCGCGCAAAAGCCGTGGGTCCTCGTTGCGCGGCACCGGCTGGCCGACGGCAAATTTACGCAGCGCCCAATCGTTTGAAACATCATCCACGTTGTTACGATCCCGTCTGGCAGATTTAGTGCCGTCCCGTCACGCTCACGCAGAGCCCGCCACGGAACGGCGCAGGTCGGCAATGTATCCGAACCTGATCGTGCACTCTAATGCGATTCGGCGGGCAGAATAGTTGCCTTGCGCGCCGCTTGCCACACCGTTCGTGGTCGATTCTGGACGATCAGGAATGCGATTCATACATGCGGGCGCGGCTTCGTCATGGCGCGATCTACGCCTGGATGTAGGCGGTTTTGACCGTGGTGAAGAATTCGACCGCGTAGCGACCCTGCTCGCGCGAACCGTAGCTCGACCCCTTCCGGCCGCCGAAGGGCACGTGGTAATCGACGCCCGCCGTCGGCAGGTTGACCATCACCATGCCGGCCTGGCTGTGGCGCTTGAAGTGGCTGGCGAACTTCAGCGACGTCGTGCAAATGCCGGCCGACAGGCCGAATTCGGTGTCGTTGGCGACGGCAAGCGCTTCATCGTAGGTCTTCACCCGAATGACGCTGGCGACCGGGCCGAACACCTCCTCGCGATTGATCCGCATGTCGTTGCGCGTTTCGCTCACCAGAGCGGGGGCGAGATAGAACCCTTCGGTTTCGCGGTTGAGCCGCCCTCCGCCGTGGATCTTGCCGCCTTCGTCGCGCGCGACCTCGAGGTAGCGCTGGTCTTGATCGAGTTGGGCCTGGTCGACGACCGGGCCGATGTCGGTGCCGGCTTTTAACGCGTGATCGACCTTGAGGCCTCGCATGCGCTCCAGCATCGCGCCAAGGAAAACGTCGTGGATGCGCTCGGTGACGATCAGACGGCTCGAGGCGGTGCAGCGCTGGCCGGTGGAAAAGAAGGCGCCATTCACCGCCGAATTCACCGCCGTCGGCAGATCGGCATCGTCCAGCACCACCAACGGATTCTTGCCGCCCATTTCGAGCTGCACCTTCTTGGCCGTGCGAACCGCTTTCACCGCGAGCGCGCGACCGGTGGCGACCGAGCCGGTGAAGGTGACCGCGTCGATTTGCGGACTCGCCAGCATGCGCTCGCCGACGACCGGCCCACGTCCCATCACAAGATTGACCACCCCATTCGGCAGGCCGGCCTCGACGAGAATCTTGACCAACGCCCAAGCGCAACCGGGAACGAGATCGGCCGGCTTGAAGACGACCGTGTTTCCGAAGGCGATCGCCGGCGCGATCTTCCAGGCGGGTATGGCGATCGGAAAATTCCATGGCGTGATGACGGCGACGACGCCGACCGGCTCGCGCGTGACCTCCACCTCGACGCCTGGACGCACCGAAGCCAGCTTATCGCCCTGGATCCGCAGCGCTTCGCCGCCAAAGAACTTGAAGATCTGACCCGCCCGCGTCGCCTCGCCCACCGCCTCGGGCAACGTCTTGCCCTCCTCGCGCGCCAGCAACTGACCAAGCTCGTCCTTGCGCGCAAGGATGGCGGCGCCGGCCCGGTCGAGAATATCGGCACGCTGCTGGAGCGAAGACATGCTCCACGTCTTGAACGCCTCGCGCGCCGCGGCGATCGCCTGATCGGTCTGCTTCTCGTCGGCCTGGACGTATTCGCCCACGACGTCGCTAACGTCCGAAGGATTGATGTTCTGCTTCACGCCAGGACCGGCCACCCATTCGCCACCGACGAGATTTTGGTGCAGCATCGCTTGGTTCCTTATTTTAAGGAGTCGAGAAGGCCGCGCGCGGCCAGGTTCCGCATCAGTGCGCCCGCGCCAAAATCCCACGGCGCGATACTATCGCAATAGTCGACCCGATTGACGAGTCGTCCAAGGCACGGCGTTTCGATGCTGACGACGTCGCCGATCTTGTGGGTGAATCCTTCGCCGGGGCGGTCACGATCGTCGATCGGCGCAAACATCGTTCCGAGATACAGCATGAATCCGTCGGGATATTGGTGAGTGCGCCCGCATGCGTGGCGAACAAGCTCGCTTGGCGTTCGGCTGATTTTCGACATCGAACTTACTCCCTCGAGGCGATAATTGTCCGCGCCCTCGATCGTCAGCGCCAGATCCGCCTTGCCGAGATCGCCGAGTCCGAAGGACTGGTCGAACAGGCGGATGAACGGGCCGATCGATCCGCTGGCGTTGTTGTCCTTGGCGCGGCCGAGCAGCAGCGCGCTGCGACCTTCGAAGTCGCGCAGGTTTACGTCGTTTCCGAGCGTCGCGCCGACCACCGTCCCGTGGGCGTTTACCGCCAGCACCACTTCCGGCTCCGGATTGTTCCAGGTCGAACGGGGGTGAATGCCGACCTTGGCGCCGTGGCCGACGGTCGACATCGGCTGGCATTTGGTGAAGATTTCGGCGTCGGGACCGATGCCGACCTCGAGGTACTGCGACCACAGGCCTTTCGCCACCAGAATTTTCTTCAATGTCTCGGCCGCCGGCGAGCCCGGAACGATTTTGCTGATGTCCTGGCCGATCACCGCCGTAATCTGACGCCGGACGTCCTCCGATTTCGTGGCATCGCCGCGCGCCTGTTCCTCGATCACGCGTTCGAGCAGGCTGGCGGCGAAGGTAACGCCAGCGGCTTTGATCGCCTGCAAATCGCATGGGGCGAGCATCCATGGCCTGTTCGAATCACGTGTCGCCTCGTCGCTATTCGTCAGTACCTCGTCGAGCAACGCCAAGACCGGCGCGGCGGCGATTTCCTTTCGCAGGCGCCCGACCTCGAGCTCGTTTGCCAGCATGCTGAGCGTCGGATATCGCGACGTCAGATCGACCAGCGCATCGGCCCGGATCGCCACGACGCACGGACCCGCCGGCGGCTTGGGCGCCCAGACCCGACCGACCAGCAACGCCCGCTCACGATCGTCGGGAAGACAGCGCTTCACGTCCATGTCCAGGTTCATGGCCTCATTCTCCCGATCCCGAGATCAAGCTCGAGCTTAACCCCGATTCGTCTGAAATTAAGCTGTTCCGGGAAAAATTCGGGCCGCCCTGCCGGAATCGGCGCTGAAGCCATTTTGTGCCGGCCCTTCCGTGGTAGAAGAGCTTGCTTCGTCACAACGCTGCCGCCGGACATCGACGTGCCGAATTTCTTGTCCTTTGGCGCAATCATTCTCAGCGCCGCCCTTCTCAACGCGGGCAACGGTCTGATCCAGACCTTCCTGCCGATTCGCATGACCGTGGAGGGATTCTCGCCCACGGCCAACGGACTCATGATCACCGGCCATGCGGTCGGGTTTCTGGTGGGCTGCCTGACCGCTCCCGGCATCATCCAGAGAATCGGCCATATCCGCGCCTTTGCCGCGGCCGCGGCGCTCATGGCGATCACCAGCCTTGCATTTACGATCACGGTCGACACGGTGCTGTGGACCCTCCTCCGGCTGGGGACCGGCTATTCCTCGGCGGCGATGTTCACCGCGCTGGAGAGCTGGCTCAATGCCGGGTCGTCGCGGGAAAGCCGCGGCTCGGTCATCGGGATCTATATGCTGTCCAGCAAGATCGCCCTCATCCTGGGCCAGATGATTCTGACCCTGCCATTCGAGCCGATCGCGATCTTCATGCTCGGCAGCGCGGTCTATTCGCTCTGTCTCATCCCCATGGCGATGACCCAGCAGCCGAGCCCGGACGTGAGCAAAATTCGACCGATCAGTCTTCGCGAGATTTACGCCATCGCGCCCGCGGGTCTGGCGGGCTGCCTGGTTGCCGGCCTCGTCAACAGCGCGGTCGTCGGTCTTGCTCCCGTCTACGCCACCCAGATCGATCTGCCGCGCAATCTTACGGCGGCCGTCGTGTCGGCGATGCAGTTCGGGACCTTGCTCCTGCAGTGGCCGCTCGGCCGGATTTCCGATCGCGTCGACCGTCGGCGCGTGATCTTGGTCATCGCCAGCGTGTCGATCGTGGCCTCGGCCGCCCTGTTCTTTGGCCAAAGCCTGCCAAAATGGGCGCTCTTCGTTCTCTTCGGTCTTTGGGGCGGGTTCGCTCTGTCGCTCTACGCGTTGAGCATCGCGCATGCAAACGATCTTGCACAACGCGATCAGCTGGTCTCGTTGTCGAGCGGCCTGCTGATGGGCTGGGCGATGGGATCGATGGCGGGTCCCTTGCTCGGCTCCTTGGTCATGGAGTGGTTCGGCCCCAGCGGTCTGTTCGGCTATGCCGGCGTCATGTACACGCTACTGACGCTCTTCATATCCTGGCGCCTCTTCGTGCGCCGCGGCGTGCCGAGCGAGCGGCAGCAATTCGTTGATTTGGCGGCGACGAGTCCGATCGCCGCCAAGCTCGCGCACCCCAATCACTCCGACCGGCCCTAAGAC
>CAZLYV010000155.1:0-6595 GCA_964563665.1 uncultured Acetobacteraceae bacterium
TGTGAGTGTTATTAGGTACCGGTCAGTCGATCGTTGGTCGCCGAGCGTTCGTCGAATCGATCTATGTCGAAAGGGCGTGGGCGTTTTCACGGAATGCATCGCTCCATGTTTGATCGTGGCCGAAAAAACCGACCCGACAACCTGGTCGATAGGCTTCAGGCGAAGACCATCATCTCGCGTCTTGCGGCCACAGGCCGCGTGTCGAAGGGAACGCCGCCAGTCACGGGCTTCGAGGCCACGTCGACCAGGCGCCGTCTGCAAACATCTGATAGTCGGAAAGGACAGGACATTTGCGGCCTGCGTTTCGCGCCGCTATTGGTGAGATGGGTCGTCATCGCGCTCCGACGTCGCGGCGTCCTCTTCGCAGACCGCGGTCATGAGCACTTGCAAACGTGAGAAAAAGACGCCTACTCCCACATTAAGCGCCATGAGAAGTCTTTTTGCAGGTTCAACTTCGTTTCCAGATTCCGCCTTTGCATAACCGACCGGAAGGGACAAAAGAAGGCCATCGTTCCCCGCTCCAAGCGCTATATGGACCGCGCCAGCGGATACCCATACGGCCTTGACCGACATATCCCCGCCCCGCCGGCCCGTTCTGACCCGGACCACGTTCCCGCGAAGATCGGCAAAATCGAGATGGGTCGTCCGCTCGGCGACCGGTTTTGGCCGTAGGTCGCTCTGGTTATCGGGCAGCTCCAACGTTACAAAACGATCTTCCTCGAACTTGACAAGTTGCGCGAAGTCAGTGACGCAGGTAAAGCGTTTCCCGTTGAGATAGTCGAGCACGAGCTCGGAAGGTGCGATTCTGGCGCTCCAGCCCGACGCAGCAGACGGCATTGCCAAGGTGATCGCAGCGACGAATGCGCGACAGAAATTTTTCATGGCCATCTCCTCATGCGATGCGTGTTCACTTTCGGACATAAGCGAGGGCGAGATCGGGCACATAGGTCACGGTCAAAACGACCGCCGCCATGACGAGGATGAACGGAACGGCGCTGCGGAACACGGCCATCGGGGTCTGATTGAACCGGAACGCCGCGAGGAACAGGTTGAGGCCGACGGGCGGCGTGAGATAGCCCAGCTCGAGGTTCAGCAGGAAGACGATTCCGAGATGCAGCGGGTCGACGCCGAACGCCCGCGCCGTCGGCAGCAGCAACGGCACGATGACGACGATCGCCGAAAAAATGTCCATCGTGCAGCCGACCGCAAGCAGGAACAGGTTGAGCGCCAACAGGAACATCGCCCGCGACCCGATATGCGTGTGCGCCCAGCCGGCGAGGCGCGCCGGAATTTCGGCATCGACGAGATAGTTGGTGAGTCCCATCGACACGGCGAGGATCATGAAGACGCCGCCGACCAGCGCGCTGGAGCGAACCACGAGCGGCAGCACATCCGCGCGCACGCCGAGATCGCGGTGGATCACCGTCTCGACCAGCAGCGCGTAAACGGCCGTCGTCGCCGCGGTCTCGACCAGCGTGCTGAACCCGCCGAACAGGCCGCCTAAAACGATGAGCGGCAGGCCGAGTTCCCATTTGGCGTCGCGGGCGGCCGCCAGCAGTTCGCCGACGTCGAACGGTGGACGCGGTGTGGTGGTTCGGAGGCCGGCATGAACGCCAAGCGCTGCGACCGCGGCGACCAGCAACAGGCCCGGCACAAAGCCGGCAACGAACACGTCGAGAATCGAGATGTTGGCGACGACCCCGAACATGATCGCCGGCAGGCTCGGCGGGAACAGCAGGCCGATCGATCCCGTCGCCGCCAACAGGCCGATCGAGAATCGCTCCGAGTAGCCGTTGCGCACCAGAATCGGCCGAAGCAGACCGCCCAATGCGAGGATCGTCACGCCGGTCGCGCCGGTGAACGTCGTGAAGAAGGCGCAGACCAGCGTGGCGACGATGGCGAGCCCGCCCGGAAGCCAGCCAAACAGGGCGCGAAACAGCCGCACGAGACGCCGGCTGGCGCCGCCCTCGGCCAGCAGATAGCCGGCGAACGTGAAGAGCGCGAGGATGGAAATCACGGGCGACGTCACGAGCCGGTATCCCTCGACGGCGATCGCCGCCGTCGGAAGTCCGCCGCCGATGAACAGAATCAGCGTAAGGCCCCCGAGGACGATGAACAGCGGTGTGCCAAGTATCGCCGCGCCGCCAAGAGCAATGACCGCCGGCCACGCCACCACCGAGACGTACTCGGGCGGCATCATGCTTAACCCCACGGCGCTTGCGGCGATGGCGAGCGCGGCGATGGCGGCGTTGCGGGTTGGACAGTCGATCGCAAAGCGATACGTCATCACCGCGAGACCAGCGGGCATGATCAGCTCGATGGTCCACAGGGGCAGCCAGCCGCCGATCGACAGCGCCGAGTCCATTTCGGCGACGACGAAGCGAAGCGCCGCCCAGGCCAGGCCGAGGGTGACGGCGACCGAAGCCCCGGTTCTGACTCCGGCAGCCAGGTCGCCAAACCGCGTTTTGTCGAGCATGCCGCCGGTCGCGATGCTGAGATGGCAATGCTCGCGCGTGGCGATCATCGCGCCCAGAAAGCCGATCCACAGCGTCAGGTTTTGCACCAACCCGGCGCTCCCCGGGATCCCGGTACCGAGGGTCGCACGCATTACCGACTCAACCATCGGCAGCACGGTGGCGCCAAGCAAAGCTGCCGCGACAAGACCATCTTCGACATGCCAGTGGATCTTGGGCGGACGCATGACGTCGACCAGCGACGGCATCTCAGTTCCCCGCTCGCTTCGCGCGATGCTCGGCCACCAGGCGCTCGACGTCCGCCACCATCGCCCGCGGCATGGCCTGTCCGACGATCTTCGGGTACGCGGCGCGGGCTCCGCGACGCCACTCCTCCTTGACGTCGGGCGGAACCGGATGGACCGTCAGGCCGTGCCGCTGCATCACCTTCACCGCCTCATCGCCCAGTGGACGAATGGACAGGCGCAGTTTCACGCCGGCATCGCGCGCAGCCTGGGCGAAACGCGGCTTGAGCGGATCGGGAATCGATCGCCAGGTGCTGGTCGAGATCACCGTCGCGCCGACGATGCTCGCCCATTTGACGTCGGTCATATGCGGCGCGAGCGCGAACCATTGAAAGGACAGCGCTGCGAGAGGCGGGGCAGCGAAGGCGTTGATCAGACCGGACTGCAGCGCGGTATGCATATCGGTCGCGGCCAGCGGCACCGGATGGAAACCGGCGTCCTTCCACGCCTCGATATAGGCGCTGCCCGATTCCCACCAGAATAGCCGTTGCGCCCTGAGGTCGTTCGGATGAACGGCCGGCCGTTGCGTGAAGAAATAGAGCCAGCCGATGTCGGCCCAGTTGAGCGCCTTGAACCCCCGGGTTTCGAGGATGGCGTTGAGCTCCGGCAATTTGCGCTCGACGACGTAATCCAGCTCCTCGTAGGTATCGAACAGCATCGGTAGCGAGAAGGCGCGGAACTCGGGCGCGATGTCGGCGAGCCCGCCAGACAGCGTCGCCGCCTGAAGCTGCCCGACCCGCATCTTGCGGATGATGTCGGATTCGTCGCCGGCGACGCCGCCTGGATAGATCTTGACCTGAATCGTACCGCCGGAGGCTTTTTGCCAGTCATCGGCCATCTCGCGCAGAATGTCGTACCAGGGGGAATTCAGCGGGGCGAGCGTTCCGAATTTGATGACCTCCGCCTGTGCGTGCGTGCCGACGGCGAACGTCATGCACAGCGCAAACCAGAAGCGACGAAGCAGTTTCATTGGCCGGTTTCCTTTCGCTCGGACTCGAGAAACAGGTCGGGGATGCGGGATTCCAGCCAGCCGGCGCGGCGCCGCGCGAGCGTGTTCGCCAGCCGCAGCTCCGGGATCGCGTTTGGATCGACCGCCCGAGCCGCGCCGAGCAAGGCGCGAAACTCGTCGAGGTTCTGCTCGCGGACGGTCACCGCTTCGGCGAGCGATACGTAAACCGAGGCGCGCACCCCGCGGGAGAGCGCGAGCGCACGGTCGTAGTGGATGCGCGCCTGACGAGCGCTCCCTCCCGGGCGGCTCCCCTCGAGCGAAATGAAGAACTCATGGGCGGCCCCTCGGTCATAACCCTCGTCGAGCTCGAGCACGCGTCGCACCAGCGACGCCGCGATCGGCAGCTCGGCGACGAGACCAAGGTCGATCGGACCGGCGCCGATCGCGGCCGCCCACGCCGCTCCCGCCCAGTAGAGCGTAGGCACGTCGTCGAGCGTCGTGATGGCAAGCGCTTCGTCGGGATCGCGACGCAGCCTGTCGGGCAGACCTGGATGCGCAACCGACAAACCGCGGAGAGCGTAATCGCGACCGCGCAGATACATCAGGCGGGCGCGCCGATATATCTCTTGCGCGCCGGCATGGTCGCTTCGGTCAATGATGTCTCCCTGCTGCTGCAGCAAGAAGGCGTAGCCGGTAAACCCCTTGGCCGCGCCGAGCAGAATGTTTCGGTTATCGGGAGAGACCGCCAGTAACGACTCGAAGGTTTTGAGACCGAAAGGTAGGGCCTCGCGCACGAGATCCGGGTCGTTCTCCGAAGCATAAACGTCGGCGCCGTCGGCCATCGAGTTTCCAATCGCATCGACGGCGAGCTTCTGAATCGAGCAAGCGCCGAGGAGCGCCGCGACCAACGCAGCCACCACCGGCCGTTTGAGACGCGAGATATCGAGATTCATTGCGTGTACTCCATCGGCATGGCTTCCCCGATCGACGCGAAATGTCGATCTGCCGCCTGGAAACGCGAAGGAATGCGGAGTGCCAGCCGAAAGAGCGGGCGAGATGCGCGGCGCTATTCACATAGCTTCGGACCCAGCGGATCACATTGCGATCCGATCGTTGCGCCACCGGCTGTCACGGACTCAATGAGGGAACCAATTCAAGCTCCGGCCAAGTGAAATCAGGGGAGCACTTCACTGCACCGAACGATCCCGTAGAAGGTAGTAATACCCCGGCCGCGCAGACCAAGGACGGCCGATGGGGCCTGGAATTGCGTACGGATTTCGATTGCCAGTCAGCCCGTCCACCCTATCGCCGTGGATCAAAGCTGGAATCGCACGACGCAATGTTGACGACCAAGAATCGATTCGATGCGATGATATTGAGCGCGCTCGGGATGCTTTCGGGTGCAATCGCCTGGGCGCTTCCTCACCTGCTGCGCACGGTCGGCGCAGGGTTCGATACAGGCATTAAGCGCAGATTCGCCGCCGGCCGCCCGTGGCGGATCAGCTGGCGTTGAAAGCGATCGCTCGGTCTAGAATCGAATCCTCGCCGAGACCGCGAAGAGATCGATGCTTGTTTTATATGTACCGGTCAGTCGATCGTTGGTCGCCGAGCGTTCGTCGATCTGGCCGTCGCGGATGAAGTTGCGGGCATACGCCGCGTCGAAGACGACGGCGTCGTTCCATCGATATCCGACACCGAATGCCAGCCAAAAACGGTCCTCGTCGGGGAGTCGCACGGTTCGAAACTCGTCCTTGACCGGGCTCTGGTCGTAGGCGACGCCCGCCCGTAACGTCCACGCGCTGTCGAGCTTATAGGCCGCGCCGAGCGAAAAGAAATACGTGCTCTCCCAGTTTTGCGGCTGATCGCGCACGACCGTCCCGTCGTCGCGTTCGATGACCAGCGATTTGAATCGAGACCACCGCGTCCACTGCACGTCGGCCATGATCGCCAGTTGCGGGGTCAAATCGTGGTACACGCTCGCGGTGACGATTTCGGGCAGTGTTGTCGATGCGCGGCCTCCGCTGTCGCCGAACGCCGCCAGGGCGGAGAGCGGCGCCGGCATCGTGAAATCGATATCGCCCTTGATCGTCTGATTGATCTTCGAGCGATAGGTCAGGCCGAACCGCGTGTCCGCCCGCGGCTCGATCAACACGGCGAGATTGAAGCCGAAGCCGACATCATCTCCCGTCACCTTGAATAATCCATCGGCCAGCGGCGCGCCGCCCGAGATGGTGCGCGAATTCACCGCATTCGTCAGCTCGGCCTTGGCGTATTGCACGACGATTCCGCCGCCGACCGACAGCCAGTCGTTGACGCGGTAGGCGATGTTGGGATTGACGCTGATCGTCTGCAGTTCCGACCGGATGCCCTGATAGCGGCCGACCCAATCGGAGTCGTATTCCGTCGTGAGACCGAACGGCGAGGTAACCGCGAGGCCGAACTTCAGATCCGGCGCATAGTCGTAGAGCAGATAGCCTGCCGGCACCAGGAAGTACCCGCCGGCGTCGCCGCCTTCCCCGCCAGAAAGCTTCGACCCCGTAGCGGCGGATCCTGTCCCGGAAAACTTGACGGATGTGCCAACCACGCTTCCGACCACACCGGCCTGGTGCCCCGAAAACCGGGTCATGCCCGCCGGGTTGTTGTAGATGGTCGAGATGTCGTCGGCCGCGGACGCTGCGCCGGCGAAGGCCGTTCCAAGCCCCGTCGCGCTGTTCTCCCGTATCTGGAAGCCGGTGGCCGCTGCCTCGCCGGCGGAAAAACCGATCGCGCCCGCCGCGAGCAGAAACCGAACTCTGTGTTTCGGTTGCATCGTTTCGCCCCCCCTCAAGAGCCACCCCGGCCGCCGGTCGCAACCGGGTCATAGCCGTTCAAGCTCGTCCCGCAGGTTG
>CAZLYV010000156.1:0-6450 GCA_964563665.1 uncultured Acetobacteraceae bacterium
TTCGGGCAAAACCCAGTTGACGGGCCAGGGAAAGATTGTCACAAGAGCGCGCCGTCGGCCAAAAGGCGGCGATTTCCTTGACCCAAGATGACCGTCCGGCGGCGAAGCCAGCCCGACCATCGGTCATTCCGACAGACCCGGAGGGAAAGGTCGTGCGCAAGGGCGATTTCGTATTTACCAGCGAGTCGGTGTCCGAGGGGCATCCCGACAAGGTCTGCGATCGCATCTCCGATTCGGTCGTCGACGCCTTTCTTGCCGCCGATCCTCACGCGCGCGTCGCCTGCGAGACGCTGGTGACGACCAATCGCATCGTGATCGCAGGCGAGGTCCGGGGACCGCGCGGGCTGGTGGAAAAATCGGGGGCGGTCAGGAAGGAGCGAATCGAGGCAATTGCGCGCAAGGCGGTCAAGGAGATCGGCTACGCGCAAAAGGGCTTCCACTGGAAGAATGCCAGGATTTCGGTCTACCTGCACGGCCAGTCGGCCGATATCGCCATGGGCGTCGACGCCAAGGGCAACAAGGACGAGGGGGCCGGCGACCAGGGCATCATGTTCGGCTATGCCTGCCGCGAGACCCCGGAGCTGATGCCCGCGCCGATCCAGTTCGCTCATAACATTCTTCGCGCGCTCTCGGAGGCGCGGCACTCCGGGAAGGAGCCGAACCTCGGGCCCGACGCCAAGAGCCAGGTGACCCTGCAATACGTCGATGGCAAGCCGGTGCGCGCCACGGCGGTCGTCGTGTCGACCCAGCACAGCGACAAGATCGACCAGGACGACGTGCGCGAGATCGTTCGCCCCTACCTTCTCAAGGTGCTGCCCAACGGCTGGATGTGCGACAAGGAGCATTTTTACGTCAATCCGACCGGCCGCTTCGTCATCGGCGGGCCGGACGGCGACGCCGGATTGACCGGACGCAAGATCATCGTCGACACCTATGGCGGCGCCGCCCCGCATGGCGGCGGCGCCTTCTCCGGCAAGGACCCGACGAAGGTCGACCGTTCGGCCGCCTATGCCGCACGTTATCTCGCCAAGAACGTGGTCGCGGCCGGACTCGCCGAGCGTTGCACCATCCAGCTCGCCTACGCGATCGGCGTCTCGCGCCCGCTTTCGGTCTATGTCGACACGCAAGGGACCGGCGAGGTCGACGAAAACAAGCTGTCCGCGGTTCTGCAGGAGGTTGTCGATCTCTCGCCGCGCGGCATCCGCGAGCATCTCGGCCTCAACAAGCCGATCTACGCCCGGACCTCGTCCTACGGTCATTTCGGCCGGACGCCGGAGAAGGACGGCGGCTTTTCCTGGGAAAAGACCGACCTCGTCCCGGCCCTCAAATCGGCGCTCGCCTGAAGGTCATAAATTTCCCCGTCACCCCGGCAGGCCATGCCTCGCCGGGGCGAGGAGGGAAAAAAATGAACAAACCCGAACCGGGTCACATCCGCTCCTATGGCCGCCGGCGCGGGCGCACCTTGCGTGCCGGCCAGCAGGAATTGCTGGATACGTGGCTGCCGACACTGGTCATTCCCGAAACGCCGCCCGGGCCGCTTGACCCAGCGACGCTGTTTGGCGTTCGTCGGGCGCAATTGTGGCTCGAGATCGGCTTTGGGGCGGGCGAGCATCTGGCGATGCAGGCCGCCGCCCATCCCGAATTCGGCTTCATCGGCTGCGAGCCGTTCGTCAACGGCGTGGCGGCGCTGCTGTCGGCGGTACGCGCGCGCCGTCTGACCAACGTCCGTATCTGGAGCGGCGACGTCAGGGATCTGTTGCCGCGCTTGGCGCCAATGGCGCTCAACCGGGTTATCATTCTCTTCCCTGACCCGTGGCCCAAATCGCGCCACCATAAACGCCGCCTGATCCGGGACGATTTTCTGGATGCCCTTGCCCGGGCGATGGCGCCCGGCGCGGAGCTGCGCCTCGCAACCGACCACGGGGGCTACCTTGCTTACATGCTCGAGCGTCTGACCCGGCACCCTGCCTTCGCGTGGCGCGCTGTCGAGCCATTGAACTGGCGGGAGCGCCCGGCCGACCAGCCGGAAACCCGCTACGAAAGAAAGGCCGTTAGGGCGGGACGGCGTCCGGTTTATCTCGGATTTCTGCGGCGCTGAACGAGGCAGAAGGCGCGAAAATCCTTGCTTTGGAGCGGGGGATGGGTATAGTCGCGGCCAATATAACCGGTTCGATCGATGGTCGATCGGCAACAAAATAAGTGGGCCCAACGGCCCACTTTTTTGTTGGCGACGCGCGTTGGTTCGGCGCCGGTTCAGGTTCGCTCGCACGCCAGATGAGTCAGGAACGCGATTTGGAGCAGATGATCCAGCCGGTGCTCGAGAGCATGGGGTACGCGCTTGTGCGCGTCCTGGTGGCGGGCGGCCAGCACCCGAACCTGCAGGTGATGGCCGAGCGCAGCGACGGCCGGCCGATGTCGGTCGACGACTGCGCCCAGATCGCCCGCGTTTTGTCGGCCAAGCTCGACGTCGAGGACCCGATTGCCGGATCCTATACGCTCGAGGTGAGCTCACCGGGGATCGACCGTCCGCTGATCAAGCGCGCCGACTATGCGCGCTTCGCGGGCTACGACGCGCGGGTCGAGCTCAAGACCCCGATCGCCGGGCGCCGCCGATTCTCGGGCCGCATACTGGCCGCGAGCGAGACGCATGTGCGCCTCGGCCTTGCCGAGGGCGAGGTCGAGCTTCCCTTCGCCGAGATCATGCGCGCCAAGCTCTTGCTGACCGAAGCGCTCATCGCGGCGGCCACGAACAAGTCGCCCGAGACCCGACATTAGATCTGAATAACAGTGGCGTCGCCGCAAGATTGCCGGTCGGTGACGCCGGATCAGGAAAGAGACGGACCGACATGGAACGCGCAACCGCCCACAACCGCATCGAGATGCTGCAGGTGGCCGACGCCGTCGCCCGCGAGAAGGGGATCGAGCGCGACGAGGTGCTGGAGGCGATGGAGCAGGCCATCCAGAAGGCCGGCCGCGCCAAGTATGGCCACGAGCACGACATCCGCGCGCACATCGACCGCACGACGGGCGAGATCCAGCTCTTGCGCTACCGCCAGGTGGTCGAAACGGTGGAGATCGAGACGACGCAGATTTCGCTCGCCGAGGCGCAAGGGAAAAATCCCGATGCCAAGGTCGAGGACTTCATCACCGACCCGCTGCCGCCGATCGATTTCGGCCGCATCGCCGCGCAGACGGCGAAGCAGGTGATCGTGCAGCGCGTGCGCGAGGCGGAACGCAAGCGCCAGTTCAATGAATACAAGGATCGCGTGGGCGAGATCGTCAACGGCCTCGTCAAACGCGTCGAGTTCGGCAACGTCACGGTCGATCTCGGGCGCGCCGAGGCGATCCTCCGGCGCGACGAATGTATCCCGCGCGAGGTGTTCAAGACCTCCGACCGCGCGCGCGCCTACATTTACGACGTGCGCGAGGAATCGCGAGGGCCGCAAATCTTCCTCTCGCGCACGCACCCGCAATTCATGGCCAAGCTGTTCGCGCAAGAAGTGCCGGAAATCTACGACGGCATCATCGAGATCAAGGCGGTGGCGCGCGATCCGGGCAGCCGCGCCAAGATCGCCGTTCTTTCGAACGATTCAGGCATCGATCCGGTGGGCGCCTGCGTCGGCATGCGGGGCAGCCGCGTCCAGGCGGTGGTGGCCGAGGTGCAGGGCGAGAAGATCGACATCATTCCGTGGTCGTCGGTCCCGGCGACATTCGTGGTGAACGCGCTGGCGCCGGCCGAAGTCAGCAAGGTGGTGCTCGACGAAGAGGCGCGGCGGATCGAGGTCGTGGTGCCCGACGACCAGCTCTCGCTTGCGATCGGGCGGCGCGGCCAGAACGTCCGGCTCGCCTCGATGCTCACCGGTTGGGCGATCGACATACTGACCGACGCCGAGGAATCCGAGCGCCGGCAGGAAGAATTCAAGAGCCGCTCGGCGCTGTTCGTCGAAGCGCTCGACGTCGACGACGTCATCGCCGGCCTGCTGGTCACCGAGGGCTTCATCAAGGTCGAGGACGTGGCGTTGGTGCCGGTCGAGGATCTCGCGGCGATCGAGGGCTTCGATGAGACGATCGCGACCGAGCTCAAGACCCGCGCGCAAACCTGGCTCGAGACGCAAAACGAAATACTGACCCGGCGTTATCACGAACTTGGCGTCGGCGAGGACGTGGCGGCGATCGAGGGTCTGACGCCGGCGATGCTGGTCAAGCTTGGCGACAAGGCGGTCAAGACGCTCGACGATTTGGGCGATCTGGCGAGCGATGAGCTGCGCGAGATCGTCGGATCGGACGAGCTCGACGTGGAGCGGGCGAATTCGATCATCATGGCGGCCCGCGCGCACTGGTTCGCCGATGAGACGCAAGCGGGCGCGGAATCGAAATCGGCGTGATCCATTCCCCTATGACGATCGCTTCCGCTTCGCTCGGAGCCTCCCCTCGCGCTGCCACGGCGCCAGACGCGCCGTCGGCGCGCCATGCCTCGCCTGTCCGGCGCTGTATCGTGACCGGCGCGGAGCGGCCGAGGGCGGAAATGATCCGCTTTGTCGTATGGCCCGATCCCGCTGGTGGTTCCGGCGGAACGATCGTGCCCGACATCGACGGGCGACTGCAGGCGCGCGGTTTGTGGCTCACGGCGGCGCGCGATATAGTGGCCGCCGCCGTGGCCAAGCGGCTGTTCGCAAAGGCGGCCAGGGCGGGGGTCGAGGCACCGGCCGATCTCCCGGAGCGGGTTGAAAGGCTGCTGGCGGCGCGGATGATCGCGTTGCTTGGCCTTGCCCGTCGGGCGGGCGCGGCGGTCGCCGGGTTCGAGAAGGTGCGCCGCGAGCTGCGTGCCGGCCGTGCCGGGCTGCTTGTCGTTGCTTGCGACGGCGCCGCCGAGGGGCGGCGCAAGCTTGGCGCGATTGCGCGAGACCTGCGGTTGGTTGGCGTGTTGACGGCGGCCGAACTGGGCGAAGCCTTTGGCCGGCCCGACGCGGTCAACGTCGCCGTGGCGGCGGGCCCCTTCGCCGTGAAGCTCGCACGCGAGGCGGGACGGCTGCAGGGTTTTCGCGCGCCTCAAGAGTTGCAGGCCAAATAGGACGTGGACGGGCGTTGCGGGTGTAAGCGAAACGGGATGGTCCGAGCGGATTTGGATGAGCGATGACGAATAGCAACGAGCAAGACACCTCGAAGAAACGGCTGGGCCTCGCCAAGCCTGGACGCCTCGAGCTGAAAGCGGTCGAAACCGGCCAGATCCGGCAGAGCTTCCCGCACGGCCGGACCAAGACCGTCCAGGTCGAGGTGCGCAAGAAGCGCGTCTTCGGCGCAGGGGCGCGCGCGGCCGAAAGCAAATCGGGCGGCCCGGGCGGCGAAGCGAGCGCGGCGTTCGAAGGAACGTCGGCGCCGCTCACCGCCGAGGCGAAGAGCGCCAGGCCCGCCGTCCTCAAGGCGCTTACCAGCGAGGAGCGGGCGGCGCGCTCACGGGCGATCCAGGAATCGCTGCGCGCCGACGTCGACGCGAAGCGGCGCGGTGACGCCGATACGAAACGCATCGAGCAAGACATCCGCCGCCAGACCGAGGACGAGTTGCGGCGCAAGGTCGACGCGGAATCGCGCAAGAAGACGGACGAGAAGGCGCGCCAGAAGGCCGATGAAGAGGCAAGCAAAAAGGCGGAGGAGGAGACTCTGCGGCTGGCCGAGGAAGAGGCGCGGCGGCGCAAGGCGGCGGAAGCGGCGGGAAAGCCGATTTCCCCCGGCGTCGCCGCGGCGACGCAGATTACCCCCGAAGAGGACGACGAGGCCCGTCCCCGCCGCCCCGGCGTTCGGCCGGAAATCCGCAAGCCGGCGCCGGTCGGCCGGCGCGACGAACCGCGCCGGCGCGCCGGCAAGCTCACGGTCACCCAGGCGCTCGAAGGCGACGAGACCATTCGCGTCCGCTCGCTCGCGGCGATGCGCCGGGCACGCGAGAAAGAGCGCCAGCGCCTGGCGCAATTGCAGGGACCCGCGCCCAAGGTCGTGCGCGACGTCGTCATCCCCGAGGCGATCACCGTCCAGGAGCTCGCCAACCGCATGGCCGAGCGCTCGGGCGACGTGATCAAGTCGCTGATGAAGATGGGCGTGATGGCGACGATCAATCAGACGATCGACGCCGACACCGCCGAGCTGATCGTGGGCGAATTCGGCCACAAGTTGAAGCGCGTCGCCGAGGCCGACGTCGAAATCGGTCTTAAAGGCGGCGCGGACGACGCCACCGCCCTCGAGCCGCGGGCCCCCGTCGTCACGGTGATGGGCCACGTCGACCACGGCAAGACCTCGCTCCTCGACGCGCTGCGCGAGACCGACGTCGCCAAGCACGAGGCGGGCGGCATCACCCAGCATATCGGCGCTTACCAGGTGCGGCTGAAGTCCGGCAGACATATCACCTTCCTCGATACGCCGGGCCACGAGGCGTTCACCGCCATGCGCGCCCGCGGCGCC
>CAZLYV010000157.1:0-6445 GCA_964563665.1 uncultured Acetobacteraceae bacterium
CCATGGCCGCGGTCTGCACCGCCTGGCTCTTCCTCAGGAAGGCGGCGCCGAAGTCGGCGATCTTCACGTCGGTGCCCTGCACGATCATGATGTTGGCGGGCTTGATGTCGCGGTGCACGATGCCCTGCGCGAAGGCGTACTCGAGCGCGCCGCAGCACTTGAAACCGATCTGCAGCACGTCCTCGACCGGCAGCAGCTTGTCGGGCTTGACGAACTGCGCGAGATCCCCGCCGGTGACGATCTCCATCGCGATGTAGCCGGAGTTCTCCTCCACTACCGCATCGAGGATGGCGACGATGTGCGGGTGGCGCAGCTTGCCCGCGAGCGAGGCCTCGTTGAGGAACTGGGAGCGGTAGACAGTGCCGAACTCCGGATCGCGGAATACCTCCGGCTCGATGGTCTTCAGCGCCACCTCCTTCCCGGAGAAAGTGTCCTTGGCAAGATAGACGGTGCCGGTCGCGCCCTTGCCGAGCAGCTTCTGCACGTCGTACTTGCCTACCTGAAGGCTCAGATCCAGAGTGAAATCGCCCGCCATGCCCTTGAATTACCTCAATTCCCGTTACAACTTGAAACACATCATCACCAAAATTCCCGCCCGGCGCCGCGCGCCGGCGCTATGCTTTGCGTCCGAGAGGTGACTATGAAAACAATGCGAATCGTCCTGGCTTTGGCATTGACGCTGGCGGCCGGATCGGCGCTCGCCTGGCACCACCACGGTCCGCGCGTCTCGATCGGTATTGGCTTCGGCGTACCGTTCGCGGCCTTCCCCTACTACTACCCGCCCTACCCCTACTACTACCCGCCCTATTACCCGGCGTATTACCCGCCGCCGGTCGTGGTGCAGCAGCAGCCGACCGTGTATGTCGAGCAGCCGCCCGCGCCACAGGCGCAGCCCCCTGCGCCGCAGGCGCAACCACACCAGCCGGCGGGCTGGTGGTACTACTGCGCCGATGCGGGCGCCTATTACCCCTATGTGAAGGAATGCCCGGCCGGCTGGCAACGCGTCGCGCCGCGGCCCGGCTGAAGCGGGCTTGAATTCATGCGCAGCCTGAGCAGAATTTCCTCCGTGTGCGCGCTGCTGCTGCTCGGCGCCTGCGTGTCGATGCCGAGCGGTCCCGGCGTGATGGTCCTGCCCGGCACCGGCAAGAGCTTCGAGCAGTTCCGCGCCGACGAAATGGACTGCCGGCAGTTCGCGAGCAGCCAGGTCGGCGGCAACACGCCTGATGGCGCGGCGGAATCGAGCGCGCTGAAAAGCGCCGCGGTCGGTACCGCCGTCGGTGCGGCGGCCGGCGCCATTATCGGCGGCAAGAGCGGCGCGGCCTCCGGCGCCGGCGCGGGCCTGATCATCGGCGGTGCCGCGGGCGCGGGCGCGGCCGGCAGTTCGCAGCGCTCGCTGCAGCAGCGCTACGATTTCGGCTACCAGCAGTGCATGTACGCCAAGGGCCACCGGATCCCGACGGCCGGGCGCTTCGAGAACAGTGCGCCGCGTCCCGTCACCTCTTACACTCCGCCACCCCCACCTGCCGGAACGCCGCCGCCACCCACCGGGACACCCCCGCCTCCGCCGCCTGGCTCGAACTGACTGAAGTAGTTCAGACGGACGGCGGGGTTTGCGGATCGAGCGGATAGACCGGCCGCCGCAAGCGCCTGAACTGCAACTGCGAATAATCCGACGTGCAGACGCCCTCGCCCGCGCATTCGACGACCGCCTTCGCCATCGGCCCCAGGCCCGCGCGCCAGTGCACGCGGCTCTTGAGCATCAGGTAGCGCTTTTTCTCCGGCTCGATGCCGAGCGCGCGGAAGGCGGCGATGTCGTGCGGCTCGACGTGGCGCGAGATCACGGCGATCTCCACCTTGCCGGTATCGAGCACCGCCGAGGGGCCCATGTCGGCGAGCTCGCCGCGCGCCATCGGGCCCTCGTTGCGGTAGATGCCGTTGACGATGCGCCGCACGTTGCCGGTGACCTCGCGCGGCTTGCCCTTCAGCCCGAGCGCGGGCATGTCCAGCTTGCCGCCCAGCGGCAGCGTGACGCGCGCGCCCACGCCCGCGCGCTTCATCTGCTCCACCGCCTGCGGGTCGCAGATCGCGAACGCCGCGACCTCCTCCAGCCCCGCATCGAGGATGCCGCCCAGCACCGCCATCGTGTCCATGGTGCCGCCGGAGGCGCAGTTGTCGTAGTGATCGAGCAGTACTACCGGCCGGCCCGATCCACCCCCGAGTTCCCTGGCGCGCAGCAGCGATTCCTCCAGCGGCTCGACGCGATAGACGAACTGCTCGCGCGCGCGCCAGGCCATGTCGAGCAGCTCGTCGCACAGCGCCTGCGCCTTGGCCGCATCGCCATCGGTCACCACCACCGCCGAGGAACCCGCATACGGAATGTCCGCGTGCGGAAAACCGACGAAGAATGAAGCGCACAGCGCTCCCTTGCGTTCCATCTCCTTCGCCCTAGCCTGTATTTCTTTGTTAGGGGAATCCAGGCTCGATTGACGCATGACATGCGGCAGCATGGGCCGATGCCCAAACGCCAATCTGGGTCTTGAAGAATTGAATATTGGCTTGGCAGCACGAATCCCGGTCTCATACATATCCACATGCGGGTATGTCTGATAGCCAGCGATGACCGTAGCCAGTCTCCCCATGGCGGGAAAAAGATTGGTGTGCATGTCGAGCGCGACGCCGATGGGCAGATCCGGCGCGACGCGGCGGATGCGCCCGAGCAGCTCGCCCTCGCCGTCATCGTGCGCGCGCGTCACCATCGCGCCGTGCAGGTCGAGCAGCACCGCATCGCAGCCCCGGGCGACCGCCTCGACGATGCGGCCCGCCATGGCCTCGTAGGCCGCGGTGTCGACCGGCGCGCTGGGCGCCGCGTTGCCCGCGATCGGATACACCGCCTCGGCGCCCGCTTTTTCGGCCAGCTCGATGAACGCGCCGATCGCCGTGCCGGTGCCCCTGTAGGCCTCCACCACGTCGCGCCCTTCGAGCGGCAGCGGCGTGCCGTGCGCGAATCGCGCGAGCGGCGTCGGCACCGGCGAGAAGGTGTTGGTCTCGTGCTTCATCTGGGCGATCACGAGACGCATGGCGGGGGCTAGGGGTTGCCGATGAAATCGCGCTTGACCAGCTCGACGCCGTTGTGGCGCAGGATGCCGTACGCGGTCGCGGCGTGGAAATAGAAGTTCGGCAAGACGAAACCAAGCAGGTATTGCATCCCCTGCCATTTCACTTCCGTCGGCCCGAGCTTGATTTCGAGGGCCTTGTCCTCGGTGCCGTCGATCTGCGCCGGCTTGAAGCCTTCGATGAAGGCGAGCGTTTTGGCAATGCGCGCCTGCAGTTCTTCGAAGGTCTTCTCGCTGTCCTCGTGCTTGGGAATTTCGACCCCGGCGAGCCGCGCCATCGCGCCCTTGGCCGTGTCGCAGGTGACCTGCACCTGGCGCGCCAGCGCGAACATGTCCGGGTAGAGACGCGAGGCGGTCAGCACCAGCGGATCGATTTTCCTCGCTTCGCAGTGCGCCTGCGCCTTGCCGAGCATGGCCGACAGGTTCTTCAAGGTGTTGGCAAAGCGCGGCGCGCTCGCCTGGTACATTGAAATGGTCATTGGAATTCTTTCCGCAAGGGTTTTTTCGCAGCCTTTATACTCTCACAAGGGGGAGGCAGGGCCATGGGCAGGTTCGTGATCGCGCCGCACTTCCGGCTGCAGGAATGGGTCGCCGAAGACAAGGGCTATTTCAGGGCCGAGGGCCTGGACTACGAGTTCAGCGACAGCTGGGGCAAGGACGACCCCGGCAAGACCCACCAGGTCGCCGACAAGGTCGGCGCCTATCAGACCTTCGAGAAAGGCCGCGAGCAAGGCGTGAGCTGCGCCTGCCACTGGACGGTCAACGCCGCCGCCTCGCACGGCCACGGCAAGCTCTATGCGGACTGCTACTCGGTGGCGCCGTCGGGCGTGTTCGTCGCGGCCGATTCGCCGGTGCAGGCGCCGCAGGACCTGAAGGGGGTGCCGATCTCGGTGGGCTACCAGTCGGGCAGCCATTACTCGACCATCCAGGCGCTCGAGCAGTACCTGCCTGCGGACGAGATCAAGCTCTCGTTCGCCGACGGGATCCTGTTCTCGCGCATGGAGAAGCTGATCGACCGCCAGGCGCCGGCGGCGGCGCTGTTCAGCGGGCCGTACTACTTCCTCGAGCAGCTCGGTTTTCGCAAGATCATCGACACCACCTTCATGATGGCCTCGATGCTCACCGGCGATCCCGATCCGGAGGACGTCAAGAAGTACTTCCGCGCGCTGCGCCGCGCGCAGCGCGACATCGATCTGCGGCCCGAGCTCTACACCCACTATTACCGCAAGGAATTCCCGCAGCGCTTCCTCGAGCAGATGGACACGCGCCGCTGGGGTCCCGGCGAGCGGATCGTGTTCGAGCCCTACACGAAGGAGGTGTTCGACGACTCCTTCAAGTGGGTGCGCGAGCACAAGATCTTCGAGCCCGCGGAGATGGGCGCGGGGTGCTACGAAGAGGCCTGCGTCTCGCTCACCGGGTGATCACTGCGGCGTAAAGCCGATCTCGCGCACCAGCCTGCCGTATTTCGCGAAGTCTTTTTTCAGCAGGTCGGAAAAATATTCGGGCGATTCGCTCACCACGATCAGTCCCGCATTGACGAGCTTCTCGCTCACCTCGGGTGATTTCATCGCGCGGTTGATCTCGTCGTTGAGCCTGAGCACGATGTCGCGCGGCGTGCCCGCCGGCGCGACATAGCCGAACCAGCCGCCTGACTCGTAGCCGGGGACGTCCTCGGCCGCAGCCGGAGTGTCGGGCCAGAGCGCGACGCGGGTCGGGTTGGTGACGGCGAGGAGCTTCAGCCGCCCCGACTTGATGTGCGGCGTCATGCCGGTGACGCCGTCGATCCCGGCCTGCACCTGGCCGCCGATGATGTCGGTGGCAATCGCGGCCGATCCCTTGTAGGGCACGTGCGTATAGGTGATCCCGGCCATGGTGCGCAGATGCTCGAAGGCGAGGTGCGGAAAGCCGCCCTCGCCGTTGGTCGCCACCGTGAGCCTGCCCGGATTCGCTTTCGCGTACGCCACCATCCCGCCGATCGACTTGAACGGCGCGTTCGGGTTGGCGACGATGCCAAGATAGTTGGTCGTCGACACCGCGATCGGCGCGAAATCCTTCAGCGGGTCGTAGGGAATGTTCTTGCTGGTGTGCGGCAGCACCACCAGGTTGCCGCCCTGCCCGGCGCCGATGGTGTAGCCGTCGGGCGCCGATTTCGCGACCAGGTCGAGGCCGAGCATGCCGCTCGCCCCCGGCCGGTTCTCGACCACGATCTGCTGCCCAAGCCGCTCGGCCATCTTCGGCCCGATCAGGCGCGACATGATGTCCATCGTGTTGCCCGGCGGGAACGGCACGATGATTCTTATCGGCTTTGCCGAAAACGACTGCGCCTGCGCCGTTGATACGGTGCCGCAAAACAAAAGAAGGCAGAAGACTTTCTTTATCACTTCGTCCTCCTGTGTACTGTCCCCTCAACAAAGATCATTATGGCGATATTTTCGGCAGCGAAGATATCGCCGTCGCGTAGCGGAGGCCGCATGAACCCAGGACGTCACGCCGGTTGCGCCATGTTTTTCCTCGGATGCCTGTTGGGTGCGCAGTGCGCCGGGGCTCAACAACCGGCCCGCATAGGGTTCATTTCGTCATCGACGACGAGTGTCTCCTCGCCATTCCTCGAAGCGCTCCGGAAAGGCCTGAGGGATCTCGGATACGCGGAACAGAAAAATCTGGTCATCGAGTACCGCTTCGCCGACTCGAAGGAAAAACTGCCCGCGATGGCTGCGGACTTGGTGAATCTCAAGGTCAAAGTGATCCTGGCGGGCGGATCGGAAGGCATCGTCGCCGCGAAAAATGCCACGCAAACCATCCCGATCGTCATGACGAACAGCGGTGACGCGGTGAAGGAAGGATTTGTCGCGAGCCTTGCCCGCCCGGGTGGCAACATCACGGGCCTCACGCAAATCTCGCCGGATCTCGCCGGGAAGCGCCTGCAGGTACTCAAGGAGCTTATTCCGCAGCTGGCCCGTGTGGCAATCCTTTGGCATCCTCTGCACCCGAATACGCCGACGACATTCAAGGAGACGCAAGCGGCCGCCGAGGTACTGCGCCTGCAAGTCCTTTCGCTCGAGGTGAAGGATTCCAAAGCCTTCGAAGACGCGTTCGCTACCATGGCAAAAGAACGCATCGGCGCGCTGGTCGTTTTGCGAGATCCTTTCACCGTACGGCACCGAACGCTCATTGTCGATTCAGCGATCAAGGCGCGGATTCCGGCGATCTACGAGACCAACGATTATGTCCAAGCTGGAGGATTGATGTCCTACGGGCCGGATTTTGCGGAGCTGTACAGGCGATCGGCCGTGTACGTGGACAAGATCCTGAAGGGCGCGAATCCAGCCAAT
>CAZLYV010000158.1:0-6365 GCA_964563665.1 uncultured Acetobacteraceae bacterium
CGGGAATCGCGCGCCTGTCAAGTTTCGTGGCCGCGATTTGGGGTGCTGGCTCGGTCCCGCTTGCAAGCCATGGCAAAATTCCTTACATTCATACAAGGAATATTAGTTTTGGTAAGGATTACCATGCCAAGCTCGACCCTGACCAGCAAAGGCCAGACCACCATCCCCAAGGAGATTCGCAGTCGGCTGCGGCTCAAGCCGGGCGACCGGCTGGAGTTCGTCGTCGACGACGCCGGCCGTGTGCTGGTGATCCCTGGAACGGTCGATGTCGGCGCGCTCAAGGGCGTGCTGCCACGCCCGCGTCGGCGCGTATCGCTCGAGGAGATGGACGGCGCAATTCGCGAAGGGGCGACGCGGCGCGTCCGCCGCGGAGAATGAAAGGTCTCGACACCAACGTGCTGATCCGTCTGATCGTCGCCGACGATCCGGATCAGGCGGCCGCGGCGGAACGTTACGTCCGCCGCGAATGCGCCCCCGATACGCCATGCCTGATCAACCGCGTCGTTCTGTGCGAACTGGTCTGGGTGCTCGAGCGTGCCTATGGTTACGCGCGGAGCGATATCGCGCGAGCCATGGAGGCACTTCTGCGGACCGCGCAGTTTCGCTGCGAGGACGCCGACGCCGCGTGGGCCGCGCTCCGCGCCTATCGCACCGGCGCAGGTGACTTCGCGGATGCGGTGATCGGGCGATCCAATCGAAGGCAAGGCTGCGAGGCGACCGGAACCTTCGACCGCAAGGCCGCCCGGCTCGATGGCTTCGAGGCGATTTGATTGTCCGCGCGCGCGGCCACACACCGGGAATCGCGCGCCTGTCAAGCTGCCGTGTCCGAGCGCGTGCCGGTCATCGCGGCATTTCGCGCACGAAATTCATGCGCCGAGCCATCGCCTGAGGACGGCCTGGACTGCAGTGCGGTCCCGCGCCCCGATCGAGCCCAGACGCCGGTCGATCTGCGTCGCCGGCAGCGTGGTCAGCCGCGAAGGACGGATGACGCATGGCTCGGGCAGACCGGCGGCGGCGTGGTTCGCGATCACGATGTCGTCTTCGCGGCCGCCGGCCTTCGCGGTCGTGATCATCATTACCCAGCAGGCGCCGTGGCGCTGAAAGAGATTGGCGCCCGACACGACAAGTCCTGGCCGCCGCTTCGCCTGATCGCCTTCGAGGAACGGATACGATACGGCAACGACGTCGAAGCGGCTATAGATCACGAAATGCGCGCTCGGCTTCGGGGTCGTTCCAATCGCTGAAGCTTTCGCTCGCCAACCGGAGAAACGCGGCATCCAGCGGATCGAGTTTGTGGACCGTCACCAGACCCGCGGCGTCAATCGAGAACCCCACCTTATCTCCGGGTTTCACCTTGAGATGCCGGCGAATTTCCTTCGGCAGCACGGTCTGCCCCTTGGACGAAAGCGTGGACGCGAACACGAGAAATCCTTGCGGTAAATCCGTCTTACCGTAAGAATGTAGGATAAATACGCTCGTCGGGCAAGTCTTCAGACGCTCTCCTACGCTCACCTGCCGGGCGCGACTGGAGGCGGTGCAAAAAGCAGCTCGGCGTACACCGCGAGTGTCGCGTCGCACATCTGCTCGCGAGAAAAATTCGCGCGCATGCGCTCGATCGCACGACGGGCCAGCGCCTCGCGGGCGGCCGGATCGAGCGCCAAAGCCTCGGCAATCGCTTCGGCGAGGGCCTCGGGGTCGCCAGGCGCCACCAGCCACCCGGTGTCGCCGGAGACGACGATCTCGCGGGCGCCGCCATGATCGGGCGCCACCACCGGGCGGCCCATCGCCTGCGCCTCGGCGACGACGCGGCCGAACGCCTCGGGATCGGTCGAGGCCGACACGACCACGTCGGCCAGCATGTAAGCCGCCGGCATATCGCGGCAGTGATCGACCAGCCGCACCACGCCGGCGAGCCCGCGCGTGCGGACCAGATTTTCGAGTTCGGCGCGATATCGCGCCGCGCGTCCGTCGTCGCCGCCGACGAGAAGGCAGCAGATGTCGCGGCGGCCGAGGCGCGCGATCGCCGCGATCAGCACCCGTTGCCCCTTCCAGCGCGAAAGTCGTCCCGGCAGCATCACGACGGGTGCGCCATCCGGCAGCCGCCATTCGCGCGCCAGCGTCACCAACCGCTCGGCCCCGATATGCGCCGGATCGAAGCTCACCAGATCGACGCCGCGCGGGATGATACGGATCCTGGCCGGATCGGCGCCGTAGGCGTCGACGACATGATGGGCGATGAATTCCGAGATCGCGATGACGCGATCGCCCCGCGCCATCACGCTGTTGTACCTGCGCTTCAGTCGATTGCCGGCGTTGTAGGTTCCGTGGAACGTGGTGACGAAGGGCAGGCCCGCGCGCCGCGCGGCATAAAAGGCGCTCCACGCCGGCGCGCGGCTGCGCGCATGCACCAGCGACACGCCGTGGGCGTAAATTACGTCGCGCAGACGGTCGATGTTGCGCCGGATGACGAAGGGGTTTTTCGAATCGACCGGCAGCGCGACATGGACCGCGCCCGCGCGCTCGACCTCGCGCGCCATCGGCCCGCCCGCCGAAACGACGAGCGCGCCCCATCCGGCCCGCACCAGCGCGGCCGCGATGTCGACCGTGCCGCGTTCGACGCCGCCCGAGACCAGCCGGGGCAGGACCTGGAGAATGACCGGCGACCCCGTGTTGGCCGGCGCTGGTTCCGGAGATGAAGGACGCATGTTAGAGTCCGCGTCCGCTGGCATGAGACCTCGTCATGCTCCCAATACTTTTCGTTCGATGACCGAGCTCCCGCCGACCGTCAATCCGGCGCCGCCGCATCACCTCGAATCGGTGGCGGGCCCGTCTATCGCCTATCACAGGACCGGGGCCAAGTCTCCGGGCGTCGTGTTCATGGGCGGCTTCATGTCGGACATGAGCGGCGCCAAGGCGATGGCGCTGGAGGCTTGGGCGAAGGGGCGCGGACAGGCGTTCCTGCGCTTCGACTACCGCGGACATGGGGCCTCCGCCGGCCGCTTCGAGGATGGCACTATCGGGTTGTGGGCGGAGGATGCGGGCGCCGTCTTTGACGCGCTGACCGATGGTCCGCAGATTCTCGTCGGATCAAGCATGGGGGGCTGGATCGCCCTCTTGACCGCGTTGCGGCGGCCCGAGCGAGTCATGGGATTCGTCGGCATCGCGCCCGCGCTCGATTTCACCGAGGATCTGGTGTGGGCGCGCTTGCCCCCCGCGGCGCGCGAGGCGATGCTCAGCGACGGCGTCTACTACCAGCCCTCGCAATATGGCGAGAAGCCCTATCCGATCACCCACCGCCTTATCGAGGAAGCCCGACAGCACTTTCTGATGCAGGGGCCGATCCCCTTCGAGCGACCCGTGCGCATCCTGCACGGGATGCAGGATCCGGACGTGCCGTGGCGGCGCTCGCTCACGCTCGCCGAGCGCCTGGTCGCCAGGGACGTGCGTATCGTCCTCATCAAGGACGGCGACCACCGACTGAGCCGGCCCGACGATCTTGCGCTCCTTTGCCGAACCGTCGAGGGGTTATGTCAGACGGCGCATGGCGCGACTCGGGCGACATGAAGCGCTCGATCGAATCCTTACCGCGAGCTTGGCGAAGGATCAGGAGTGTTCAGTAATGCGCGCAACCCGCTCCGGTAATCCGGGTAGGCGAGCCGGACGCCGAGTTCCTCCTTGATCCTGCGGTTCGCGACGCGCTTGCTTTCGGCGTAGAAGCTGCGCGCCATCTCGGAGAGATACGGCGCCATCTCGGCGTAGCGACGCTCGGGCGGCGGCGCGACACCGAGAAGCTCGCAGGCGAAGGTGACCACGTCCTGCGGCGGGGCGGGATCGTCGTCGCATACGTTGTAGATCGCGCCGGGATTGGGTCGTGTCATCGAGGCGATCAGAATGCTCGCGATATCGTCCACGTGAATGCGGCTGAATACCTGGCCCGGCTTGACGATCCGCCGCGCCTCGCCTTGCCGCACCTGCTCGAGCGCGTTTCGCCCCGGGCCGTAGATGCCGGCGAGGCGAAAGACGTGCACCGGACATCCGCGCTCGCGCCAGAGCGCGCGCCAACCGGCCTCGGCGGCGACCCGCCTTGCGCCGCGTGGGCCGACAGGCCGCAGCTCGGCGGTTTCATCGACCCAGTCGCCGCCACGGTCGCCGTAGACGCCGGTGGTGGACAGATAGCCGATCCAGCCCAAATCGCGGCAACGCGCAAGGTCGGCCGCGTGATGGTCAAGCACCGGGTCGCCGATGGCGTCGGTCGGCACCGAGCTCAATATGTGCGTGGCGCCGGCGAGCGCGTGGGTCGCATCGTCGAGCGGCCGGCCACGGTCGAAAATAACCGCTTCGATCCCCTCGCCGGAGAGCGCCTTCCGCTTCTCCTCGCCGCGGCACGTGCCGGCGATCCGCCAGCCTTGACGCCCAAGCCGATGCGCCAATGCCAGCGCGCAATAGCCGAGCCCGAAAACGAACAGCCGGCCGGGAGCAAGTTGCGACGACATGTCCGATCTCATAGCGGATCGGATTTCCATTTGCATCCCCGACCGGGTAGAACGGCGGTTGCCAGCGCCCGCTCCCGAAAGGCCGCCCGTTCATGCGCCAGTCGATGCGCCTCATCCTGCCCGCCGTTGCAATGCTGCTCGCTCTCGGCGCCGCGGCCGCGGATGAGAAACGATCGCCGAAGCCGCCGCCGGCCAAGCTGCCCGTCGAATCGGCGGAAGAAACCCGCTATCGCGAGTGCCTGACGGGGACGGAAAAAGATCCGGCCGCCGGCTTGCGGGCGGCGCGGGAGTGGCGCGACAAATCCGGCAGCCTGCCGGCCCGCCATTGCCATGCCGTCGCGCTGCTCCGCGCCGGCCGCGCGCTGGAGGCGGCCGGTCAGCTGGAGCTGCTGGCCGAGGCCACGCGCGACAAACCCGCCGCGATCCGCATCGGACTGCTCGAACAGGCGGCGTGGGCGTGGATCGAGGTCGGCGATGAGACCCGAGCAAGCGAGGTCTTGAGCGCCGCGATCGAGCTCAACCCCCGCGACATCGAGCTTTACATCGACCGCGCCGAGGTTCGCGTGGCGCAGGGCGCCTATTGGGAGGCGGTCGACGATCTCAACCGGGCGATCGATCTCGATCCCCGCCGCGGCGAGGCGTTCGCATTACGCGCGGCGGCTTACCGATATCTCGGAAATCTCGATCTCGCTTTTGACGACGCCTCGCGCGCCGTAACGCTCGCCCCCAATCTCCCCGACGGCTGGCTCGAGCGCGGCATCATCCATCGGCTGCGCGGCAATGTCGCCGGTGCGCGCACCGACTGGCGGCAGGTCTTGCTGCTCGATTCCGAGGGGCCGGCCGGCGACGTCGCGCGGGCCAATATCGAGCGCATGGAACTGAAGCTCGACGATCGGCCGGCCGACCGGCCGCCCGGCGCCACACGGCGTCGTTGACGCACCAGCCTTTAGCGAATTCAAGCGAGGCCGCGGTGGAAGTCGTTTTCGATGTCGTCGTGCCGCTGTTCGGCTTGCTGGTTTGCGGCTATGGAGTCGCGCGTACCCGCCTCTTGGGGCCGGAAGGAATCCAGGGCATCGCGAACTTCGTGTTCTACTGCGCGATTCCGGCCTTGCTGTTTCGTGGGCTTGCCGCCGGCGTAATGCCGGAAAAAATCGATTTCGGCGTCGTCTACGCGTTTTTTCTCGGCTGTCTCGCCGTCTTTGCGGCAACCATGCTGGTGGCGCGGCTGGCGAACCGCGCCAAGCTCGCCGAACAGGCGCTGGCCGGAATCACCGTCACTTTCGGCAATGTCGTCCTGCTCGGCATCCCGCTGGTCTACGTCGCCTTCGGCGAGCGCGGCGTGCTGGCGGTGACGCTGATCAGCAGTTTCCACTCGGTGATCCTGCTTACGCTGGCGACGATCCTGGTCGAATCGGCGCTTGGTGCGCGCGGAAATTTCGCCCGCGCGGCGCAAGCGACGCTGGGCGCCCTTGCCACCAACCCGATCATTGTCGCCATCGTCGCCGGATTCTTGTGGCGGCTCCTCGGTTTGCCGCTGCCGCTTCCCGCCAAGACGTTCCTTACCCTGCTCTCCGGCGCGGCCGCGCCGTGCGCGTTGTTCTCGCTCGGTGCGACGCTCACGACGTTTCGCATCGGCGGCGATTTCCGGCATGTCGCCGCCATCGCCATCGGCAAGCTCGCCGTGCTGCCGCTCGTGGTCTGGTTGCTGGCGACGCGGCTCCTCGCCCTCGAGGCCACCGAGGCGGCGGTGGTGACGATGCTCGCGGCGCTGCCGACGGGCGTCAACCCGTTCGTTCTCGCGCGCAAATACGGCGTCTATGTCGAGCGCGCGGCGAGCGCGGTGCTGGTGACCACCGCGCTATCGGTGGTGAC
>CAZLYV010000159.1:0-6318 GCA_964563665.1 uncultured Acetobacteraceae bacterium
CGTTACGCGACCTTGACGTTGATCCCGCGAGTCTGCAGAAGTTCCTGAAGCTCGCCCGTCTCGTACATCTCGCGCACGATATCGCAGCCGCCGACAAACTCGCCTTTGACGTAAAGCTGCGGGACCGTCGGCCAGTTCGAGAACTCTTTGATGGCTTGGCGAATGGCCGGGTCCTGAAGCACGTCGACGCTCTTGAACTTGACGGCGAGATTCGTCAGCACCTGGACCACGGCGGCGGAGAATCCGCACTGCGGAAAGACCGGCGAGCCCTTCATGAAGAGGACGACGTCGTTTCCCTTGACGTCATTGCGGATTCGCTCGATCACGGTCTGGTCGGTCATGTATGTCGCTCCTGGTGTTAGCCGTGCTCAAACGCCCTCGGGCAATGAGGTCTGCAACGCCATCGCGTGCAGCTCGATGCCCATGCGTCCGCGCAGAGCCTGATAGACCATCTGGTGCTGTTGGACGCGGCTCTTTCCCTTGAACGTGGCCGAGACCACGTGAGCCGCGTAGTGATCGCCGTCGCCACGCAGATCCTCGATGACCACCCGGGCGTCGGGGATCGCCTCGCGGATGAGCTGCTCGATTTCGGCCGCCGGCATCGGCATCGGCAATGACCCCTACAACTTTACGGTTACAACCTTATTGCCGCCCCGCCATGTAAGCTGGCAGCCAACCCTCGTGCGCGATACGTAGCTCGCCAATCGATATAAGGACCCGCCGATTGAGTGTCAACGCGGGCTCGGCAGAAACTTCGCCGATTACGGCGGCCACGACACCCGCCGCGGCGGCCGATTCGATCAGCTTTTCGGCGTTCGGCGTGGTGACGACATATCGTGCCTGATCTTCCCCGAAGAGGATGGCGTGCAGCGGAGTACCCGCCGTGACCGGCGGTACGCCGATCTCGAACCCAAGATTTCCGGCTAGCGCCATCTCGGCCAGTGCGACCAACAGCCCGCCGTCGGACAAATCATGGCAGGCGTTCACTTGGCCGGAAACGATGAGGCCACGCACGAAATCGCCGTTCTGCCGCTCGGCGGCAAGATCGACCGGCGGCGGCGCCCAATCCTTGCTCGCGAGCGCTTCGCGGCCGCACAGCTCGCGTAGGTAAAGCGAGCAGCCAAGCCACCCCTCGGTGCGGCCGATCAGCACGATCGCGTCGCCCGCCATTTTGAACGCGAGATCGGTCGTCTTTCGAACGTCGTCCACCAGCCCGACGCCGCCGATGGTCGGAGCGGGGAGGATCGCCTGGCTTTGGGTCTCGTTATAGAGCGACACGTTTCCCGAGACGACGGGGTAGTCGAGGGCGAGGCAGGCGGCGCGCATTCCGGCGATCGATCCGACGAACTGGCCCATAATCTCGGGTCGCTCGGGATTGCCGAAGTTCATGTTGTCGGTGAGAGCGAGCGGCCGGGCGCCGACCGCAGTCAGATTGCGCCACGATTCCGCGACGGCCTGCGCGCCGCCTGTCTCGGGGTCGGCCGCGACGTAGCGCGGGGTGCAGTCGCTTGTCATCGCGAGGGCGCGCGCGCCGCCGGGAATGCGCACGATCGCCGCATCGCCGCCGGGTCGTTGTACGGTATGGCCGCGCACCAGGTAATCGTATTGCTCCCAGATCCAGCGCCGGCTGCAGAGGTCGGGCGAGGCCATGAGCGTCTTCAGCCCATAGGCCGGGTCGTGCGCCGGCACATCCTTCGCCGATAGAACGGGGCGCTTGGGCGTCGGCGTCCAGGGGCGGTCGTACTCGGGCGCCTCGGCCGAGATCGGCTGCACCGGAATCTCGGCCTCGATCCTACCGTTCATCTTCAGCACGAGCTTGCCGCTGGTGGTGACGCGGCCGATTTGCACGCAATCGAGTTCGTATTTGCGGAAGATACGCTCGGCGAGATCCTGGCGCTCGGGCTTGAGGATCATCAACATGCGCTCCTGGCTTTCGGAGAGCATGATTTCGTATGCGCTCATCCCGGTTTCGCGCGTCGGCACCTTGTCCAGCTCGAGCTCGACGCCGAGTTCGCCCTTGCCCGCCATCTCGACCGACGACGAGGTGAGCCCGGCCGCGCCCATGTCCTGAATGGCGACGATGGCGTCGGTTGCCATCAGCTCGAGGCACGCCTCGATCAATAGCTTCTCGGTGAAGGGGTCGCCGACCTGGACCGTCGGCCGCTTCACCTCGGAATCCTGGTCGAACTCGGCCGAGGCCATGGTCGCGCCATGGATGCCGTCGCGTCCCGTCTTGGCGCCGACATAGACGACCGGGTTACCGGGGCCGGCGGCGGCGGAATAAAAGATCCGGTCGACGCGAGCGAGGCCCACCGTCATCGCGTTGACGAGGCAATTGCCGTTGTACGACGCGTCAAAGTTGGTCTCGCCCCCCACGGTCGGCACGCCGACGCAGTTGCCGTAGCCGCCGATTCCGGCGACCACGCCCGAAACCAGGTGGCGGGTCTTGGGGTGGCTCGGATCACCGAAGCGCAGCGCGTTCAGATTGGCGATGGGTCGCGCGCCCATGGTGAAGACGTCGCGCAAGATGCCGCCGACGCCCGTCGCCGCACCCTGGTAAGGCTCGATGAACGACGGGTGGTTGTGGCTTTCCATCTTGAAGATCGCCGCCAGCCCGTCGCCGATGTCGATGACGCCCGCGTTCTCGCCGGGACCGCAGATCACCCACGGCGCGCGGGTCGGCAACGTTTTCAGCCATTTTTTGGATGATTTGTAGGAGCAGTGCTCGCTCCACATCACCGAGAAGATTCCAAGCTCGGTGCGGTTCGGCGCCCGGCCCAGGATATGGACGACGCGCTCGTACTCGTCCTCGCTCAGCCCCATCAGGTCGTTGGGACGTTGCGCCTCGCTCACCCGCGTCGCCATTACGCCACCGCGTCCGCCAGGCTGTCGAAAAGGCCCCTTCCATCGATCGAGCCGAGCAGGGGATCGGTGGCGTTCTCCGGGTGCGGCATCAGCCCGAGCACGTTCTTGGTCGAATTGAACACGCCGGCGATGCCGCGCGCCGATCCGTTGGGATTGTGCTCCGGATCGAGCGCGCCGTCGGGGGCGCAGTAGCGGAACGCGACCTGCCCGCGATCCTCCAGACGATCGAGCGTTTCCGAATCGGCGAAGTAGTTGCCGTCGTGGTGCGCCACCGGCACACGCAAGACGTCGCCTGTCTGGTAGCGCTGGGTAAACAGGCTCTGGCTCGTCTCGACGCGCAGATGCACGTCGCGGCAGACGAACTTGAGCGAGGCGTTGGAGAGCAGCACGCCCGGCAGCAACCCCGACTCGCACAGGAGCTGGAAGCCGTTGCAGATGCCGAGCACGGCCACGCCCTTATTGGCCCGCGCGGCGACCTCGCGCATGATCGGCGCGCGCGCCGCCATCGCGCCGCATCGCAGATAATCGCCATAGGAAAAGCCGCCGGGCAGCACGATCAGGTCGACCTCGGGAAGCTCGCTATCGCGGTGCCAGACGAGCGCCGGCGGAGCGCCCGTCGCCCGGCCGATGGCGTCCGCCGCGTCCTGTTCGCGGTTCGAGCCGGGAAAGACGACGATGGCGGATCTCATGGCATGTGGCTCCACATTTCGCACTCGGCGCGGCGAACGTGGCGGGCCACATCTTGAGCGCCTCCGTCGCGAGCGGCCGGCCTCTCCTTCGACAAGCTCAGGATGAGGCCGGCCGGAGCAGGACGAGAGTAAGAGCCACCGCGGGCCGCAATCATTACCCTCATGCTGAGCTTGTCGAAGCATGAGAGTGAGCAAATCCGGCTCATTCGGCGAGCTCGATCGCGTAGTTCTCGATCACGGTATTGGCAAGCAGCTTCTCGCACATCTCTTTGACCTTGCGCTCGGCGGCGCCGCGATCGCGCTCGACAAGCTCGATTTCGATGTACTTGCCCTGCCGCACGTCGCCCACGCCGGTGAAGCCCAAGCTCTCCAGCGCGTGCGCAATGGCCTTCCCCTGCGGATCGAGCACGCCCGATTTGAGGGTGACGTGAACCTTTGCTTTCATGCCGCCCCTTCATGCCCTCGTCGTTCGTCGTTTCGACTAGTACTCGGCATCGCTGATTGGCGTTACAGGCGTAAGGCAGCGATGCCCTAGTACCAGAATCTTGATTTGATACCAACTTTCTGGCTTCGTGGTCGTGCCATGCGTGACTCAACCAAATGCCGAAAGTTGGTACTAGCAGCGAGCTGGCGCGTGGGCCGGCTCACTGCATCATCTTGGGACCCTTGAGGTCGCGCGGGCCGCTCTCGGGCAGGATGCCAAGCCGGCGCGCCACTTCCTGATACGCCTCCTCGACCTGGCCGAGATCGCGGCGGAAGCGGTCCTTGTCGAGCTTTTCGTTGGTCTTGATATCCCACAGCCGGCAGCAATCGGGGCTGATCTCGTCGGCGAGCACGATTTGCATCTCGTCATCGGTGTAGAGGCGCCCGAACTCGACCTTGAAATCCACCAGCCGCAGGCCGACGCCGAGGAAAAGTCCCGACAGGAAGTCGTTGATACGAAGCGCCAGCGCCATGATGTCGTCGAGGTCTTGCGTGTTCGCCCAGCCGAAGGACGTGATGTGCTCCTCGGTGACCATCGGGTCGTTGAGCTGGTCGTTCTTGTAGTAGTACTCGACGACCGAACGGGCGAGCGGTTGACCTTCGGGAATGCCGAAACGTTCGGAGAAGCTGCCCGCCGCGACATTGCGCACCACGACCTCGATCGGAATGATCTCGACCTCGCGCACGAGCTGCTCGCGCATGTTGAGCCGGCGCACAAAGTGAGTGGGCACGCCGATCTCTTGCAGCTTGGTCATCAGGTGCTCGGAGATGCGGTTATTCAACACGCCCTTGCCGGTGATTATGCCACGCTTCTTGGCGTTGAAGGCCGTCGCATCGTCCTTGAAATACTGCACAAGGGTTCCCGGCTCCGGGCCCTCGAACAGAATCTTCGCTTTGCCTTCGTAGATTTGTCTGCGTCGGGTCATCCTTGGTCTCGTAGCGGGAAGCGGCGCAGGGAGGCGGGGACCGGACCCGTCGGCATTTGCCGAATTCCGCCTGGGCGGTCCAACGCGAGGCCCCTATATACTCCGCCCCTCGCTGCGCCGCAACGGGACCGAAATTTATGTCATTTCAAACCCTTACCTGAGAATACCCGGACGAATCGGAAGTGCGTGACAAGAACCGCCAGACCGGCTTTCGAAGCGGCGTGAGATGGCGTGCCGGTAGAGCGATGAGCGAGGAGGAGATCGTCTCGAACCCGGTGTCGGTGACGATGGTCATGGCGCCATGCGGACCCGCGTCGGGCTCGGCCTCGCGGCTCTTCAGCAGCTCTTCCCAGGCGCGCCAGTCTCCGCGACCGGGTTCGGGCGTCGGCGCCTGCTCGAAGCGCGGCAAGTGAAAGCGTATGCGCGCCGATTCAAGGTCGTTGCGGTCGCGCGCCGTGATCATCGACAGTCCCGGCGGAATCTCGGCGACCGTGACGTCGGTGTCGCCCTCGCCGAGCGATCGAATCCAATAAGCGTCGCGGTCGTCGGCCACGACCAGATTGAAGGCGCGGTAGGCTCGCGGATTGATCGCCGACAAGGCGGCCACGGCGGCGGAGGCGTCGGCGTGATCGAGCGCTTCCAACACGAGTTCACCGCGCGAACGCAAGCCTGGCGCCGGACCAAGCGTGCCAGGCCGGTTCAAAACGCCGGCGAGCACGCCATCGTCGTTGACGCCGAGCCAGGTACCGTGGGCCAATTCGTCGAGCCCGGCGACAACGTGCGGCCGGTCGGGCCAGTGACGCCCCGGCGGCTTCCAGGGCCGATCCCGCATTTCGTCCCGGTTGGCGGCAAACAACAGGGGCCACGGGTGATCCGGGCGATGAAGTATGACGACGGTGCACATTGCGGGTGTAGGGCGTCTCAGGTCGGGTGCCGGTTCACCGGTTTGGGGCTACAATCTCGAAGGCACTACGGGTATAAGGGGCGCCCTCGGGACACCAGCGAAAAAATTGGTTTCCCGGTATTCCGAAATGGCAGAATGCCATGCTTGTAGAAGGACCACACCGGCGATGACGACGTTCGACGAACGGGAGAAAGGCTTCGAGGCGAAGTACAAGTACGACCAGGAGCTCCGCTTCAAGGTCAATGCCCGCCGCAACCGGCTTCTCGGTCTGTGGGCCGCCGGCAAAATGGCGATCGCCGGCGCCGAGGCCGAAACATACGCGCGAAGCGTCGTCGCGGCCGATTTCGAGAAGCCGGGCGATGACGACGTCGTCGACAAGATCATCGGCGACCTCAAGGCGAAGGGCATAGCGATCGACGCGCACGGGGTGCGGCGCGAGATGGACCGCCTC
>CAZLYV010000160.1:0-6254 GCA_964563665.1 uncultured Acetobacteraceae bacterium
GCTGCGTGCCGCCCGGGTTGTTGGCACCCTGATTTCCACCGCTGGAATTGTCCGGACCCAGGCCCGGGTTCGTCCCGTCGCCTGGACCCGACTGGCTGTTCCCCGAGCCGCCACTGGCATCACCAGTGTCGCTCGGGTAGGCGTGGCCGCCATCGTCGTAACTCGATGTCTGATCGCCCGGCGTATCGGATGGCGTGCCACCGCCAAGATTGTCGCTGCCGGACCCGCCGATCACGTCTTCATTGGCGGTCTGATCGCTGGCGCGGTCAGAATCGGCATCCGATGTTTGGCTTCCGACCTCTTGAGTTTGATTGGCGCCAACCGGATTCGACGATCCACCGTTGCCTCCGGTGTCCCAGCTCGCATCGTCACCCGAAGCAATTCCTGCAAGGCCAGCCGCAGCGTCAGGGGGACCGGCGCCGCCGCCCGCATCGCCGCCCGCGCTCGTACCATTTGCCTCGCTCACCGACACGCCATTCGACTCGTGCGCGCCCGGTCCCGCCCCGCCGCCATCGGCGTGCGCCAATCCGGTCTCGCCTCCGAGGCCTTCGCCGCTCAGATTCAGACGGAGCGCGGCTTCGTTAAAGCTGATCAACATATCGGTGAACGACAGGACATCTTGCGCCTTCAGTCCTTCGCCGATGCCGCCGGGATCGAAAGGCTTTGAAAGATGGAAGCCGCTGCTTTCGCCGCCACCGTTGTCGCCCGACGCCGGCTCGATATTGCCAACTTGTTCGGCAAATGCCGCGAGCAACACATCCATGGCGCTGGCGCCAATGTCGAGCGCAGGCTGCGGCACATGCGCAATCATCTGCTCCGTGGCGTCCGCGAGATTCGCCAGAATCACCTCGCCATACGGCGGAAAGATATCGGCAAGCCCAGCGTCTTCGCCGACGACCGACAATTCCGGCGAACGGGCTGGCCCGCCCGAGCCGTTTTCCGGCGCATGCGGACTGACGCCAGCGCGATCATCGTTCGCGCGCGATGCGTCGATGTTCCCAACCGCCGTCGCCGCGGACTCATCGCCGCCGACGCGCTTGACGAGAGGTTCGGTGCCCATGTTGAGAATCCTTCCCGCTGTCGTGGTCGGCGTCGACCCGGCCAGCTCGCGCCGAAGCTATGCGCGCGCCGGCGGGGCCCAGCCGGTCGATGCTGTTGCTCCTCTCGGGAATTTTCGGAGATATTTCTTAAGGAACGATTGAAGTTTATTAAATTAAAGCAGTAATAGTAGAGTTAACGCGTTGTTGACCATGTATATTCGGAAGCAGAAACAGCTTCATCGAAGCGGCCACGCCCCAAGGGCGGCGCTCTGGTTGAGCTCTGGCGGACGACGGCGAAGATCGTGAAGAATCGGCCCTCGGCGACCGGGCTGAGCGCATTAGGCACGACCAGATCGCGGCAGCCGAAATGGAGCACGATCACGTAATCGAACAGCCGGTCCCACGACAACAGATAATCGGGGAATAACCGATATTCGAGAAAGCGGCGCAGCCGTTTCGTTTTCTCCGCCTCGGACAAATGAGAGAATTGATCGAGAAGGGTCAGCGGCACCGGGCTGGTGGGAACCACTCTCGCCTGCCAGACCGGATCCTTGATCCGTAGCGGCTGCATTCCCTTGCCGACAAACAGGAAGGGATTGAAAACCGCCCGATCGATCACCAAAAAACTCGCAAGATGATTGTAGAGGGGGCTGACCTGGCACTCTGCGGAATCCAGGCTGAGCGAGCGTTGATTCTCTTTGGGAACGGCCGTCAGGACCGAGGATCCGGGCGCGAGGACCGACGCGGCAGCGCGAAACTCCCGCACCCGGCCATCGAAATCGGCCCATTGAATGGTCGCGACGATCATCCGCGCAACGACCAGCATCGACGCACCCGCGATGATCGCCTTTGACCATCGAAGATTGATCGGACCGAGGCGAGAAGACGCCACGAGCAGGAATGCGAGCGGCACCGAGAGCCGTGCATCGACATGGATCGCCTGCGAGATCGCGCTTGGCGCAAGGATCGCCGACGCCAGCACGACTGCGAGAGGCAGACGCATTTGCGGCGCGATTGCGGCGCCGCGTCGGGTCCATAGGAACCAGGCAAATACGACGAGAACCAAGGCCACGATGAGGTCCGGGACCGTCGACCAGGTCCACACCGGCGCAATCAGCAAGACGATCTTTTCCAGCCTATACGAGGCATGCAGCGGCGCATCACCGCGCTCGGCGAGTAAGGCGAGAAATGCCGGCGCCGCGAACATCGCCGCCGCCCATGGCGCGCTGCGGAGCGCGGCGCGGGCGATTCCTTCGCGCGCCCGACGCCGCTCGACCTCGGCCGCTGAGATCAGAATGCCAAAAAATGCGACGGCGAAGATGTGGCAGAAGAAGATCACCGCCGCGATCAGATTGATCGCCACGAGCTGGACGAGGCGATTGCGTCCCTCGAGGGCGAGCCAGACGCGAAACCCGACGATGGCGAGCGCGGCGCCGATGAGATAACTGACATACCCCATCGAAACGGCGAGGTTATAGACCAGCGCCGGCGCGATCAGGATGATCGGATCGGCGCGCCGGTTGAGACGCACGTGGACGTCGAGAACGGCTGCAAGCAGGACCACGATCGCGCCCACGATCGCGCCCTTGAGCAATGCATTTTCGTTCGTCAGCCCGCCGAGCGCCCAATTGATGGCATCGAGGGCAAGATTTGGAATGATCGCCGCCTTGACCTCGTAGAGGGCCGCCACGGCGGGATCATCGATGTGCCGTTCGATATGGAGCCGTGCGAGATGATTCGGATAATCGACGATGCCCGGAAACTCGACCGCGAAGAACGGAATAAGCGCGACCGCCGACAGCGCGACGTAGCAAACGAACACCAACCGTTGATCGATCGCGTCGCTCGGTTTGTCGTGTGCAATCATGGGGCATCCCCCAGCCGCGCCCGGCGGAACGCCAGCCAGAACACCCCCAGGATCACGGCCGGCGCAAGGGGAATGCCGACCAGCTCCGCGGTCGCCCGCGAGACGAGCGGCAGGATCCAGGCCGCCAGCAGAACGATTTTTTCGTAGGGAAGATATCCCCGCACCCAGCCTTCCCGTGCAAGCCATCCGATCGCCGGTGCGAGAAGAACCAAATCGTAATCGAGCGCGAACGGCGTCGCGAGTAGTGCGCCGGCTGAGAGCGCCGCACCCTTGACGGGCGGTCGGGCAGCGCCTTTCCAGATCGTCACGACGCCCGCCAGCGCTACCGCCGAGATCACCGCCTGCGCCAGCGCCGCCGTCGCGTAGGAACCACCCATCAAGCGGACCGCCCCAAACATCGTTTGGTAGGCGGGCCAGAGCGGTCCGCCACGATCAAGCATCAGTCCCCGTGTCGTAGGCAGGCTGTCAATGAACGCCGTCCAGACCCCGAAGCCAAACAGAGCGATCGAAACGGTAGCCAACATGGCGACCCAGACCGCGGTCCACGTGAAGGTACGCCACATGCCTGCCGCGGCAAGCGCGAAGGGAACGAGAAGCCCGAATTGCGGCTTATAGCTAAGCGCGCCGATCAACAGGCCCGCCGCGAACTGGCGGCCGGCGAACGCGAGCACCAGTCCTCCAGCCATTAGACCGGCGGTCAGAAACCCGTTTTGCCCGTGAAGCGCATTGATCAGCACGGCCGGAAAACCGAGTGCAAACCAAGCGAACCCCGGCTCGACGAGCACGGCGCGCGCGACCGCGAGAAATCCGGCAAGCGTCGCCGACATCCAGACGGCAAGCGCGATGTAATAGGGAAAGATCGAGAGATAAAATGTCAGGACAAGGAAAACCGGCGGGTAATGCCAGCTGAAATAGTACGGAAAGTCCTTGGGATCATCGCCCGCGATGCCCATCGCCCTGCGTTCAGCGGCGTAATGCGCCCGAAAGTCATAGATGCTTGGCGCCGCCCCCTTGAGCGCCAAATCGGAGCTCGCCCATACGGCGAGAAAATCACCACCGATCGGCGGACTCTTCGCGGGCTTCAGGATTCCGCTCACCCAGACAAGCGCGACGGCCAGGTAAAGGATCGCAAATATCCGCGAATAGTTGCGAACGCGCTCGGCATCCAGCCACCCCGCCTCGCGCATCCACGTTATTGACCGCATCGCTGCAACCCCGACTTCTTATCGCGGCGGCGGACCTAGGCTCCCATGCCCTCGTCGACCCATCGGCATCGTACCCGCTCGAACTTGGGTAGGATCGAGGCGAGCGCGCGAGTTCCCGCCGAGCGCGCCGCGTACGGCGATTGCGAGCAATATCAGCAGGAGCACCGGTCCGACCGGAAAGCCCGCCCAACGTGTGCCGATTTCCGCCACGATGGGCATGATCCAAATCAGCGTAAGGACGATTCCGTCCGTGGCGCGAACGCCGGCCTGCCAGGACCGCCAGGCGAGCATGGCGAACGGGATCACCATCACCACCTGGTCGTAGTCGAAGGAATAGGGACTGACGAGCGGCATTGTCGCGACAAGGGCGAGCGCGCGCCAAGCTCCGTCCGTGGAGCGTCGCCAGACGAAAAGGCAGAGCGCCAATGCGGCAACCGCCACAACCGCATGGGCTGCCCAGGCGATCGCGACGTCGTGCGTGGCGCGCAAAACGCCGATGAATGTCGTGAAAAAGCGAAACGACGGCAACCGGCCATCGATCACGTATTTCACAACATAGGCGAAATGCTCCGCCCCATGGCTGAAGAAAGCCTCCCAGGTCGAGAAACCGAAAAACGCCACGCTGAGGCCGAGAATTACGATGACCCCCGCAATCATGGCAGCGGCGGCGATGTAGTGGCCGCCGACGATGAGCGCCAGAGGAATGATCGCCGTGATGTGCGGCTTGTAGACCAGTAGCGACAGAACGAGGCCGGCGGCGACCGGGCGCCTGGGCAATAGCATTAGTCCGGCGGCCAGAATCGCCGCCGTCAGAGCGCCATTCTGACCGCTCATCAGATTGATCACGTTGGCCGGAAACAGGATGGCCAGAACGGGGCTGAGCGGATGGGGCGCCAGACGGTAAACCGCTGCCGCCATCGCCCCGCTCGTCGCGATGCTCCATGTCCATACGGCGGCCGCGAGCGGCAACAGGCCGAACGGGACGAGGAAGAACAGGTATGTCGGCGGATAGGCCCACGAATAGTCCCGCACATGGCCCGCCGCGACGATTGCCTGCACCCGCTTGAGCTCGCTAAACCCGTAGAGCGCGGCCGGATCGCCGTGGAGCACGCTGTAGGCGGCGCTGTAGAACACCACGAAATCCGCCCCGATTACGGTCGACGACCAATTGAGAATATCGGATTTGACCGGCACGACGTTCCGCCCGAACCCGAAGACCAGGAAGAACGCAGGGACCCCGATTAGCGTACCCATAAGCACGATACGCGCCGCCGACTGCCACGAAATTCGATTGGCCCCAAAAACGGTCATCGAGATTGTCCCGGACGAGGCGGATGACCCGAGCGAATCGGGCAAGGCATGTTCGATTGTTCCTTGCCGCGGATCGATTGCGCAAGCTGCTTCGGGATTATCGCTCGACCGCCGTGCGCCTGTTCGAGGTCACCGACGCCGACGGCGGGGTCTGCCCAAAAAAATTCGGCCCCGGTTCGCTCAACGCGAACCGGAGCCGACCAAATGAAGAAACGTCGTACTTGTGGCGTCTTAGCTGAACGCGCAGGTAGCTGCAGTGGTGCCTTCCAAGCAGGCCGCCACTTCACTGAACAGCGACGAAAGATTCGTCCCGACGATGATCGCCGAACCGACGATCACGACGGCGATGACGGCCACCAGCAGGCCGTACTCGATGGCGGTCGCGCCGCCTTCGTCGCGCAAGAAACGCTTCAGAAGATTGTGCATTGTCCGTTACTCCTTCTTCGCTCAGGTCTGGAAGTTACGATTCGCGGATAACTGGGAGGGCTATCGACATCGTCACTCCCAGCCTTGCCCAAACGGTCGAGGCCTCGTCGGTCTTCCGAAGCCGTTTGCTTGAAGCCCCCGTCCCCTACCGTTGATCAGCATAATGTCGTTATTCTCTTGCGAATTCGTTAAAGTCCATCGTTTGGTAGCATTTTATCAAATATTGAGACTAATTCTATGTTTTTGCATGGTCTTGTCCTGCTTGCCGTAGACGCATGGTCGCCGGTGGCCCTAATATTCGGTGCGATCCCGTACACTGGGTTGTGAGTTCGGGTGTCTTTGGGCCCATCGCCCGCTTCAGCCGGCGTCGCTCAAAAACTGCCCCGGAACACCGGCATCCAGGGA
>CAZLYV010000161.1:0-6241 GCA_964563665.1 uncultured Acetobacteraceae bacterium
TAGAGGATCATCGCGTAGGAGAGCCCGAGGAAGACGATGCTGACGAGGGCGGCGACGACCTGTTCCATGCCATTGGCTGCGATGCTGGCCCGCGTTTCCGCTCGGCGGTCAGGCGCATGACATAACAGCGTTTCTAACAGTTTACCGGAGGCATTGACAGGGGCAGTCACTCGCATCCGGCCGTCGGCGCTAACGGCATCGTGAATTGTGCCGCCACCATCTGCTGACTAGGTTCGTTGCATGCTGCGGTCGATTCTTCGAAAAATCGCTATCCTGTCGCTCGCATTAGGCGTGCTCGCGGGCGGGGCGCTTTCGCTTGCTCACGCCTCGGCGGGAATGCCGGCGATGGCCGCCGCCCCATCGGATGACGGCATGACCCGCGACATGCCGTGCAAGGACTTTGCCCCGGCGTGCTCGGACGGGTTTACCTGCACGATGACGTGCTTGACGGCCGCGAGCGTCGTCTCGATCCGCTTGGCTGTCGCGGACTGGGCCGGCGTGCTGGTCGAAGGATTAGTCGACGACCGATTGCGCGTGCGCGCGATCCGTCCCGAGCCATATCCTCCGCGCGCCTGACGGCTCGGCCGGGCGACGCCCGAATCGAATATCGGTTCGACCGCCCAACAATTCGATAAACGTCGGCTCCTCTACGCCTACGCGCCTGGCGCGCTCGCAGAAGATGGGCCGTGTCACCGGACTAATCGCGGCACGCGCCAATGGCGCGCTTCTGCCGCGCACCAAGGAGTATGCCTGATGTCTTCGTTTTCTCGTCGTCCGCTTCTTATGGCGGCGCTCATGGCTTTGCCGATCGTCGTCGCTGGAAGCACGTTGGCGCACGCCGCGCCGCAGGATTACCGCTTCGAGGTCCTGCAACAGTCGGTCAAGAAAGGTCAAGTGGTGGCGCTCGATGTGCGGCTGGTTCACGTGCCAAGCGGCAAGCCGGTCGCCGATGCGGTGGTCATTCAGACGCGTCTCGACATGTCATCCGACGGCATGCGCGACATGGCGGCGAAACTCGCGCCGCAACCCTCGCCCTCGCCGGGAATCCATCGCTTCGAGACGAAGCTGGAGATGGAGGGCGACTGGGCGCTGGCGCTTGCCGCCAAGGTACCCGGAGAGACAGGGACCGTGCAGGGAACCGTTCATCTCAAAGTGGCGAAATGATCCACCGTACGCCCTGAAGGGAGATCCGGCATGATCGTGATCAAGCGCTCCTGTCGGGTGCGCCCCGGATTGGTTTGCTCGGTGGCGGCGCTGGCATTCACCCTTGCGGGTGCCGGCGCCGCTGTCGCGCAGGCGCCGGATCCGGGCGTTCCCGGCCGGACCGTCGATGAATTGCTGACGCTGGTGCGCCGGGTAAGCCCGGAGATCGCCGTTATGGCGCTCGAGGCCGAAGCGGCGGTGGCGCGCGTCGATGCGGCCGGCGAATTGCCCGATCCGCTGTTCCGAACCGAGTTCGAGAACATCGATCGCCGATCCGGATCGTTGCTGCCGTCACGTCTCGGCTTGGTGACCTACACCATCGCCCAGGAGTTCCCGCTGTGGGGCAAGCGCGACCTGCGACGCGAGGCGGCGCGGGCCGAAGCGGATGGCGCGCAAGCGCGCCGCCGCTCGGTCGAGAGCGAGCTCGCCATGCGGGTCAAAGCGGCGTTCACCGGCTATTACCAGGCTAATACATCGATCCAGATAACCGAAGAGCTGCTCGGCACAATCGGCGCCGTCGTCGCGGCGGCGCAACGCCGCTACGCCCAGGGACGCGGGTCCCAGCAGGACGTCATCAAGGCAGAGATCGAGCGCGGACAGCTCCGGGCCGATCTCGTACGCCTCGGGGCGGCGCGGAACCGCGCCGTGGCGCAGCTCAATGCGCTGCTCAACCGGCCTGCCGGCGCCCCGCTGGCGACTCCGCGCGCGCTGCGTCCGCTTCCGCCGCCCGAAGCGATTTCGTTGGCGTTTCTGGTGGAGCGCGTGAAGCAAAGCAACCCGGGACTCGCTGGCGAGCGCGCGGGGATCGACGGTGCGGAGCGCGCACGACGGCTGGTCGACCGGAGCTGGTATCCTGATGTCACCGTCAGCCTGTCGGCGGTGGACGAGGACCGCCGCTTCGCCGGCTACGAAGCGATGATCGAGTTCAAGCTGCCGCTGCGCTGGGGCCTGCGCGAGGCGCAAGCGCGCGAAGCGAGCGCGAAGCTGGGCGCGGCGCAAGCGCGTCTCGATGCCGCTTCGGCGCGCGCGCAGGGCGAGCTAGAAGAGGCTTATTGGGCGCTCGATGCATCCCGGCGCGTCGCTCGCATCCTGCACGAGACGCACATCCCGCAGACACAGCTCGCATTGCGAACCGCCCGCGCCGCCTACGAGGTCGGCCGCGGCGATCTCCTCGCCGTGCTCGAGGCGGAGCGCAACGTTCGCCAGGTTTTGCTCGAACATCTCAATGTTCTCGCCGAGCAGCAAATTCAACTCGCCGAAATCGAGAAGATCATCGGAGGTGACCTATGAGGCGCTGGATCGTTCGGTTCGCTCTCCTCGCGGCGGTTGGCATAGGTGGTGCAATCGGTGGCTACCTGCTCCGCGACATGCGCATGACGACCGACGCACCCGGCGGCGTCGCGCCGGCGGCCAGTGAACGCCGCGTGGCGTACTACAAGGACCCATCGGGCAAGCCCGATTACGCGCCCGGGCCGAAGAAGGACGCCGAGGGCCGCGATTTCGTGCCCGTGTTCGAGGACGAGGAGAGCGGCGGCGCAGCGACGCCAGCGCGCAGCGATGCACCCGGCGGCAAATCCCGGCAGCAAATCCGCAATTACCGGAATCCGATGGGTCTTCCCGACACCTCGCCGGTGCCGAAGAAGGATTGGATGGGGATGGATTACATCCCGGTCTACGAGGGCGATGAGGCGGAAGACCCGAACGTGGTCAAGGTCGGCATCGAGCGGGTTCAGCGGCTCGGCGTACGCACCGAAACCGTCGAGCGGCGCAATCTCATGCGGCCGATCCGCGCGGTGGGATCGGTGCAATTCAACGAGCGCCGGGTCGCGGTCGTTTCCACCCGGTTCGAAGGCTGGATCGAGAAGCTGATGGCGAGCGCCACCGGCGAGCCGGTTCGTCGCGGTCAGCCGCTCCTGCAGGTCTACAGCCCCGATCTCTTGTTGGCCCAGCAGGAATACGTCGCCGTGCGGCAGATGACGAAAAGCCACGGCCGGGAGAGCGCCGAACACGCGCCGGTCGAAGCGCTCGCCGCCGGCGCGCTGCAGCGGTTGCGAAATCTCGGCATGCCCGCCGACGAACTTCGGCGTCTCGAGCGCGGCGGCGCGCCTGCCCGACTCGTCACGGTCGCTTCGCCCTTCGACGGAGTAATCGTCGAGAAGATGGCGCTCGCGGGCGCGCGGTTCATGCCCGGCGAATTGCTGTATCGGATCGCCGACAACTCCGATATGTGGCTGATCGCGGAGGTCTTCGAGCAGGATCTCGCCAACGTCCGACTCGGCGAGACCGCCGATATCGTGGTTCAGGCTTACCCGGATCAAACTTTCTCCGGCCGCGTCGGCTTCATCTATCCGACCGTCGGCCGCGAGACACGCACCGTCAAAGTACGTATCGAGGTCGCCAATCCCGACGGGGCGTTGAAAGCGGAGATGTACGCGAGCGTCGTCATCGGCGCGCCCGTCGGCGGCGCCCAGGCGATCGCCGTTGCGGATTCGGCGGTGATCGAAGGCGGCGCACGGCGAATCGTGCTGATCGACCGCGGCGAGGGCCGCTTCGAGCCGCGCGAGGTGCGGCTCGGCGCCAAGGCCGACGGTTACTACGAGGTTCTCGAGGGCCTCGCCGGCGGCGAACGCGTGGTCGTCGCGGCGAATTTCCTCATCGACGCCGAGAGCAACCTCAAGGCCGCGCTGCGCGCCTTCACCGCACCGGAGAACGCCAAGTGATCGCCCGACTTATCCGCTGGTCCGCCCACAACCTTGTCCTGATCCTGGTGGCGACGGCGTTCATCGTCGCCGCCGGCGTCTATGCGGTCAAAAAGTTGCCGCTCGACGCCATCCCGGACCTCTCCGACACCCAAGTCATCGTCTACACCGAGTTTCCGGGCCAAGCGCCGCAGGTGGTCGAGGACCAGGTCACCTATCCCCTGACGACCGCGATGCTGAGCGTCCCGCGCTCGAAGGTCGCGCGCGGCTTTTCGTTCTTCGGCGTGTCGTTCGTCTATGTGATCTTCGAGGACGGCACCGATATCTACTGGGCGCGCAGCCGGGTCCTCGAATACCTGAATTTCGCGGCGCGGCGGCTGCCGGCGGGCGTGACACCATCGCTCGGGCCCGACGCGACCGGCGTCGGCTGGGTCTATCAGTATGCCGTCTTGAGCGCGAAACGGAATCTGGCGGAGCTGCGCACGACCCAGGACTGGTATATCCGCTACGCCCTCGCCAAGGCGGAGGGCGTGGCGGAGGTCGCGAGCGTCGGCGGCTTCGTCAAGCAGTACAACGTCGTCGTCGATCCGCGCCGCCTCAAGGCGTCCGGAATTCCGCTGTCAAAAATCTCCGAGGCGATCCGCGCCAGCAACATCGATGTCGGCGGCCGCGTCGTCGAGATGAGCGAGACCGAGTTCGTGGTGCGCGGGCGGGGCTATCTGCGCAGCATCGCCGATATCGAGCAGATCGTGCTCAAGGTTGAACGCGGCACGCCCATCTTGCTGCGCGACGTCGCGCGAGTCGAGCTCGGTCCGGACGAACGTCGGGGTCTCACGGAGTTGAACGGCGAGGGCGAGGTGGTAAGCGGAATCGCGTTGCAACGCTTCGGACAGAACGCACTCGACGTCATCGCCAACGTCAAGACCAAGATTGCCGAGATCGCGGCGGGTCTTCCCGAGGACACCCGGATCGAGACCGTCTACGACCGCTCGGACCTCATCAACCGCGCGATCGCCACGCTCAAGACGACGCTGATCGAGGAAAGCCTGATTGTCGCCGCCGTATGCATTGTCTTTTTGCTCCACGTCCGCAGCGCGCTGGTCGCCATCATCATGCTGCCGGTGGGCGTGCTGATCGCGTTTGTCGCCATGCATCTCCTCGGCATCGGCTCGAACATCATGAGCCTCGGCGGCATCGCGATCGCCATCGGCGCCATGGTCGACGCCGCGATCGTCATGATCGAGAACGCGCACAAGCATCTGGAGCGCGCCCCGCCCGATACGCCAAGGCGCGACATCCTGGTGCGCGCGGCGAGCGAGGTCGGTCCGGCTCTGTTTTTCAGCCTGCTCGTTATCACGGTCTCGTTCATGCCGATCTTCGCGCTCGAGGCGCAGGAGGGCCGTCTCTTCAAGCCGCTGGCCTTTACCAAGACCTTCGCCATGGCCGCTGGCGCCCTGCTGTCGGTGACATTGGTCCCGGCGCTGATGGTGATTTTCATTCGCGGCCGAATCGTGCCCGAGCATCGCAACCCGCTCAGCCGCTTTCTGATCTGGCTCTATCGACCGGTAATCCGCGTCGTGCTGCGGGCGAAAATACCGACCATCGCGCTCGCCATTGGCGCTTTGGCGGTCTCGGTCTATCCGGCGATGCGGCTTGGCACCGAGTTCATGCCGAACCTCAACGAAGGCACGCTGTTCTACATGCCGACGACGCTTCCCGGGCTATCGATCACCAAAGCCGCCGAGCTCTTGCAGACTCAAAACAAGATCATCAAGTCGTTCCCCGAGGTGGCGTCGGTCTACGGCAAGGCGGGCCGCGCGGCAACCGCGACCGATCCCGCTCCGACCGAAATGTTCGAGACCGTGATCAATCTCAGGCCGGAAAAGGAATGGCGCGCGGGCATGACGCTCGATCGGCTCACCGCCGAATTGGACCAGGCCCTGCAGTTTCCCGGGGTGAGCAACGCGTGGACCATGCCGATCAAGGCGCGCATCGACATGCTGTCGACGGGAATTCGCACGCCGGTCGGGGTCAAGGTCTTCGGCGCCGATCTCGAACAGATCGACCGGCTGGCGCGCCAGATCGAGGCGGTCGTACGAACCGTCCCCGGGACGACCAGCGCGTTCGCCGAGCGTATCATCGGCGGCTATTACCTCAATATCGAGCCCGACAGGGCGGCGCTCGCGCGCTATGGACTCATGGTCGGCGATGTTCAGCAAGTCATCGCCACCGCGCTCGGCGCCGAGCCGGTGACGACGACGGTCGAGGGCCGCGAGCGCTATGCGGTCGCCGTACGCTATCCGCGCGAGCTGCGCTCGGATCCGCAGGCGATCGCGACC
>CAZLYV010000162.1:0-2943 GCA_964563665.1 uncultured Acetobacteraceae bacterium
GCGAGACCCAGGATCACCGGCCGCTGGACCGAAACGGTGAAATGGTTGGACCAGAACGCGACCAGGCGCTCGCGAAACGGCGCGTCGCTTTCGATCTGGGCGCGGGTCCGCGCGGCCGCCTCGGCAACGTAGGACTGGCGAATGCCCTCGCGCAGTTCCATTTGCAGGGCCGCATCGCCCCGCTGGCGGGCTTTCTGCAGCGTGATCGTATGCTCGGCGCCGGAGCCCAGACCCTGCAGCGCCGCCGGCATCGGCGCGGACGCCGCGATCTGCTGCGCGAGCCAGCCGCGCGGATCGCCGGCGATAGCGCCGAGCTCGCCGGGCCGCGCGCCGAGCCCGAAGCGGTTGGCGGCGATGAATGCCGCGCGGGTCGTCATGGCGTTCCGCGACCGGGACGCAGATCGGCGAGGCTTCGGCGCGCTTCGGGGGACAGACGCTCGATCGCCGTGCCGATCGCATCGTGAAGCGACTTCTGGAACGCGAGGTTGTCGTTGCGCAGGTCGGTGAACGCCGCGTCTAGCGCGGCGCGATCGAATTTCTCGGCCTGAAGAACGTCGCGTATCTTGAGGCGCGCCTCGCGCGCGGCCGCACCGGCAGCCATGATATCGCGCCGCCGCTCGCCGATCGCCGATTCGAATTTGGCGCGTTCGCCCGGTGGAAGCTGGGCAATCATGCGCTGGATCAACGCCCCGCCGGGCCGTTCGCCAATCCGCTCGCCAGGACGCTCGGCGAATCGCTCGGTCGCCAGGTACGGCGCACGGTGGCCAAAAATCCGACCAGCCATCAGGCCGCCGAGAAACAGGTTAAGGGCCACAGAAACCAGCAGGCCGAAAGCGAGCCATTTGCCCAGGCGCGCGTCGATCGTCACCATCCTGCATCCTCCGTGTAGGCGAGGCCAGAGAGCGCATCGTGCGCCTCGGTCGCGGGCCCCAGGCCGAGCCCGGCATCAAGCTCCGACCAGCCGACGACAAACCCGACGACGGCGGCGGCTGCAAGTCCGGCGAAATTCATCCAGCCGAAGGCGAGCCGCCAAGTCGAATCATTCCCAGCCGAACGCCGCGGCTTCGGACGAAAGCGCGGCTCGCTCATAACGCGACGCGCCAGCGTCGCGGCGTCAAATGAAAGGGTAGGCGGTGCGGGATCGTGCGCCAGCAACGCATCGAGCGCACGCGTCTCGGCGAGCGCCATGCGGGCGGTGGCCGAGCCTTCGATCAGCGCCAGGGCGCCGTCACGCTCGGCCTCGGGCCAGCGCTCCGCATCGGCGCCATAGGCGGCGAGAAGTTCGGCCAGTCTTTCCAAGGTCATTTGGGGCGTCATTACGGGCTCCGGACTGTTTCTGGCGCTTCCGCAAGATCGGCGAGCTCGCTCCGCAGCGCACGCCGCGCGCGGACCAGCAGGGATTCGAGCGCGCCGACGCTGATGTCAAGCGCCGCCGCGGCATCGATGTTGCTCATCCCGTCATAGTGGCAAAGTGCAAGCGCCGCCCGCTGCCGTTCGGGCAGGCGCGCGATCGCCTGGGCGACACGACGCGATGTTTCGTGGCCGAGAACCTGTTCCTCGGCCCCGGGGCTTTGGTCGGCTATCTCGTCGGCGGCTTCGATCGGCGCCGCGACGGGCCGCCGGCCGTGATCGATGCAAAGATTGACCACCACGCGATAGAGCCAGGTCGAAAACTCCGCCCCGCCGGCGCTACCCCTACGCGCCTGCCAGTTCGAAGCCTTGATCCAGGCCCGCATGAAGGCTTCCTGCACGATCTCCTCCGCATCGCTGCGGTTGCGAACGATTCGGCCAGCAAGCGCAACCGTCCGGACGAAATGCCGCTCGACAAGACGGCCGAACGCAGCCCTGTCGCCGGCCCCGGCCTGGCGCATCAGATCGTCGTCACTGCCGTCGGGCATCTCGGCCTTTGCGCTCTCCCGGATTATTCACGTCCGTGAAGCGGAAATCCTGCGCCGAAAAGATACGACATCGGCCGCAAGTCGGTGGTAAACATGATAAAACCCACGTCTCTTTCCATATTCTCAAGAACTTAACCTCAATCACGCATGGCTTCGACGACGCCTGCAGAGCGTATCCAGGCGGCCCCGGCGCGCGGGATCTTGCTGTTTCTCGCCGCGGTCATGTCGTTTGCCGTGCTCGATACGATCGGCAAGCATCTGACGGGCGAGCTTCATGTCGTCCAGATCGCCTGGGGCCGCTATATCTTCCACGCGGCGTTTCTCGCCGTTTTGATGCCCCAACACGGGATTATCCGGCCGTTCCGGTCGGCGCGGCCGTGGTTTCAGATCATGCGGGCGGCGCTGCTTGCGGCGGTGACGCTGCTCTTCTTCACCGCCCTGAGCTTCCTGCCGCTTGTCGAGACGACTGCGATCGGGTTCGTGACGCCGCTTTTCGTGACGGCGCTGGCGCATTTTCTTCTCAAGGAGAAGGTCGGCGTGAGACGCTGGTCGGCGGTCCTGGTCGGATTTGTTGGCGTACTCATCGTGATCCGGCCGGGCCTCGGCGCCATACACTGGGCAGCGTTCATCGTCATCGTCATGGCGTTGCTGAACGCGCTTTATCATCTCGCCACGCGCATGCTGGCTGGAATCGATTCGCCGCCGACAACCATCTTCTACTCCGGGATCGTGGGCGCGCTGGCGCTATCGATCATCGTGCCGTTTTTTTGGCGGGCGCCAAGCCTCGTCGGCTGGATCGAAATGGTCGTCATCGGTTTCCTCGGCGGCCTCGGGCATTACCTTTTGATCCGGGCATACGAATATGCGCCCACCTCGGCGATGGCGCCTTACAGCTACACGCAGATCGTCTGGATCACCGCGCTCGGATACGGCGTGTTCGGCGATTTTCCCGACCGTTGGACGTTGATCGGCACGGCGATCATCGTTGCCAGCGGGATCTATGTCTTCTACCGCGAAGCGGTTCTGCGGCGACTGCGCCGACCCG
>CAZLYV010000162.1:3043-6234 GCA_964563665.1 uncultured Acetobacteraceae bacterium
CTTGAGCTCGGCAAGGCAGCGCCAGATCTCGGCGCGGATCAGCGGCGCCAGGCCTTCCGTCGCCTCGTCGAGAATGAGCAGACGCGGGTTGGTCATCAGCGCCCGGCCGATGGCGACCATCTGCTGTTCCCCGCCTGAAAGCTGGCTGCCGAGGTGGCTTGCCCGCTCGGCGAGCCGTGGAAACAGCGTGTAAACGCGATCGATCGTCCATGGATCCCTCTCGGCGGGGACCGCCGGCAGCCGGGCGGTGGCAATCAGATTTTCGGCGACCGTCAAGTTGGGGAAGACCTGCCGACCCTCGGGCACCAATCCCAGGCCCGCCTGCGCGATACGATACGAGGGAAGCCCCGTGAGGCGTTGGCCGTCGAAGACGATGGTTCCGGCGTTGGGCGGGACGAGGCCCATGAGCGAGCGCACCGTGGTCGATTTTCCCATGCCGTTGCGCCCCAGAAGCGTGACGACTTCGCCCGTCGTAACGTCCAAGTCGATGCCGAACAGCACCTGGCTCGCGCCGTAGCCGGTCTCGAGACCCCGGACTTCAAGCATCGCCAGCCTCAGCCACCGTGTTCCTCCCCGAGATACGCCTGTCGCACCTCGCGACTGGCGCGGATCGCGTCGGGCACGCCGCTGGCGATGACACGGCCGTACACCAGGACGGTGATCCGATCGGCCAGCGCGAAGACAACGTCCATATCGTGCTCGACGAGGAGGATGGTCTCGCGGCCCTTGAGCCGCCGCAGCAGCTCGACCATACGGTCTGATTCTTCGCGGCCCATGCCGGCCGTCGGCTCGTCGAGAAGGAGCAGGCGTGGCCGCGTGGCGAGCGCCAAGGCGATCTCGAGTTGCCGCTGCTCGCCATGCGAAAGCCGGCCGGCAAGCGCGCCGGCGCGCGACGCTAGCCCGACCTCCTCGAGCACGGCGCGGGCAGGCACGCCGAGACGTGGGTCGCCGCGTGCCTCCCGCCAGAAGCGAAAGCTGTGGCCGTCGTGCGCTTGAACGGCGAGCGCTACGTTGTCGAGCGCCGTGAAGGCACGGAGCACGCTGGTAATCTGGAACGAGCGCGCGATCCCGCGATGCGATCGCGCGGGCGCCGAAAGGCGGGTGATATCCTCGCCGGCGAAGTAAATCGTGCCGACATCGGGAGCGAGTTCGCCGGCGAGCTGCTGGACGAGCGTCGTCTTGCCGGCGCCATTCGGTCCGATGACCGCGTGAATTTCGCCGGCGTCGACCGCGAGGTCGAGATTGTCGGTCGCCACCACGCCGCCGAAGCGCTTGACCAGCCCGCGCGTCTCGAGAAGCGGCTTAGGCGCGGTCATGCCCGTCCTCCTTGGTCCGCAGAAGACCGAAGATCCCGCGCTTGGCGAACAGCACGATCAGCACCAGGATCGGGCCGAAGACCAGCATCCAGTGCTGCGTGTAGTCCGGCAGGAACCGCTCGAGCAGCAGGAATACGGTGGCGCCGACGACGGGACCGATCAGCGTCGCCATGCCGCCCATCACCACCATGACGATCAGCTCGCCCGAGCGCGTCCAGTGCATGATCGAGGGACTGATGAAGGATTCGTGGGCGGCGAACAGCGCGCCGGCGAGGCCGGCCATCGCGCCGGCGATGGTGAAGCAGACGAGCTTGTAACGGAAGGTTGAAAAGCCGATCGCCCGCATTCGTCGCTCGTTGTCGCGCACGCCCTGGATGACGCGGCCAAAGCGCGAGCGGACCATGCGGCGGCAGAGATAGAGGAGGACGAGAAGGGTGGCGAAGGTGACATAGTAAAAGACGATGTCGTTGCGGCTGTCGAACAGCCCAAGGATCATCGTCCCGCCCGGGAAGCGCAGGCCGTCGTCACCGCCATAGGCTTCGAGCGACACGAAGAAGAAATAGATCATCTGCGCGAAAGCGAGAGTGATCATGATGAAGTAGATGCCGCTGGTTCTGAGGCTTATGAGCCCGATCAGGCACGATAGCGCGGACGTGACAATGATCGCCGCCGGCCAGGTGACGAACATGCTCTGGCTGCCCGGAACCAGTCCCAATAGCAGCGTTTGTTCACGCGCATGAAAGTTCAGAATGCCGACGACGTAGGCGCCGACGCCGAAGAACGCCGCATGACCGAGGCTCACCATTCCGCCATAGCCGAGGATGAGGTCGAGGCTGAGGGCGACGATGGCGAAAATCAGGATTCGGCGGAACTGTCCGATATAAAATGGCTGGTCGAGCATCGTCGCCGCCAGCGGCAGCAGCGCGAAAAAAGCGAGCAGGAGAAAGACGAGCACGGCACGGCGGTCGACCCTCTGCAACATCGCCTCAGCCCCCCGCGGCGAAGAGGCCGCGCGGGCGCCAGAACAGCACCCCCGCCATCAGGATGTAGATCGCCATCTCCGAGATCGCCGTCGGCAGGCCGACCTGGGAGGGCAGCACGCGTCCGAAGGTATCGACCACGCCGACGATGAGCGCGGCGATGAAGGCGCCGCGAACCGAGCCGATGCCGCCGATGACGATGACGACGAAGGTCTTGATCAGCACGCTATCCCCCATGCCGACCTCGACCACATAAAGCGGCCCGGCCATCAGGCCGGCGAGCCCCGCGAGTCCGGCGCCCAGCGCGAAGACGAGGGTGTAAAGACGCTTGATGTCGACGCCGAGCGCGCCGACCATTTCACGGTTCGACGCACCGGCGCGGATCAGCATGCCGAGTCGCGTGCGGAGAATAAGCCATCCCAGCGCGAGCGCGACCGCGGCGCCCACCGCGAGCACGGTGAGCCGGAAGACCGGGTAGGGCACGCCGGGCAGGATTTCGACGTTTCCGGCCAGAAGCTGGGGCACGTTCATGAACAACGCGGCCGGCCCCCAGACGACCTTCACCAGCTCGTTGAAGAACAGGATCAGCCCGAACGTCGCCAGCACCTGGTCGAGATGGTCGCGATTGTAGAGTTTCCGAAGCGCCACGAGTTCGACGACGACGCCGACAAGAGCCGCCGCCGGAAGCGCCAGCGCCGCGCCCAGAAAAAAACTGCCGGTCCACTTGGTGAAGGTAGCGCAGAAATACGCGCCCATCATGTAGAGCGAACCGTGGGCGAGGTTCACCATGTTCATGATGCCGAAGACGAGTGTGAGCCCCGCCGCCATCAGGAACAGCATGACGCCAAGCTGTAGGCCGTTGAAGACCTGCTCAATGAACAGAAGCGTTGTCATG
>CAZLYV010000163.1:0-6184 GCA_964563665.1 uncultured Acetobacteraceae bacterium
CGTGACTTTCTGGGAGTGGCTGGTCGACAGCGCGAGCGAGCTTGGCGTCCGCGTGGAACGCCCGGTCGGTTAGTCATGCGGCCCCCAGCATCGGCAAGAGCCTCCGGAGTGGCGGCGGCACGATGAGCGATACGACCGCGCGTGTCGTCGTCATCGGCGGCGGCATCGTTGGCTGCGCCATTCTCTATCATCTCACACGCCTCGGCTGGTCCGATGTGGTGCTGGTCGAGCGCGGCGAGCTCACGTCGGGATCAACGTGGCATGCCGCCGCCAACACCCACACGCTCAACGGCAACCCGATGATGGCGCGCCTTCAGCACGAGACGCTGCGGCAGTACGACACGCTCGAAGCGGAAACCGGCTCGCCGATCGGGCTCCATCGCGTCGGCGGCGTGTTCCTGGCCTCGAGCCGCGAGCGAATGCACGAGTTCCAGAGCTATTGCGACCGGGCGAAAACGCTGGGCTTCGAGCTGCGGATGGTGACGCTCGAAGAGATCCGGTCGGTGAATCCGCTCCTCGACACCAAGGGGCTCGTCGGCGGCATGTACGATCCGCTGGACGGGCATGTCGATCCGAACGGTGTCACGCATGCGTTTGCCAACGGCGCACGAGCGAAGGGCGCGCGGATCTTCCGCAACGCGCCGGTCGTCGAGCTGATTGCCGAACGCGACCGGTCATGGCGCGTCGTAACGCCGAGTAGCACGATCCGCGCCGAATACGTCGTCAACGCCGCCGGATTCCGAGCGAACGAGATCGCGGCGATGACCGGCGGCCGGCTGCCGATCGTCGCCATGGAACACCAGTATCTCGTCACCGAGGCGATGGCGGAGGTAGCAGGGCTCACCCGCGAGCTGCCGCTCACCCGCGAGCCCGATGCTTCGTATTACCTGCGACAAGAGGGCAAAGGATTGCTGATCGGGGTCTACGAAAAAGACGCGCGTCCGTGGGCGGAGAATGGCGTCCCGCCAAGTTTCGGGCAGGAGCTTCTGCCGCCCGACCTTGGCCGCCTCGAAGAGAACCTGGCACATCTCTTCATGCGCGTCCCCGCCTTCGCCAAAGCCGGCATCAAGCAGGTGATCAACGGACCGATCACTTTTACGCCCGACGCGCGACCGTTGATTGGCCCGATGCCGGGTCATCCCACTCTGTTCGCCGCGGCGGGATTTCTGGCCGGCTTCTCGATGGGCGGCGGTTTCGGCCGCGCCATCGCCGAGTGGATCGTCTCGGGCGAACCGCCGGTCGATCTTTTCGATGCCGATGTGACGCGCTTCGGAGAGTATGCGACGCAAGGCTACTGCGTTGAAAAGATCAAAGAGACTTACGGCAAGCGTTACGCAATTCCGTATCCGTTCGAGGAGCGACCGGCGGGCCGGCCCGTCCGCATCGCGCCGCTCCATGGACGCCAGCGCGAAGGCGGCGCGGCCTTCGGCTTCGCCTATGGCTGGGAACGGCCGTTGTGGTTTGCCGGGAAAGGCGGCACGCCCGAGCAGCGCTGGACCTTCACTCGGCCACATTGGTTCGACGCGGTTGGGCGCGAGTGTCGCGGATTGCGGAGCGGGGTGGGCTTGCTCGACCTCGCGGTTTTCGCCAAGTACGAAATCGAGGGGCGCGACGCCGAGGCGTGGCTGGATGGTATTCTCGCCAACCGCCTTCCGGCGAAGGCGGGGTCGATGCGAATCGCACAAGCGCTCGACACAAGGGGCCGCATCGTGGGCGACTTCACCGTCACGCGGCTAGCTGAGAACCGCTTCTACGTCATCGGCGCGTCGGCGGCCGAGCGTTATCATCGACGCTGGTTCGCCGAGAATCTGAACGGCCGTGACGTCGCAATCCGGAGCGTCTCGGCACAGTACGGAATCTTTGGCGTGGCGGGACCCAATGCGCGTCGGCTCGTGGAGCGCGTCGTGCGCGGCGATGTCTCGCAAGCGGCGCTGCCGTACCTGCAATCGCGCGAGATGGAGGTCGGGCCGGCGCCGGCGCGCGTGATGCGGGTGTCGTTCACGGGCGACCTGGGTTTCGAGATCCACTTTCCGATCGAGTACCAGGTGGCTCTCTACGACGCGCTCAAATCCGCCGGGCAGGATTTCGGCGTCGTCGACGTCGGGACGTATGCGCTCGATTCGCTGCGCCTCGAAAAGAGCTACGGCCGCTGGGGATTCGAGTTCACCCGCAATCGGACGCCGCTCGAAGCGGGGCTCGCGCGCTTCGTGGCCCTCGACAAGGGCGGCTTCATCGGGCGCGCGGCCCTCCTGAGGCTGAACAACGAGCCGCTTGCCTGCACGCTCGTTACGCTCAAAGTGGACGCGGGTGAGGCCGATCCGCGTGGCGACGAGCCGGTCTACGCCGGGGGAGAGCTGGTCGGAGTCACCACCTCGGGCGGATATGGCCACACGCTTGGGACGGCGATCGCGCTTGCCCACGTCCCGCCGGAGTATGCCGGCGATGGCCAGACGCTCGAGGTCGAGATTCTTGGCGAACGGCGTTCCGCCACGGTATCGACGCGCCCGCTGTTCGATCCGGACGGGCTGCGGCTAAGGAGTTGACGCGTCTTTGCCCATCGCATCCTCATCCTTCGACAGGCTCAGGATGAGGATGCAAGCGGATAGCCCTCACCCTGAGCTTGTCGAAGGGCTGAGCTTGTCGAAGGGCTGAGCTTGTCGAAGGAGAGGCCCGCCGCTCGCGATCACAAAATCTGGCTGAGGAACTCGCGCGTCCGCGGATCTTTCGCGTTGGCGAAGAACTCCCTCGGCGATCCGTGCTCGACGATCACGCCGTGGTCGGTGAAATAGATGTGATGGGCCACCTCGCGCGCGAAGCTCATCTCGTGCGTGACGAGCAGGCAGGTCATGCTTTCCTCGGCGAGCTCGCGGATGGTGACCAATACTTCCTTCTTGGTTTCCGGGTCGAGCGCCGCGGTCACCTCGTCGAACAGCATCACCGCCGGGTTCATGGCGAGCGAGCGGGCGATAGCGACGCGCTGCTGCTGGCCGCCCGACAGCTCGCCCGGATAGCTTGGCTCCTTTCCCTGCAGCCGGACCTTTTTCAGGAGACTGTAGGCGCGCGCTTCGACCTCCTTGCGGTCCTCCTTGAGGACATGGACCGGCGCCATCATCACGTTCTCGAGCGCGGTCTTGTGGGGGAACAGATTGTACTGCTGGAAAACCATGCCGACCCGTCGGCGGAGCGCCAGCTTGTCGAGCTTCGGGTCGTTCACTTCGCGGCCGTCGACCAGGATCGAGCCCCGCTCGATCGGCACCAGCGCGTTGATGCAACGGAGCAGCGTCGATTTGCCGGAACCCGACGGACCGATCACGCACACGACCTCGCCCTTGGCGACGTCGAAAGAGATGCCCTTCAGCACCTCGACCGCGCCGAAGGATTTGTGGACATCGCGCATGGCGACGATCGGCCGGTCGGCGGCTTGGGTCATGGGCCCATCATGCTTTCACCGCATAGCGGCGCTCGAGCGTCGCGGTGCAGCGGGCGATGGGATAGCAATAGGCGAAGAACCACAAGAGAAGCATCAAATACATCGGGACAAGAAGTTCGTTGCGCCCTTCGGCATTGAGCGCGGCGCGGGTAAGGGTCATCGACTCTTGCACCCCGACGATCGAGATCAGCGACGTCGCCATGGTGAGGATGGCGTAAAGGTTCATCCACGGCGGCAGCATGCGCTTGATTGCTTGCGGCACGATGATCATCCACACCGTCTGGCGACGCGAGAAAGCCAGCGCCTCGGCCGATTCCCATTGCCCGAGCGGGATCGATTGCACGCCTCCGCGCACGATCTCCGAAACGTTCGCCATCACGGGCAGCGCCAAGCCAATTGTCGACTTGATCCATGCCGGCAACGGGATGACGAATCCGCCGACATGGATTTCAAACGGCAGCAGGAACATGCAATAGAAGAGCAATACCAGCCATGGCGAGTTGCGAAAAAATTGCGTGGCGAACCACGACGTGCCGCGGACCGGGGGCAGAAGCGAGATTTGCGCCAGTCCCAGGAACGCGCCGGCCGCGGTGCCGATCGCCATCGACAGGAAGCTTACCAGCAGATTGAGCAGAAAGCCCTGGAAGACGAGCGGCGCCCATTTCCAGAGGAGGGCAAATATGCCGGCTTGCGCCGGCGCCGCTTGCGCCTCGCCGAGCGCGATCGAGACAAGGAATGCGACCGCCAGCAGCGCGCCCCAGCGGGCCCACGCGGCGGGCAAATGCTCGGTCTGCCGGGGCAACAAGAACGGCCGCAATACCGGCAGATCGCTCGCGTTGGGAATCGATATCGCGCGCACGGGCGTACGGCTCATACGCTGTAGCCGGGGATGCGCATGGCGCGCTCCCAGCGGCTCATGACCAGCACGAGCACGCCGACGATCGCCACGTAACTCACCAGCAGCACGTTCATCATCACCCGCACGTTCAAAATCTCGGACCAGATCTGCGCCGACATATAGAGCAGCTCCGGCACGCCAATGGCGTAGGCAAGCGTCGTCGTCTTGATCAGATTGACCAGATTGTTGTTGAGCGCCGGCAGGCTGATCCGAAATGCGAGCGGCAACACGATGTAGATGAACGCCTTGAACCGCCCGTAACCAAGCGATTCCGCGGCCTCGACAGTGGTGCGCGGGACCGCCTCGATTCCGGCGCGGAAGATCTCGACATTGAACGCGCCGGCGAAGAACGCAAAAGAGACGATTGCCCATGTAAAGTTGCTGACCGGCGGCACCTGGGCGCCGTATGCGTCGGTAACGCGCGGCAACAGGTTGCCGAGCGCGAAGTAAAAGAAATAAAGCTGGACCAGCGGCGGCGTGTTGCGGAAAAACTGGATGTAGCCCTGGACCGCGGCACGCACCGGGCGTGATCGCGAGCCTTGCAGCCACGCGCCAACCAGCCCGATCGCCACGCTCAAGACGATGCAGATGAACGACAGCCAGATGGTGTTACCGAGGCCGGTGATGAAGCGCTGACGGTCGAGATCGTCATAGACGATCGACAGATTGATGCCGTGCGCTGTGGCCAGCCACCGGAACCAGTCGAGGACGGACTCCATCGGGACCGCGTCGTGCTGCCCCGTCGGGGCTCAAGAGGTAAGACGCAACGGGCGGCGTCGATCTTCGCCACGCCGCCCGCAGTACTGCTTCCTCAGGACGATTTGTATTTCTTACGCATTTCCTCGAGGAACGGGCTCGCCTTGATGCCCCATTTTTTTTCGAGTTCGATCAGCTTGCCCGTGCGGTGCCAGTCTTCGCTCGCCTTGCGCATGAAGCCGCCATAGGGCCCGTTGAGCTCGTTGAGCGGCACGGCGATGGCCCACGCCTGCTCGTCCTCGGTGACCAGCGGCATTTCGTAGCCCTTCCACTTTTCGGGGTCGCCGGCGAGCGTCGACTCGATGAGCGTGTTGTCGAACAGGAACGCGATGCAATTTCCTTGTTGGAGGGCGTTGAGCACCTCGGGGATTCCGGTGAACGATATGAGTTCGGGGCCATAGAGCTGGGTCACGCGGCGGTTGTAGTAGGCGCCCTGGATGGCGCACACATTGCGTCCGCGAAGCTGCTGCCAGTCCTTGAGACCGGCGGACTTGGGCGCCAGCACGTTGGTGCCGCCGGCGTAGTAATTCGGCTCGATCATGCCGACGACCTGGCGGCGCTGCGTATTATCGCCCATCGTCGCGATGATCAAATCGATGCGGCCCTGCTGAAGGAATTCCATGCGGTTGGCAGCCACCACCGGCACCATCTCGAGCTTGACGCCAAGACGGGTGGCGACGTCCTGGGCAAGGTCGATCTCCATGCCAACGACCTTGCCCGAGGGATCGAGGAACCCCCACGGCTTATAGTCGTTCTTGATGCCGACGACGATCGAACCGCGTTGCTTGATTTTGTCGAGCGTGTTTTGCGCCGAAGCAGGCGATCCGGTTAAGCCGAGCACGGCAAACGCCGCGACGGACGCAGTCAGTATGGTGCGTCGCTTGAGCATGTCTTCCTCCCGTAACGTGACCGAGCGACGCGGCCGGCAGGTTGGCGGCCGGTCGTCGGTCAGATAATCAAAGATAATTGGACGAATACCTTAATCATCGCAACATTATTACAGGTAATTATGGAAATCATAAGCCCCCACCGCAATCACCGCCGACGCCGATGGCCGGATTGGCAAGAAGGCTAAGCCGGCTCGATCCCGTCGGCGCCGG
>CAZLYV010000164.1:0-2390 GCA_964563665.1 uncultured Acetobacteraceae bacterium
CTATTTTTGCCGCGTCAAATCGAGCTCGAAGTAACGCACCGCGGGCAGCGGATTGCCGGCGTAATAGGCCTGGATTTCGCGAAAGCCGAGCGCGCGGTAGAGCGCCATCGCGGTGGTCATCGATTCGATGGTGTCGAGCCGCATCACGCGGTAGCCGGTTTTGCGCGCCGCCGCGATGATCGCGTGCGCAAGACGCGCGCCGATATCGTGACCGCGCCACTTTGGCCGCACATAAAGCCGCTTCATTTCGCAGGCGCCCGACCCGAGCGGCCGAAGCGCGACCACGCCCACCGCCTCGCCATCGGCTACGGCGAGCAGCAGCGCGCCATCGGGCGGCGCATAGTCCCCCGGCAGACCGGCGAGTTCCTTGTCGAAGCCCTGAAAGCAGAGGCTGAAATCGAGCGATCGGGCGTATTCGACGAACAGCTCCCGCGCGATCTCGATGTCGCCAGGGCTGGCCGCGTTGTCGATCGATATCCGCCGCGCGCTCATAGCGAGATCGTGCCCTCCATGAAGCCTGCACACTGGCCGGCGATGCGCACGCGCTCGCCCCGGTCCTCGCACCACAGCTCGCCGCCGCGCCTGGAGACCTGGCGGGCGAACAGCTTCCGCTTGCCGAGCCGCTTGGCCCAATAGGGAATGAGCGTGCAATGGGCCGACCCGGTGACCGGATCCTCGTTGATCGAATGCTTGGGCGCGAAGAAGCGTGAAACGAAATCGGCGCCGCTGCCGGGGCCGCCGGGTGCCGTCGCGATGAGCCCCAAGCAGTCGAGCGCCGCGACCTTCGGAAAATCCGGCGCGAGCGCCCGTACATCCGCCTCGCTCGCGAACACGGCGAACCCGTCGCGCGCCGCGAGAATTTCGACCGGCTTGGCACGTAGTGCGCTCGCGACGTCGCCCAGGTTCGGCTTAGGCGCCGGCGGGCGTGCGGGAAAATCCATCGCCAGCTTGTCGCCGTCCTTCGTCACCGTGAGGACGCCGCTTTTGCGGGTATGAAAACGCAGCGACGCGCGTGCGTGCTTAAGGATTTCGAAGATCACATAGGCTGTCGCAAGCGTGGGATGTCCGGCGAGATCGATCTCGGCCACCGGCGTGAACCAGCGCAGCTCGTAGTCCTCGCCCCGCGGCACGAAGTAGGCGGTCTCGGAGAGGTTGTTCTCGCTCGCGATCGCCTGCATCACATCGTCGGGCAGCCATTGCTCGAGCGGAACGACCGCCGCCGGGTTGCCGCCGAATACCTTCGAAGTGAAGGCGTCGATTTGGAAGATCGGGAGTTTCATCGGCTGCACCACTAGCGCGGGCGCGGAAACATGAAGGCGTTGTCCGCCTTCGGCATGCCGATGTGGGGGTAGTAGGTCATCGCGTCCGGCGCCGAGAGCAACAGAACCATCGAATCGGGTCCCGCCGCCTCGCGGGTCTTGTCGATCAGGGTCCGGCCGATGCCGCGGCCCTGGTAAGCGCGATCGACCGCGAGGTCGGAGAGATAGCAGCAATACGCGAAGTCGGTGAGCGAGCGCGCCACTCCGACGAGCTTGCCGTCATGGCGCGCCGTGATCAGCAGGTTTCCGTGCTCGAGCATCTTGCGGATGCGCTCCGGCTCGCCGACCGGCCGGCGCGCGGCAAGCCCCGAGCTCTCGAGAACGTCGACGAACTCCGCCGGCGTAAGGTCCTGCTCGATACCATATTGGATGTCCATGGGCTCACCCGGTTGGGTTGGCGTGCGCGGACATATAATCGGCGAGCAAGCGATCTCGCGGCGCTTCGCTTGCCCCAAGCGTCGCGATCACGCGCCGGCGATCTTCGGCCGACCGGTTCTGGCTCAATTTCAGCTTGCCCTCGATGCGCTCGATTGGAATCTCGAAACCGACAATTCCCTTGAGCATTCCGGACATGAACTCCGCGGGCAGACCATCGGTGGTCCAAGGTGCGGGACGCCCGCCCTCGTTCATCGCGACGAGCCGGTTGACGATCGCCCGCAATGCGGCGGGATCCTCGATCAGATGCGGCGTGCCATAAGCATGCACGGCCGCGTAATTCCAGGTTGGAACCGCGGGATGCATCGCGTACCACGACGGCGAGATGTACCCGTGCGGTCCAACAAAAACCGCCATTGCGGTGTGGTCCGCAAGATAACGCCCATGCGGATTCCCACGCGAAAGATGGGCGACCAGCGTGCCGTTCGCACCGCGCGCGCGATCGAGCAGGAATGGAATGTGGCTGGCATACGGCCCATCGGGCCCTTGGGAAACCAGCGTTCCAAAGTTGTACGCCTCGATGAGATCGTGGAGCGTCGCGAGATCCTTGGTGGCGAACGCGGGCGGGAGGTACATGAGCGATCGTTCCTCTGTCTATCGAGTCGAGGCCAGTCGGATGTAAGAGCGTCCGGTCCC
>CAZLYV010000164.1:2490-6076 GCA_964563665.1 uncultured Acetobacteraceae bacterium
CGCGGGCCGCGATACATCGCCATTGCCCAAGCGCTTGCGACCGACATCGCCGACGGCCGGTTGCGTGCCGGCGAGCGGCTCCCGACACACCGCGATCTGGCATGGAAGCTTGGCGTCACCGTCGGCACGGTCACGCGCGCTTACGCCGAAGCCGAGCGGCGAGGTCTTGTCGCCGGCGAGGTCGGGCGCGGTACCTTCGTTCGCGAGCACGGCAGCGAATCGCTGCCCGCATTGCCGCCCACCGAGACGGATGGAAGTTTTGTCGATCTGACGCGGAACTTTCCGCCCGATGCTCCGACCAATCGCGTGATCGCCGATACCATCGCCGAAATCGGCGCGCGCGGCGATGTCGGATCGCTTCTGCGCTACGCGACTCCGCCCGGACAGGCGGCCCATCGCCTCGCCGGCGCGCAGTGGCTGCAGCGCCGAAGCATCAAGGCCGATCCGGAGCAGGTGGTGATCGCGAGCGGCGCGCAACACGGCATGCTTCTGGCGATGTCGGCGCTGGCGCGGCCGGGCGACGTGGTGCTGACCGAACAGCTTACCTTCTATGGCATGAAGTCGCTCGCGGCGATGCTGTCGCTTCGCCTTCACGGCGTCGCGATCGATGAAGAGGGCTTGCGCCCCGACGCGCTCGAGGCGGCGTGCCGGCAGATGCAGCCCAAGGCGCTTTATTGCGTGCCCACGCTGCATAACCCGACCACCGCGATCCTGTCGCCCGAGCGTCGCCAGGCGGTGGCCGAGATCTGCCGGCGCTACGGCGTCACGATCGTCGAGGATGACGTCTACGGCTTCCTCCCCGAACCCGCACCGGCGCCGCTCGCGACCCTAGCCCCGGATATCACCGTGTTCATCACCAGCCTGTCGAAATCGGTGGCGCCCGGCCTCCGGTTCGGCATTGTCCATGCCCCGGCCGCGATCACCGACCGTCTGATCGGCGCGCTCCGCAGCACGACCTGGATGGCGACACCGCTCACCGCCGAAGTCGCCGCGCGGCTGATCCGTTCCGGCGCGGCGGCGAAGCTCGCCGATTGGCAGCGCGAGGAAGCGATCGCGCGCCAGGCCATCGCGCGGCGCCTGTTTGGAAATGCCGAGTACGCGAGCCATCCGGCGAGTTTTCACATTTGGCTCAAGCTGCCCGAGCCGTGGCGGCGCGAGGAATACACCGCCCAGGCGCGCCGCCGCGGCGTGGGCGTGGCGCCAGCCGATGCGTTCGCGGTCGGCCGTGGGCCGGTGCCGCATGCGATTCGCATCGGGCTGTCGGCAGCGCGCGATCGCGCGCAGCTCGAACGCGCGCTCAGCGTGCTCGCCGCGATCTTGCGCGAACTCCCTGAGATCGGTTCACCGATGGTGTAGCGCGACGCCGGCGTCGCGACGCCGAACCCGCGGTTTATTCTTCCAGCGGATGGGCGTGGTTGAGCGGACCGCTTCCCTGCCCGAGGCCGGGCGCGGTCTCGATTGCGCGCCGTACGTAGTCGCGCGCACGCGCCACCGCCGATTTGAGCTCCATGCCTTGGGCGAGCCCGGCCGCGATCGCCGACGCAAGCGTGCAGCCCGTCCCGTGCGTGTGCGTCGTGTGGATTCGCGGGAAGCTGAATCGATCAAGCGTGCTCCGCGTCGCCAGCACGTCGGTGATGATGTCCGACGCGAGATGCCCCCCCTTGAGCAGCACGGCCCGGGGTCCGAGCACGAGCATCGCGCGCGCGGCTTCCTCCATCGCGGCGGCGTCCGGAATCTTGCGGCCGAGCAGGGCTTCCGCCTCGGGCAGATTGGGCGTGATGATCGCGGCGCGCGCGATGAGGCGGGTCTTGAGCACGTCGAGCGCGCCGGGGTCGAGGAGCGGCGTGCCCGTACTTGCCACCATCACCGGATCGACCACCAGCGCTACGCCGGGCGCCTGTTCCTCGATCACCGCGGCGACGGTCTCGATCGTCGCGGCGTCGTACAGCATGCCGGTTTTGATCGCATCGGCGCCGATGTCGTCCAGCACCAGCATCATCTGCTGGCGAACGAACGCCGGCGGCACGGCGATAATGCCGAACACGCCTCGCGTGTTCTGCGCCGTGAGCGCGGTGACGGCCGTCGTCGCATAGGCGCCGAGCATGGTCACCGTCTTGATATCGGCCTGGATGCCGGCCCCACCGCTTGAATCGGAGCCGGCGCAGATCAGCACGCGCCCGCGCATCTCTCGTTCGCCTCGTCCGCTCGCCGCTTGCCCGGATTTCCGGGTCCGCCGATCTCGTCAACCCTTGCGCGCCGCCGTTTCGATCGCCTTGACGATGCCATCGACCAAACGTCCAACGAGCCCGGCGTCGTCGCCCTCGGCCATCACCCGGATCACCGGCTCGGTGCCCGATTTGCGGATCAGCAGTCGCCCGCCCGGTCCCAGCGCGGTCTCGGCGTCGCGAATCGCCGCCTTAACCGCCGATGTCTCCAGCGGCGCACCGCCGTTGAAGCGCGCGTTCTTGAGAATCTGCGGCAGCGGCGTGAACGGCCGTGCGATCTCCGAGGCCGGCCGGCCCGCTTCGACGATCACCGCCAACACCTGAAGTGCGGCGATCAAGCCATCGCCGGTGGTCGCGTAATCGGCGAGAATCATGTGCCCCGACTGCTCGCCGCCGAAATTGTAGCCGCCCGCGCGCATCGCCTCGAGGACGTAACGGTCGCCGACCGGCGTGCGCTCGAGCTTGAGGCCGAGGGTTCGAAGATACCGCTCGAGGCCGAGATTCGACATTACCGTCGCCACCACCCCGCCGCCACGCAGCGCCCCCGACTTGGCCCATGAACGGGCGATAAGCGCCATGATCTGGTCGCCGTCGATCAGGCGTGCGCGCTCGTCGACCATCAGCAGCCGGTCGGCATCGCCGTCGAGCGCGATGCCGAGATTGGCGCCATGCGCCACCACCTGGCTTTGCATCGTCGCGGCGTCGGTCGCTCCGCACTCCTTGTTGATATTGAGCCCATCGGGATCGACGCCGACCGGCACGACCTCGGCGCCAAGTTCCCACAGCACGGTCGGCGCAACCTTGTAGGCCGCGCCATTGGCGCAATCGACCACGATCTTGAGGCCGTCGAGGCGCAGGCCCTTGGGAAACGTCGCCTTGACGAATTCGATGTAACGCCCCTGGGCGTCGTCGAGCCGCTTGGCGCGCCCCAGGCGATCGGGCGCAGCGCGCGTCCCATTGCCGTCGAGCGCCTTCTCGATCTCGCTCTCGATCTCGTCGGACAGCTTGAAACCGTCCGGCCCGAACAGCTTGATGCCGTTGTCGTGGTAGGGGTTGTGCGAGGCCGAGATGACGACGCCCAGATCGGCCCGCAGGCTCCGCGTCAGCATGGCGACCGCCGGGGTTGGCAACGGTCCCACCAGCACCACGTCCATGCCGACCGAAATGAAGCCGGCGGTCAGCGCCGGCTCGATCAAATAGCCCGAAAGTCGCGTGTCCTTGCCGATCACCACCAGATGGCGATGGGGCCCACGCGTGAAATAGCGGCCAGCCGCGACCGCCACCTTCAGCGCGGTCTCGGCCGTCATCGGCTCGCTGTTCGCCTGCCCACGAATGCCATCGGTGCCGAAGAGCTTGCGCAA
>CAZLYV010000165.1:0-1491 GCA_964563665.1 uncultured Acetobacteraceae bacterium
GGCGACGGAAACTTCCATTGCACGATTCTGGTCGATCCGAACAAGCCGGAGGACATCGCCGAGGCGAAACGCCTTTCCGATCGCATGGTGACGCGCGCGCTGGAGATGGACGGCACCTGCACCGGCGAGCACGGAATCGGTTTCGGGAAGATCGAATTTCTCGAGACCGAACTCGGCGCGGGGGTCGACGTCATGCGCGCGATCAAACGCGCCATCGACCCCGACAACATCATGAATCCGGGCAAGGTGGTGCGGGTGTAGGCGGCTTCACCCCCACCCTTCCCTCCCCCATCAAGGGGGAGGGTTTCCGCAGTATCCGTTCTTTCTTTCCCCTCCCTCCTTGCGGAGGACGCGGCGACGCATGCGTCGCCGGGAGGGGGGGCCGCATCGCACTCAGATAGCCCGAAACCGGATCGGCAGCGCCGTCATGCCGCGCAGGACGAGGTTGTCGGTCCATTCGAGTTGGTCGCTTGCAAGCGTGATGTCGCCGAGGCGCGCCAGCAGCCGGTTGAACGCGATCCTCGCCTCGAGCCGCGCGAGCGGCGCCCCGATGCAAAAATGCGGGCCATAGCCGAAGGCGAGATGCCGATTGTCGGGACGCTCGATATCGAGACGATCGGGATCGGGAAATCGGTCGGGGTCGCGGTTGGCGGCGGCGACGCCAAGAAACAAACGGTTGCCGCGCCCGATCCTGCGTCCGTCGATCGCGATATTTTCGCGCGCGACGCGGGTGACGGTGGCCACTGGGCCGTCATAACGCAGCATTTCTTCGACCGCGCTCTCCGCCAGCTCGGGCCGCGCGCGCAGCTTCGCAAGTTCGGCGGGATGCGCGAGCAGCGCCAGCAGGCCGTTGGCGATCAGATGCGTCGTCGTTTCGTGCCCGGCGAACAGGATCAGGACGGCGGTCGCGACGAGCTCGTCCTCGTTCAATGCCCGCTCGTTCTCCTCGGCGGCGATCAAACCGCCGATGATATCGGGCCGCGCCGGCGCGGCCTTGCGCGCCCGGATGATGTCGCGGAAATAGACGTCCATGTCGGCGATGCCGCGCGCCGCCCGCGCGTATTTGTCGGGCATCGCCTGCGCGCCGCCGACGAACGCGGCGAGATCATCCGACCAGCTTTTGAAGCGCGCGACATCGGGCTCCGGCACGCCCAGCATTCCGGCGATCACGGTCGCCGGCAGCGGATAGGCGAAATCGGCGATGAGATCGGCTTCGCCACGGGCGGCAATGCCGTCGATCAGTCGGTCGACGATCGAGCCGATGCGTGGGCCAAGCGCCTCGATTGCCCGCGGCGTGAACGCCCGATTCATCAGGCCGCGGAGCCTCGTATGGTCCGGCGGATCGGTGAACACGGCCCAGCGCGTGAGCAGCCGCTCGAGGCCCGACAACGCCTGGCGCTCTTCGCCGGACAGGCTCTCCATGAATGGCGTGATGCGATCGGCCGACAGCCGCGGATCGAACAGCGCCGGCCGCACGTCGTCGTAGCGCGT
>CAZLYV010000165.1:1591-6052 GCA_964563665.1 uncultured Acetobacteraceae bacterium
CCGGACGGGCGATGCAGCGCTGGTGCAAAGGGCGCATACCCTACGCGAGCCAGCCGCCGGAGATAAAGTTCCGCAAGGGTCGCCGGCAAGAGCGCGGGAAGTGCCGCTCTGGGAACATCGCGCCGAAGCGCGCGGGCGTATATGAGATGTTGCGTGGCGTGCTCTGCGATCTCGCGCACGATCTCGCTAAGCCCGGCCCCGGGCTTGCCCTCGAAGATGGATTCCGGTTCGACGCCGGCGCGCACAAGGAGATCGCGCGGCAGATAAAGCCGGCGTTGGCTTGCGTGGAACGGCACCGCGCGCAATAGACCGACGAGCGCCCAGGATATTCCAACGTGGCGGGCAGCCTCCTCGACTTGCGGCTCGCGCACCCCAAGGACCGCTGTCGCCAGCCGCGCCAGAATCGCCGACGTGCCCTCGGCATAGGCCTCGAGCGCGGCGATATCGGCCGGCGGCGCGTCGTCGAGGTCGGATTCCCGCGCGACCACAATCCGCTCGAACGCATCGCCCGGCAGACGGCACGCATCGATCGCCGCGGCCAGCGCGATCGCCACGGGATGCTGGCGTATTTGCCCCGCCGCCATATCTGCAAGCGTCTCGCGCCACCATTGCAGACGCATCTGGCCCAGAAATGGCTCGCTCACCTGCTCGCGCACCAGCGCGATTTCAACATTGAAGGCGTAAAGCGCGAACAGATATGGCCGCAATTCGGTGGGCGCGAACAGCGTGCAAAGATAGCGGTCGTGATCGAGCCGCCGGACCAGGTCGGCGCAATAAATGGCGGGATCACCGGCGGCACTTGGGGCGTTCGGTGGCAACGAGGTCTCCGCTCGGGGCCCACGGCAATCGCCTGTGCGCGATGCACCGCCTTGCCGTATAAAGCCGCCAATGTCTTGTATAGACCGTAAATCCTTTCGGCCACCAGATGAACCACGTCACTGAACCCATTGCTGAACGCGCCGCAGCGCCGGGAAAGACGGCGCGGGATGAGAATTTTCCGGTCGGCTCGTGGCTGATTCGTGCGTCGCTGCGGCCGGTGGTCGGCGCGTTTTACCGTTTCGCGCGCGCGGCCGACGACATCGCCGATGACCCCTCGCTCGACGGGGCGGTGAAGATCGCCCGGCTGCAGGCCCTGGATGACGTCCTGCGGGGCAATCCGGCATCGATTGCGGACGGCGCGAATGACCAGGCACTGGCGGCCACGGTCACGGTCCGCGACATTTTCATCGCCCGCGGCCTGGGGCTCGATCATCTTCGCCACCTTCTGCAGGCCTTCGAGGCCGACGCACGCAACCGGCGCTGCCGAAATTGGAGCGATCTTCTCGCCTATTGCCGGTATTCCGCGGCGCCCGTCGGTCGATTTTTGCTCGACCTGCATGGCCAATCGCGCGAAGCGTGGCCGGCCAGCGACGCGCTCTGCGCCGCCCTCCAGATCGTCAACCATCTCCAGGACTGCAAGGCGGACTGGCGAGCGCTGCGGCGCCTCTATATCCCCGAGGCATGGCTTTTTGAGTCTGGCCTTGCGCCCGAGATTCTTCTGGCGAATTCGGCGTCGCCTGCGCTGCGCGGGGTGCTCGACCGCGTGCTCGTTGGCGTCGATCGCCTCAACGCTACCGCAGCGATCTTGCCGCGCCAGATCACCGACCGCGGGCTGCGGATGGAAGCGGCGGGCATTCTGGCGATTTCGCGTCGTCTCGCGGCGAAGCTGCGGCGGCGCGATCCGCTCGCCGGCCACGTGGCGCTGTCGCGCTTTGGCACGGCCATTGCCCTGGCGGGCGGGGTCATACGGGGATGGTCGCGGTGAGCGCCGCCGAATCGGCGATCGCCGCGCGCGTGCGCGGTTCCGGTTCGACCTTTTACTGGGCCATGCGCCTCATGCCGCGCCGACGGCGCGAGGCGATGTTCGCCATCTACGCGCTCGCACGCGAACTCGACGACATCGCCGACGGGGATCGCGACAGGAACGAAAAGCGGACAGCGCTTGCCGTCTGGCGCGACGAGCTCGCCTTTGTCTACGCCGGCCGGCCGACGACCACACTCGGCCGCGCACTTGGCGGCGCGGTCGGCAATTTTCACTTGTCGCGCTCGGAATTCGAAATGCTGATCGACGGGATGGCGCAGGATATCGACGGCCCGATTCGCGCACCCGCGATTCCTGAGCTCGAGGCATATTGCCGGCGCGTCGCCGGCTCGATCGGTCTGCTCTCGCTCCCCGTCTTCGGTTGCGATCACGAGAATGAGCGGGAATTCGCACTTCGTCTCGGGCAAGCGATGCAGCTCACCAACATATTGCGCGATCTCGCGGAGGATGCCGCTGCCGGCCGATTGTATCTTCCAAGCGAGCTGCTCGCCGAAGCGGGCGTCGAAATACGCGAGCCGGTCGTTGCCCTCGAGAATCCACGGATCGCAGTTGCGTGCGACGCCCTGGCGGAGCGCGCGGAGAACCACTTTCGCGAGGCCAGGCGGCTGCTCGCCGGCTGTAACCGGCGCGCGCTTTGGCCTGCCTTGATCATGATGGCTTCCTACCGACGCATCCTCGCGAAACTGCGGGCGAAGGGCGGCTGGCCGGTAACGGTGCGGCCGAAGCTTGGAGCGGGCGAACGCCTTTGGCTCGTAATGCGCGTCGCGGCCGGCGCCGAACCGTGATGCGGTTTCATATCGTGGGCGCGGGCGTTGCCGGCCTTGCGGCGGCGCTGGCCGCGTCGCGCGCCGGCCACGCCGTTACGCTTTACGAGGCCGCACCCCAGCCCGGCGGACGCTGCCGCTCGTTTTTCGACGAGAGCCTTGGCCGCGTCATCGACAATGGCGGCCACGTCGTGCTCGAAGCAAACCGGGCCACGATCGGATTTCTCGACGAAGTCGGTGGCAGCCAAGCGATGCAGATCGTGGCGCCCGCCGCGTTTCCGTTCCTCGACCTTGAATCCGGTGATTCCTGGAGCATTCGTCCCGGCCGCGGACCGATTCCGTGGTGGATCGCCGATCCCACGCGCCGCGTACCCGGCACGCATATGCGCGATTATCTGAGCGTGGTTCGCCTGCTGTTTGCTGGTCCCCAGCGCACGGTGGCCGAGGCGATCGGGGAATGCGGCCGGCTGCGCGAACGGCTCTGGGATCCGCTTTCGACGGCGGTCTTGAACATGGACGCGAACGAGGCGGCGGCGCGCCCGCTTGCCCGCGTCTTGCGCGAAACGTTCCTCAGCGGTGAAAGATCGTGCCGGGCGTGGATCGCGCGCGACGGGCTTTCGGCCGCATTCGCCGATCCCGCGCTGCGGCGACTTGGCGAACGCGGCGCGACATTCAGGTCCAATTGCCGCCTGAGCGAAATCTCGTTCGACGCGACTCGGGCGAGTCGGCTTGTTTTCGGCGATTGGGTCGTCGCTCTCGGCCGTGACGACGGCGTCGTTCTTGCCGTGCCGCCGGCGGCGGCACAGGCGCTGGTGCCCGCCCTGCCCGTGCCAACGGCCGCGCGTGCGATTGTGAACGCGCATTTTCGGCTCGACGGCCCCGCTGTGTTGCCGGGCGGGCAGCCATTGCTGGGGCTGATCGGCGGGACCGCCCAATGGCTGATCGCGCGCGAGGATGTGGTTTCAGCGACGGTGAGCGCCGCCGATGCGCTCATTGATCTGCCGGGCGATGAAGTGCTGGCCCGCATCTGGCGGGACGTCGCCACCGCATTGGGCGCGTCTGGATCATCACCGCCGCGCGCCCGGCTGATCAAGGAGCGTCGGGCCACCTTTGCGCAAGACCCGGCCGGACAACGACTTCGCCCCGGCCGGCGGACAAGATGGCGCAATCTGGCGCTCGCCGGCGACTGGACCGATACCGGGTTGCCGGCGACGATCGAGGGTGCGATTCGCTCGGGCGCCGCGGCTTATCGGACCCTCACGGCGGTCAATTCCTGATTTGCCTGGCGAACTTGCGATTGAATTGCGCTGGCGACGCACTGTGCTATCCTCCGCAGCGCGAAAAAACCAATCCCGAAGCGGGAGACCCCACATGGCTGATTTCCTTGCCAAGATCGGACTCGACAAGCTGGAACGGGCCATCATCTACGGCCTGGTGCTGGTGGTGATCTACATCCTGGTCGCCAAGGGCTTCTATGGCGACCGCCAGTGGCTGTCGTTCTTCATGCGGTGGCTCCACGTGCTCTCCGGGGTGATGTGGATCGGCCTCCTCTGGTACTTCAATTTCGTTCAAATCCCCTCGATGCCGAAGATCCCCGACGAGCAGAAGCCGGCGGTGACCAAGTTCATCGCACCCGCGGTATTGTTCTGGTTCCGCTGGGCCGCGCTGTCGACCGTGATCACCGGCCTTCTGCTGGCGGCGCTCCAAGGCTATTTGATCGAGTCGTTGACGCTCGGCTGGACCGGCGGCGGAATCCTCGCAACGCGGATCGGCATTGGCATGTGGCTCGGCCTGATCATGGCCTACAATGTGTGGATGATCATCTGGCCGAACCAG
>CAZLYV010000166.1:0-6042 GCA_964563665.1 uncultured Acetobacteraceae bacterium
CGGCAGTGCTTTGCCTGATTGAAGAACCGCGCCACGAGGTTCCGCGCGCGATACAGAACGCCGGCTGATCAACCGGAAGCGGGTGAGAAAATGTCGCCGCACTTGTTTCGCATTTTGATCCAAAGCGGACGTCAGCGGTCTATCTGGGACTTACCAGCTGCAAGCCGTGATACACGCCTCAGCTTGCGATCACCCCGAGCCTATCGACCCCGCCCTAGACCAGGCAGGCGGTTTCCCCGGTGTCTTTGCGTTCGCGCCGGGTCAGAGTTCTCTCCGCAGTCGACCGTCACGGTTGCCGCGATTTGGCATCGGAACGGTGGATCGGCCGAAGTTCTCTTGCGCCGCTGATCCATAAGTCGTCGATCGCCAATAGCTTGGAAGGCCAATACGTTGCCTTTGTCGAAAACTCAAACCCGGACATAGTGATGGTGCGGCCCGGTCAGGATCAGCCACCGGATGATCGATTCCTCGGTCTGAACGGAGCATGGTGCAGTTGCGTCCTTGCCGAGCAACGGCCAGACAGGGAAGTCTCGATCCCTCGCAGTCGTCATCGCATGGGGGGAGCCAAAATGACGTTCACCTCGTGCCGTTTGACTTGCTGAATCAGCGGCCCGGTGACCGTGAGAAACTCGAGATTGATCTCCGCCTTTGCACCCGGCCCAAGAGTCGCCGGCTTGGTTGTGCTTGTTGCTTCGCCGAGAAGTTCGTTCTGCGCGCCGAACGCCTTGCCGCCTACAACGATCTTTCCGAGCGGAATATCGGCACGATTCTGCACCGTTCCCTTGATGTGAAGATGGCCGGCCGCGCAAACGTACATTCCCGGCTCCATGCCCGGATGCAGGCCCACGCTCTCGATCTCGACTTTCACCTTCTCTGTTGGACCAAGCGCGAGGGCTCCAGAAAGCCCTGCAAAGAGAACAGAACCAAAGATGAGCCATGCAGCAGCGGATTTCATGACGTACCTCCTGCGTCCGTGGGCGGTTATCACTCTATGAAAGTGTCGACAAGAAGCAGTGCCGGCTCAGGCAATTGAAGGCCAAGCCGCTTTGCGGTTTTCAGATTGACGACGAACTCGAACGTTTTGGGAAGCTCGATGGGAAGAGCTGCCGGAGCCATTCCCTTCAAAATGCGATCGGCGAGTCGCGCGACTTGAAATCCTTGGACTGTCTGATCCGGGCCGTAAGAAGCTAGCGCTCCGTATCCTGTCCAGAACGGCTGAGGATACATCGTGGGAATCCCATTTGACGTCGCCACCTCGAGGCTTCGTCCTGGAATATCGAGATTCTGCGCGGGTTGTACGATGAGAATGCCGTCTCGCCCACCATCTTCGAGCTGCGTCAGCCCAGGCTCCATATCCAATCTCGAGATGATCGGGTTCTCGATTAGAGTCAGGTCGAGACGCATCGCCGCATTTCGAGCAACAGTCACCGCCTCGATTTCATCGGGCTCGCGCGGGTCATATGTCACTAGTACCCTGCGCAGGGACGGCACAAGCTCTTTGAAAAGCTGCAACCGCTTTGCGGTCAGCTCGGCACGCAGGTTTGCAATTCCTGTGAGGTTCCCGCCAGGCCGGGCCAGGCTCCGTACGAGACCGGCTGCAACGGGATCATCGAGGCCGGCGGAAACTATGGGAATCACGGCCGTTGCTTGCTGGCACGCACGGGCGCCAGGTGTTGCGACGCAGAAGAGGAGATCGGGTTTTTCCCGAACGAGTTCCTCGGCCAGCTGAGGTAACCGGGTCATATCACCGCGAGCTGCCCGCAACTCGAACGTGAGGTTGTGACCTTCCACATACCCGAGTTCGCGGAGTCCCTTGCGGAATCCCTCCGTATCCGGGTGCCATGGCGACATCGCCGTGGTGAGGATCCCAACCTTAAAAACCTTTCGCTCCTCAGCGTGGGCGCCCGCCGTGCTTAGGATAAGAATGCACCACGTAACGAGCAAAAACGCTGACGAGATAGGAATTTTCGGACAATGCCGGATAGAAAAGCTACGGCGCAAGCACAGCATTCGCGCGTGGGTGACGCACAACAAATGATAAATCCGAATGTCGCCCGTAACACCCCATCCTGGTGCACGAGCACCTCCTGTCAGATTCGGACAGCAGGATAACGGAAACATTCGAACGATGGGCGCGTTTCGTTCGACTGTCAATACGAGTGACGACTCGCTGGCGCACCAAGAGTCTCCTCTCGATTTTTTTGGACCCGATTGAGTGAGAGTTTTCCGGCTCCGGTTGACCTTGACGAAGGAGCCGTGGCCGATAAAAGAGAGCCGATATACCGAGCAGCGGTTTGCCTTTGCCTTGCAACAGGCGGAGGGCGGCACGCCAGTCGAAGAGGTGTGTCGCAAGGTGGGCATCAGCCAAGCGACGTTTTTCCGCTGGAGGGAAGGTCTATGGCGGGCTGATGCCGTCTGGGGTGCGCAAGCTGAAGACGCTGGAAGAGGAGAACCAGCGGCTGCGCAAGCTGCCCTGACACGAGAGCCGCGACGGGTCCATGGCCGCTTGTGGCACAGGGCGGAAGCAACACCGCGCCAGGCATTGCGTCCGGTGTCGCCCACAAAGCTGACAAGACGGCGCCGCAGGCGAGCGTTTCTGAGTACACGTCCTAGTACCCGGATTCGCGGGTTCGCAAGTCGCTTTTCGCGATCCCGACAAGCCTCGCGAAGCGAGGATCATCTCAGGAGCTGGTACGTATGCGACGTTTCAAAATCCCACGCTTGCCGGTCGCGGAGCGTCCTTCGCCTCGGCCGGCCTGACGCCGGGCGGGATGACCTTCAGCGCGGCGATCTGGTTGCGCTTACGGCGCAGAATTTCGAAACGGAAGCCATAAAAGTTGAAGACCTGCCCGATCTCGGGAATCCGCCGCGCCGCGTGCAGCACGAGCCCGGCGATGGTTGCCGCATGCTCGTCGGGCAGACGCCATTCGAAATCGCGATTGAGGTCGCGGATCGCGACATGTCCGTCGATGACGTAGCTGCCGTCCGGCTGCGCGCGCACGCCTGGCGCCTGGAACTCGTGCCGCTCGGCGATCTCTCCCACGATCTCCTCGAGGATGTCCTCGAGCGTCACCATGCCGAGGAGCGCGCCGTACTCGTCAACCACCAACGCGAAATGTTCACGCCGGCGGCGAAACGCCTCGAGCTGGTCGAATAGCGTCGTCGATTCGGGGATGAACCAGGGGCGGCTTGCGACCTCGATGATGTTTATCGCGTCGACATTCTCCTGGTGCGCGCGAAACGCCTGAAGAAGCGCCTTGGCGTGCAGGACTCCGACGATGTTCTCCGGCTGGCCACGCCACAGCGGCACGCGCGTGTGCGGGCTCGCCAAAATCTGCTCCAATATCACCGACGGCTTCTGGTCGGCGTCGATCGCGAACACACTGCGCCGATGGACCATGATCTGGCCCACGTCGATTTCCGCCAAATCGAGGATCGAGCGCAGCATGGCGCGCTCGCGGCCGATCACCCGATTTGGCCCGGCGTGCAGTTCGATCGCGCCGCGCAGCTCCTCGATCGCCGCCTCCGGGCTCCGCTCGACGCGGTGTACCCCGAACAGCCGGAACAAGAATATGACGACCATCTGGACGGCACGCGACAGCGGCGCGAGGAACTTGACCGACGCGCTTACCGCCGGCGCTATCGCCAGGATCACCCGCACCGGCCGGTTGACGGCGAACGTCTTTGGCATCACCTCGCCGAAGATCACGACCAGCGCCGTCATGGCGACCGCGGCGTAGGCCACGCCGGCCTCGCCGAACATGCCGACGAGGACCCCGGTCGCCAACGCCGAGGCGCAGATATTGACCAGGTTGTTGCCGAGCAGGATCGCCGCCAGCACGGCGTCCTGACGATCGCGCAAGGCAAGCGTAAGCTGGGCGCGCCGGTTGCCCTTGCGCGCAAGCCCATGCAGCCTTGCGCGAGAGGCGCTGGTGAGCGCCGTCTCGGCGACCGAAAAGAAGGCCGAGACGAGCAGCAGCAGAAGGATAATCGCCGCCGCCGCCGCCAGCGGAAGCTCGAGATCGAAGCTTGCTTCCATCACCGGCTCGCTGCTCGCGCGCGCACGACGCGCAGGTCAGGCTGCAAGGGCGCGCTCGAGCGTCGCGCGCACCGCTTGCGGATCGACCTCGTGCGCGAGAAAGGCGCGGCCGATCCCGCGTGCGAGCACGAATGTGATGCGCCCATCGCGTACTTTCTTGTCCTGGCCCATGAGATCGACGAGATCTTCGATCCGCAGCGAGGCGCCGCCCGAAACGCGGGGTGGGCTTGCCGGCAGGCCCATTGTGGCGATGTGCTGGCGCACGCGTAGCGCGTCCTCCGCCGGACAAAGGCCGAGCCGAGCCGAAAGATCGAAGGCAAGCACAAGGCCGATCGCGACCGCCTCGCCATGGAGCAGCGTCTGGCCGAACCCGGTCGCGGCCTCCAGCGCATGGCCGAAGGTATGGCCAAGGTTCAGAAGCGCCCGCCGCCCCGCCTCCCGTTCGTCGGCGGCGATGACCCGCGCCTTTGCGCGGGCCGAGCGGACCACCGCCTCGCCGAGGGCTCTGCTCTCGCCGCCGATCACGCGCTGGCCGTTCTCCTCCAGCCAGACGAAGAAGGCCGGGTCGTCGATGAGACCGTATTTGACCACCTCGGCGTAGCCGGCAAGCAGCTCGCGGCGCGGCAGCGTGGCGAGCGTGTCGAGATCAGCGAGAACCAGGCGTGGCTGATGGAACGTGCCCACGAGATTTTTCCCATGCCGCGTGTTGATGCCCGTCTTGCCGCCGATCGCGCTGTCGACTTGGGCGAGCAGCGTCGTCGGAGCCTGGATGAAATCGATCCCGCGCAGCACCATGCTCGCGGCAAGGCCGGTCAAATCGCCGATCACGCCGCCGCCAAACGCCAGCAGCGTCGCGCCGCGCTCCGGCCGGAGGTCGAGGATACGATCGAGCAGTTCCTCGAGATGCTGAAAATCCTTCGTCGTTTCGCCAGGAGGAAGCGCGATCAGCGGCGCCTCGAGGCCATCGGCGGCTAATCCCGCGGAAAGCCGCGGCCAGTGATCGCGCGCCACGTTTTCGTCGGTGACGACGATGATCCGCTTACCGCTCAGCACCGGCCGCACGAGCGCACCCGCGCGGTCATAGAGATGCGGGCCGACGCGAATATCGTAACCGCGCGATCCGAGTTCGACGCGCACCGTCGCAAGATCGCCTTCGGACGCGCGCGGCGAAGCGCCGGCGACGAACTTTCGCAGGGCCTCGATCACCCGCTCGACGGTCGTCTCGGGCGGGCCGTCGATGCTTTCGACCCGGATATCGGCCTCGGCATAGACCGGATTGCGCTCGGCCATCAGGCGGATCAGCACGTCGCGCGGATCTCCGTTCTTGAGCAGCGGTCGATTGGTGCGGCGTCCGACCCGGCGCAGCAGGATCTCGATGCTCGCGTCGAGCCAGATCGAGATCGCTTGAGATTTGATCGTTACGCGGATATCGGGGTTCATGAACGCGCCGCCGCCGGTCGCGATCACCTGCACCGGCCCGCCCAGCAGACGCTGCATGATCTTGCGCTCGCCGTCGCGGAACGCCTGCTCGCCCATCGTCTCAAAAATTTCCTCGATCGATCGCCCGGCCGCGGCCTCGATCTCGTGGTCGGCGTCGACGAAGGGCACGCCCAGCCGTTGCGCGAGCCGACGGCCGATCGCGCTCTTGCCGGCTCCCATCAGGCCGACGAACACGATGCTGCGCGAAAGGATCGGCAGCGCCGACGCGCCCGACGGCTCGGCGACCAGTTTGTGCATCGGTTCAGCCGGAAAGAAAGGATACTGGCGCCCGGGCTGCGCCACGCGGCCGATTTCGGACGCGTGGCGACGCGCCGAGCCTCTCTGGCGCGTCGGTGTCCGATTGATCGCCGGAGGTCCTGCCTATAGACTGCCATCGAGCTGTCATAAGTGAAATCTATCAGAAACTTGGCGGCATGTCGCGGCCGTGCAGCGGCGGTCGACTATGCCGGAGAGCCCCGAGCGATCATCGGCATGAATTTCCTGAAACGTCCTGCCGTCCTCTT
>CAZLYV010000167.1:0-6029 GCA_964563665.1 uncultured Acetobacteraceae bacterium
CGCCGCCAAACCATCCGCCGGCCAACGGTCCGCACGCCTCGGTTGGTACGGTCGCGCTGTTGACCTCGCTCGTCATGCTGGCGCAGTTGGCGACGTCGCTCTATCTCCCCTCGCTTCCCTCAATCGCCGACGCCTTCGACGTCGAGCCCGGCGAGGTGAAGCTCACCATGACGGTTTTTCTCGCCGCGTTCGCCGCGGCGCAGCTCGTCTACGGTCCGATCTCGGACCGCTATGGGCGGCGGCCGGTGCTGGCGCTCGGGATTCTGATCTACATCGTCGGCAGCGCGATTAGCGGATTCGCCACTTCGCTCACGATGCTGATCGTCGGGCGGATCATCCAGGGCGCGGGCGCTTGCGCCGGGCCGGCGATCGCGCGCGCCGTGGTCCGCGACCGGTTCGGGCGCACCGAAAGCGCGCGCGTGCTGGCCTATATCGGCATGGCGATGGCGGTGAGCCCCGCCGTCGGCCCAATCATCGGCGGCAAGCTCCAGGTATGGTTCGGCTGGCAAGCCTGCTTTGCCGTCCTGTTTGCGTTTGGAATCGCCGTTCTTTTCGTCTCGCGGCTGCGGCTCATCGAATCGCTGAAGTCCCCCGATCCGAGCGCGACGGCGCCGCTCCGGCTGCTTCGCAATTATGCGACGCTGCTCGCCGACCCGGGATTTCTGATCTACACGCTGATCGTCGGCTGCTTCTTCGGCGGGTTATTCGCGTTCGCGACCGGACTTCCCTTCGTCTTCATCGAGCTTGCCGGCATGTCTCCCGACGATTTCGGCGCCGTCTTCATCATTACCGTCGTCGGCTACCTCTCCGGCTCGGTCGTTACCTCGCGCATCTTGCATCGCTTCGAGGGCGAACGGCTGATCTTGGGCGGAACCGTGATCCAGTTCGCGGCCGGCGCGGCATTGCTGGCCATTGTCATCGGCGGAAACCTGTCGGTCGCCGGGATCATGTTGCCGATCATGGTCTATATGTTCGGCTTCGCCGTGGCGCTCCCCCACGCCCAGGCCAGCGCGATGGCGCCGTTTCCGATGATGGCCGGCGCCGCTTCGGCCCTTCTCGGCTTCGCGCAGATGGGCATGGCGGCGATCGGAGCCGCCGGCGTGGCGATCTTTTATGACGAAACGCCGGTGCCGATGGCGGCGGTGCTGTTCGCTATGGCGTTTGTCGCCATGTTGGCATGTCTCCTGCTTCGGCGCGTTCGACTCGAGCACGCTTGAGCGGGCCCACCGCGCGGATTGTCGCCGTGGCGCTCGCCGTACGATGAGCGGTCACCGCCGATTTGCGCCGGAATCTCACGGCACGACGGGCGTGCTCATCGGCCTGGTGGCGCTGGGCGCGATCTCGACCGATCTTTATCTGCCGTCGCTGCCCTCGATCGGCCGCGACCTTGGCGCCGATATCGCGCGCACCCAGCTCACGCTGGGCGTCTTCCTCGCCGCCTTTGCGCTCGCCCAGCTCGTCCTCGGGCCGCTATCGGATCGTTTCGGCCGTCGGCCGGTTCTGCTCGCCGGTGCGGCAATCTATACGGCAGCCTCGATCGCCTGCGCGCTCGCCCAGTCGATCGACGCGCTGATCGTCGCGCGCGGCGTACAGGCGATCGGCGCCTGCGCGGGCGTGGTGATCGGGCGCGCCGTGGTACGCGACATCTACGGCCGCGAGCGGGCCGCGCGCATGCTCGCCTATATCAGCTCGGCGATGGCGCTGTTGCCGGCGTTCGGGCCGATTGTGGGCGGCGTGGTCGAGGTCTGGCTTGGCTGGCGCTGGAATTTCGTCATCCTCGCCGGCTTCGGATCGATCGTCCTTCTCGGCACCGCGGGCGGGCTCGCCGAGACCAACGCCTGGCGCGATCCGGCGGCGCTCGCTCCCCAGCGCCTCGTCGCGAATTACGCCCGGCTCTTGTCAAATCGCAGCTTCATCGGCTTCGCGCTCGCGGTCGCCTTCAGCTACGCCGGGCTCTTCACCTTCATCTCGGGCTCGTCGTTCGTCATCATCGACGCGCTCGGCGTGCCGCCCGATCGCTTCGGCTATTTCTTCGCCGGGGCCGTCGCCGGTTACATCACCGGAACCCAGATCGCCGGCAAATTCACGCTCAAGCTCGGCATCGAGCGCATGGTGCTGATGGGCGCGCGCGTCGGCGTGGCCGGCGGTCTGGCGATGGCAATCGTCGCCTGGAGCGGCTGGGTCGGGCCCGGCATGGCCGGCGCCGTCACACTCGTGATCCCGATGGCCGTGTTCATGGTCGGCATCGGCATCGTGATGCCGAACGCCAACGCCGGCGCGATCGGTCCGTTTGCGACCATGGCCGGCGCCGCATCGGCGGTCGTCGGCTTCCTGCAAATGAGCATCGCCGCGGTGATCGGCGTCGTCTTTGGGCAACTCCACGATGGAAGTCCACGGCCGATGGCGAGCCTGATCGCGGCGATGAGCCTCCTCGTATTGTTTTGCGCGCACGGCCTCGCCCGATCGCGCAGGCAAACGCCGGCTGGCGACGATTGATGCGGAGTGGGGCCGTGCGTCCGCCAGCATCGATCGTTCAAAATGCCGGCGCTCCGGGCCGGTTCATCGGGTCGTTAGGCGTCAGGTTGCGCCGCTCGGGCGATGGCGGGGCGGAGGGTGCGCGTCCGCCGCCGCTCGTGGGTCCGCTCGACGATCCGCCGAACAGCGATTCGAGCAGCCGGTCGAAGTCGAACGTGGTCGAGGCGCCGGCGAGCGGCCGGATCGGCAGGCCGCGTTCGGCCTCGGCCATGAAGGCGCGCCAGACGCGCGCCGGCATGCCGCCGCCGGTGACACGATGCATCGGCGTGCCGTCGTCGTTGCCCATCCACACCCCGGTGATGTAGTCGGCGGTGAAGCCGACAAACCAGGCGTCGCGGAAGTCCTGGCTGGTGCCGGTCTTGCCCGCCGCCGGGCGGTCGAGCGACGCGGCGCGCCCGGTGCCGCGCTGGACGACGGCCGTCAGCATGTCGGTCATCGCCGCCAGCGGCCCTCGCGTGACGACGCGCCCTGGCCCCGATCCGGCGCGGCGGTAAATGACGTTTCCGTTGGCATCGCGGATCTCGGCGATGGCATAGGGCAGCACGCCGTTTCCTCCGACGGCAAACGGGCCGTAGGCCGCGGTGAGCTCGATGAGCGTCACTTCGCTCGCCCCCAAGGCGGTCGCATAATCGCGCCGGAGCTCGGACGTAATGCCCATGCGGCGCGCGGTTTGGATCACGCGATCGATCCCGGCCTGCTGCGCCACCCGTACGCTTGCCGTGTTGACCGAGCGCGCAAGCGCATCGCGCAACGTTATCTCGCCATGCGTCGTGTCGTCGAAATTCTTTGGGCTCCAGTCGCCGATCGTCAGCGGTCCGTCGGCGACCCGGTCGTCCGGCTGCATCCCCGCCTCGATCGCGGCGAGATAGACGAAGGGCTTGAACGCCGAACCCGGCTGGCGCAACGCCGCCGTCGCGCGGTTGAACTGGCTGTCGGCGTAGTCGCGCCCACCGACCATGGCGCGAACCGCGCCGTCGGTCGAAAGTGCGACGAGCGCCGCCTGGCTGATCTCCGCCTTGGCGCCATCGCGCGCAAGCGTCTCGTTGATGATGCTCTCGGCCGCCCGCTGGAGCCGCGAATCGAGCGTGGTGACGATCGTCAGATCGCGGTCGACGAAGCCGACGAAACTCGGCACCTGGTCGACCAGCCAGTCGGTGAAATAGCGCGGGCCCCGTTGCGCGGCGCCGCTCGCAAGCCGCAGCGGCTCGCGCACCGCGGCGGCCGCTTGCGTGGGCGTCAGTTGCCCGGCATCGACCATGTTTTCCAGAACTTCCGCGGCGCGCGCGTGCGCGCGAGCGAGATCGGCCGTCGGCGCGTAGCGCGACGGCGCCTTCAGAAGGCCAGCGATCATCGCCGCTTCATGGCGGCTCAACTGGCGCGCCGACTTGCCGAAATAGCGCCGCGCCGCCGCCTCGACGCCATACGTGCCGGCGCCGAGATAGACGCGATTCAAATAGATCGTCAGGATCTGATCCTTGCTGAAATTGCGCTCGAGCCACAGCGCCAGCAGAAGCTCCTGGATCTTTCGGCCAAGCGTCCGCTCGTGGGTGAGAAAGACGTTTTTCGCCAGCTGCTGGGTGATCGTGCTGCCGCCCTGCACCACCCGCCCAGCCCGCAGATTGGCGACGAAGGCACGCCCGAGTCCGATCGGATCGAGTCCGAAATGTCCGTAGAAGCGCCGGTCCTCGGTCGCGATCACCGCTTGGGGCAGCCATGGCGGCATGTCCTTGAGCTCGACCAGGCCACCATAGATATCGCCATATGTGCCGACGACTTGGCCGTCGGTGGCGACGAAGGTCAGCCCTGGCCGGCGATTGAATGTCGCGATCCCGCTGGTGTCCGGCAGGTCCCAGGCGAACCAGGCGATGACCGCGCCAAGCACGATCAGACCCCACAGACCAAGAATGACGCACCAGCGCAGCAGAAAATAGATTGCGCGCCGGCCGCGCCCGCCGCGCCCGCGATCGGCAGGCGGGCCGCCGCGCGCGGGTCCACGCGAAGCGCCGTCGAGGCGGGGCTCGACGCGGTCAGGCGCATTTCCGCCGGTGCCGCCTCGGCCGGCGTCGGAATTTCTTCTTGCCACGGCGGCTGTTTAGCATCCGAATGTGGCCTCGGCTAGGCAAGACGCCATGGAGCGCCTTGCCACGCTTCGGCGCGCGGCGCCACCCTCGAGGCGATATAGGATTTGTCGCCCCATGGCGGGAAAAGTAAGATTGCTCGATCACGCGGCCATCGTGCAAGAATCGTCCGGCCGGCCGTACATCCTAGGGAGGTAGAATATGAAAAATCCGACATCGATCCTTTCGTCGCGCCGCCGGGTGTTGCGGGGGGCGGTCGCCAGCGCCGGGTTGGCGGCGGGGGCGAGCGTCTATCCGTGGGGATTTGCGATCGGGCAGAAGGCGAAGCTGCGGCTGGGGCTGATGCTGCCCTACACCGGGACGTTCGCCGGGCTGGGGAACAACATCACCGACGCGCTCAAGCTGGCGATCGGGCAGGCGGGGGGGAAGCTGGGCGGGCGGGACATCGAGTACGTGCCGCTGGACGACGAGTCGGATCCGGCGAAGGCGGCGGCGAACGCCAACAAGCTGGTGGTGGGGGAGAAGGTGGACGTGCTGGTCGGCACGGTGCACAGCGGGGTGGCGCTGGGGATGGTGAAGGTGGCGCGGGAAGAGGACGCGCTCCTGGTGATCCCCAACGCCGGCGCCGCGGCGGCGACCGGGGCGCAGTGCGCGCCGAACATCTTCCGCACCTCGTTCACCAACTGGCAGCCAGCCTATCCGATGGGCAACGTGGTGCTGAAGGACGGCCACAGGCGGGCGGTGATGATGTACTGGAAGTACGCCGCCGGACTGGAGTTCGCCGGCGGGTTCAAGGACTCCTTCGTGCCCGGCGGCGGGACGATCATCAAGGAGATCGCCCCCGACTTCCCGAGCGTCGAGTTCCAGGCCCACCTGACCGAGATCGCCGCGCTTAAGCCGGACGCGGTCTATGTCTTCTTCGCCGGAGGGGGGGCGCTGAAGTTCGTCAAGGACTACGCCGCCGCCGGCCTCAAGGACAAGATCCCGCTCTACGGCTCGGGCTTCCTAACCGACGGGGTGCTCGCGGCGCAAGGCGCGGCGGCCGAGGGGATCAAGACCACGCTGCACTACGCCGACGCGCTCGACTTCCCGGCCAACCAGAAGTTCCGCGCCGCTTTCAAGCAGCAGACGACGCGCGAGGCCGACGTCTACGCGGTGCAGGGCTACGACACCGGCCAGCTCTTGGTCCAGGCGCTGGCCAAGGTCCAGGGCGACAGCGGCGCGCGCAAGGAACTGATCACGGCGATGGCGACGGCCGAGATCGATAGCCCACGCGGCAAGTGGACGATGTCCAAGGCCCACAACCCGATCCAGGACATCTATCTGCGCCAGGTCAAGGACGGCAAGGAGGTCGTCCTCGGCATCGCCCACAAGGCGCTGGCCGATCCCGCCAAGGGCTGCACCATGGCCTGACCC
>CAZLYV010000168.1:0-6001 GCA_964563665.1 uncultured Acetobacteraceae bacterium
TGGCGACGATTCGGCCAAGGTCGATCGTCAAAACCGATTGCGATTCGTGCACGCTGGTCATGATCTCCGCGCTCGCCGCGACGCATTCGCCCGCCGGAGAGGTGGTTCAAAGCCAGCCGCGCCTGCACTTTCCCCCGCAAGGCTTGGGGAGGGTAAAGCGGGCGTCGCGACTTGCAAAGAACGGATCAACAGAACGCGAAGCGGGTCATTCCGCGGATTGGGGAAACTGGTCCGTATTCGCGAGGTTGTCGAACTTGGTGTAGGTGCCGTCGAAGAACAGCCGCACGGTCCCAATCGGCCCATGTCGCTGCTTGCTGATCATGATATCGGCAAGATTATGGATCTCCTCGGCGCGCTGCTTCCACCGCTCGACGCGATCGTTTAAGCGCTCGTCGCTTTCGTCGGGCCGCCGCTGGGGTTCGGCGCGCTCGTGATAGTACTGCTCGCGATAGACGAACATCACGACGTCGGCGTCCTGTTCGATGGTTCCGGACTCGCGTAGGTCGGCAAGCTGCGGACGCTTGTCTTCGCGCTGTTCGACCGCGCGCGAGAGCTGCGAGAGCGCCAGGACCGGAACGTTCAGCTCCTTGGCAAGCGCCTTCAGCGCTCGCGTGATCCCGGAAATTTCCTGGACCCGGTTTTCGGGCTTGGTGCCGTGCGCCGAGGACAAAAGCTGCAGATAGTCGACCACGATGAGCCCCAACCCGTGCTGGCGCTTCAACCGCCGGGAGCGGGTGCGGAGCGCCGACACGCTCAGCGCCGGTGTGTCGTCGATGAACAGCGGAGTGCGCGCAAGGCGCTGGCTCACCGCGACGAATTTTGGAAAATCCTCGCCCTTCACTTCGCCGCGGCGGATCTTGTCGGAGGCAATCTCGGTCTCCTCGGACAGCAGGCGCGTCGCCAGTTGTTCGGCCGACATCTCGAGCGAGAAGAAGGCGACCTTCGCCCCTTCGACCACTTCGAGCGAGCCGTCCTCGGCGCGCCGCTCCTGGTAGGCCTGCGCGGCGTTGAAGGCGATCTTGGTGGCAAGCGCGGTCTTGCCCATCGACGGTCGGCCGGCAAGCACGATCAAATCGGACCGGTGCAAGCCGCCCAGCTTTTTGTCGAGATCGTCAAGACCGGTGGTCACGCCGGTGACATGGCTGTCGCGCTTGAAGGCGCTCTGCGCCATGTCGATCGCAAGACCAAGTGCACGCGAAAACGCCTGCGGACCACCCTCATACTGGCCGGTGGTCGCGAGGTCGAAGAGGTGCTGTTCGGCGGTTTCGATCTGTTGGGCGGCGTTGGCGTCGAGATCGTAGGTATAGGCGCGGTTGACGACCTCCTCGCCCAGCGCGATGAGCTGCCGACGAAGGTAGAGATCGTGAATGGTCTTGGCGTAATCGAGCGCGTTGATCACCGTCACGACGGCGCCGGCAAGCTTCGAGAGATAGCTCCAGCCGCCCACCTCGGCCAGTATGTTGTCTTGCTCGAAATAGTTCTTGAGGGTGACCGGGTTGGCGATCATGCCGCGCTCGACCAACTTGCCGCATGCCTCGTAGATGCGGCCGTGGCGCGAGTCGGCGAAATGCTCGAGGCGCAGAAATTCGGAGACCCTGTCGTAGGCGCGATTGTTGGCAAGCAGCGCGCCGAGCAACGCCATCTCCGCCTCGAAATTGTGCGGTGGCGTGCGAAGCGCCGGCGTCTCATCGTCGCGGCTCTTCAGGGGCGCAACATTATTTCGCGGTGCAGGTTCCATCGGTGGTTTTTATTTCAGGTTGATCGGCGGAGCGTAGGCGCGAGCGCGTATCACTTACAACGTCGAATCCACCTGTGGAAAAAAGTATAGCGTGGATAAGTCGGCGCGTATCGCGCTCGCGACGAGCAAAAGGGCGGGCTCGGGTCGGTGATCGCACTCGCCAAAGCCGGTGCGCTCGGCGATTACGCGGCGAGATTCCCTCGTCCGGCGTTCGCCATTTCCCATTTCGCGATGTAGTCGCGGGTCAGCGGCACGGTTTCGACGCGCCTGGAAAGCTGGATCTGGAAGACCATCATTCCTTGCCAGCGGAAGGACATCTCCGATGCGGCGAGATAGAACTCCCACATGCGGCAGAATCGCTCGTCATACAGCGCGCGCATCTCATCGCGGTGCTGGCTGAATCGGCGGCGCCATTCCTGCAGCGTTTCGGCGTAATGAAGCCGCAGGATCTCGATATCGGTGACGAACAATCCGGCGCGCTCGACCGCCGGAAGCACTTCGGAGAGCGCCGGCGAATAGGCGCCCGGAAAAATGTATTTCTTCAGCCAGGGATTGGTCGCGCCAGGTGCATCCGAGCGTCCGATCGAGTGAAGGAGAGCCACGCCGTCGTCGGCCAGCAAGTCGCGGACTTTGCGGAAAAACTCGTCATAGTGGCCGACCCCGACATGCTCGAACATGCCGACGGAAACGATGCGATCGAAATAGCCGGCTTGCTGGCGATAATCGCGCAGGTAAAACTTCACGCGCTCGCCAAGCCCGGCCGCCGCGGCGCGTTCCATCGAAACGCGATGCTGCTCCTCCGAGAGGGTGACGCCCACCACCTCACCCGCGCCGACCCGCGCGAGATAAATGCCAAGTCCGCCCCAGCCCGATCCGATGTCGAGCACCCGGACCCCGGGTTTGAGAAGCAGCTTTGCCGCGATGTGGCGCTTCTTGTTGTCCTGCGCCGCCTCGAGCGTGTCGTTTTCAGTGGCGAAATAGGCGCATGAGTATTGCCGGTCCTTGTCGAGAAACAGGTCATACAGCTTGCCCGACAGGTCGTAATGGTGGGCGACGTTCTTGCGCGCCCGTCCGATCGGATTGTACTGCTGGAATCGGCGAACGATCATCGCCAACCAACTGGGCAGGGACCGCAAATCCTGATTTTCGTAGGCCGCCAGATTGCGCCCGAACCAATCGAGCAAGTCGTAAATGTCGCCATCCTCGATGGTCAGCCGGCCGTTCATGTATAGCTCGCCGAACTGGAGACGCGGGTTGAGGAACAAGAAATTCGGCGCCGCCCGGTCGTGAAAGCGAATTGCAATGGCCGGTCCAAGCCTCGCGCCCACGAACACGTGCTGCTTGCCGCCAGCGTCGATCACCGTGAGCCGGCCCTCGCTGGCCAATCGCTCGAACAGGCGAGATAGCAGAAACATCACATCGTCTCCCGCTACCCACCCCCTAATCCCGCCGAAGGCGAAGCGGCCCAATGGCTTCGCCTCCTCACTCCATTATCGCGCGGGAAATAATATGAAAAATCGCTTCGAAGTGCAAAGCCCCTGGTCGAGATCCAGGCGCTGAAACGGTTGGGCGATGCGGATGGGGCGGCCGCACCAGCCACTGCGAACGGCACCCCTTGTCTTGGATGATACCCTGAGCGCCTAGCCGCCCCTTGTGTACGCCTATCAGGCTTTTTCTTGCGGCCCCTTTGCCTTTGCTTTCGACTTACCCTTGCCCTTCTTGGGCTTCGGATCTTCCGCCTTCTCCGCCTTCGCGGGCTCGCCGGCCGGGGCAGGTGCGGCGGCAGCGGCCCGAGCCCCAGCGCCAGCCTCCGCCGCTTCGGGAGCCGTCTCGGGTCCCCGGGGCGATTTGCCGGCCGCCTGGATCGCCGCTTCCTCGGCGGATTGCGCGACATTGACCGAGATGCCGACCACCACCTCGGGATGAAGCGCGACGCGCGTCTTGAACAGGCCGAGCGCCTTGATCGGCTGGTCGAGAAGCACTTGCCGCCGGGCGATCGTGAAACCCGCCGCAGTGACCGCCTCGGCGACGTCGCGTGTGCCGACCGAGCCGTAAAGCTGGCCGGTCTCGCCGGCCTGGCGCAGCACAATCACGTTCAACCCGTCGAGCTTGCTTGCCACGGCCTCTGCCTCGTGGCGGCGCGTCAGGTTTTGCGCTTCGAGCTGGGAGCGCTGCTTCTCGAAATAGGCAAGATTTTCCTTGGTCGCCCGCAGAGCCTTCTTTTGCGGCAGCAGGAAGTTGCGCGCAAATCCAGGCTTCACTTTGACGACGTCGCCCATCTGACCGAGCGACTCGATCCGTTCCAGCAAAATTACATCCATCGAAACGTCCTCCTCGACGTATTCAACTCTTGGGCGCGCCGCCGGAGAGGCGGCGGCGCAATCCAATCCAGGGCTCGACCAGTCCCGTCAGAAAGAGCGCGACGAGAGGCCAACCGAACAGAACGATCACCAGATAGATCGCGACCAGCCACCAACGACGGTTGGGCAAGCGGCGCGAAAGGGCGTGAAGCACGCCGAGCCCGACGAAGGCATAAGCCGCGGCCAGAATGATCGCGAAGTTGACGCCGAGAAAGCCCGCAAAGCCGGGCATCAGGGCGCCGACGCAAGCGATGAGCGCCAGAATCACCAGTTCACGCGGGAGCTCGATCGTGGCGATATCGGGCGCCGGGCGAAGGTTGCGGCGCAATCGGAACAGCAACCCTTGTGCTATCGCGCCATTGATTGCGACCATCACCAGCCATGAATCCACCACCACGCCGGGGAAAATGCCGGCCAATCCCCGCATCATCGTCGCCACTGCTTCGGGCGCACCTTCGAAGTGGATCGTCCGGCCCAGCATTTCCGCGATAACGCCGGCAAATCCCCCGGGCCGGTCCACGAAGAAAACGGCCAGCGCGAAGAAAACCGACGCGGCCATCCCGACAAGCCATAGCAGCAACGGACCCGCTTGATACCACTCGATCCCGCCCTGTCGGAGCGGGCGATTGAGCAGCGCCTGGCGCGTGATGAAGACGACGGGGGCCGCGTTCACCAAGACGAAGGTCAGGGCGTAGACAAATCCGCCAAGCGCAAAGAGCACGAGCGTGGCGACCCCGGCCGCCAGCGCCGCAGGACCAACGCCTATCCACAAGCCAATCATAAACAGCGGCGCCTGGGCGAAATAGGGGGCAACGAACGCGGCCATCCCAAATGACGCAAATCCGAGGCCGCCGTCCGGCAGGCCGAATATCAGCGAGCCATATAACGCGGCGCTCAGCGCGCCGGCGGCGACCGCCCAAGGCAGGTATGCAGGCATCCTTGAACTCCTCGCCAGCGACGACCGAAGCCGGTGGTCATCACCAGCCAGGGGTCGCTCGATCGACCGGATCGCTCAGACGACGACGTAGGGCAGAAACGCGAGGAATCGCGCCCGTTTGATCGCCTGCGCAAGCTCGCGTTGCTTCTTTGCCGAGACCGCCGTGATCCGCGACGGCACGATCTTGCCGCGCTCCGAGATGAAGCGCTGCAGGAGGCGCACGTCCTTGTAGTCGATCTTTGGCGCATTCTGGCCCGAGAACGGGCAGCTCTTGCGCCGGCGAAAGAACGGGCGGCGCGCGCCGCCCCCCATCTGGGCGTTCATGCGTTCGATCCCTCGGTTGGACGGGCCTCGCCGCGGCCGGCGGGTTCGCCGCCGTAGTCGGCGTCGCGACGCCGTGGTCCCCGATCACCCCAGCGATCGCCGCGATCCCCGCGCTCCTCGCGCTTCTGCAGCATCGCCGAGGGACCCTCCTCGAGCGCATCCACCCTGACGGTGAGAAAACGCAAGATGTCTTCGCTGATGCGCATGTTCCGCTCCATCTCCTGCACCGCCGCCGGCGGCGCGTCGATGTTGAGCAGAACGTAGTGGCCCTTGCGGTTCTTCTTGATGCGGAATGAGAGATTGCGCAGGCCCCAATACTCGCGCTTGGTCACCGACCCGCCGCCCTCCTTGAGGATGTTGGCGAAGCCGTCGGCCAGCGCCTCGACCTGCGCGGTCGTGACATCCTGGCGCGCAATGAACACGTTCTCGTAAAACGACATTATCCGATAGCTCCTTATGGCTATTCGTGGCCCGGCGCTGCGCGGTCTTGTCGCGATCGCGAAAGATGCCAGCCGCCCGGACCTAGCCGACCCTCACGAGGGGGCCGGCAAGGAGAGGTTCCCGACCCAAGACCATCGCGCCAAGGCACGAATGCCACCGGCCGGGAACAAGGCGGCGGACTATACACATTTCGGCTGGGGC
>CAZLYV010000169.1:0-5981 GCA_964563665.1 uncultured Acetobacteraceae bacterium
GCTTCGGCCATGTGGCGCGTCTTCGAGGACCCCGCCAATGCAGCTTTCCGCGACCAATCTCCGTGTGCTTGTGACCGCCGGCGCCGCCGGGATCGGCCGCGCCATCGCCCAAACATTCCATTTGGCGGGCGCTCGCGTCCACGTCTGCGACGTCGATCAGAAGGCGCTGCTCGAGTTCGGACATGAGTTTCCCCGGATCGGCGCCAGCCTTGCCGATGTCTCCGATCCGATCGCGGTCGATCGTCTGTTCGACGAGGTTCAGCATGCGTTCGGCGGCCTCGACGTCCTGGTCAACAACGCCGGGATCGCCGGCCCGACGGCCGCGGTGGAAGCGATTGCGATCGACGACTGGGAGCGGACGATCGCGATCAACCTCAACGGCATGTTTTTTTGTGCTCGTCGGGCGGTGCCGCTGCTCAAGGCAGCGGGCGGCGGTTCGATCATCAATCTGTCGTCGGTCGCCGGCCGCCTCGGGTTCCCGCTGCGCACGCCCTACGCCGCCTCCAAATGGGCGGTGATCGGATTCACCGAAAGTCTGGCGATCGAACTCGGGGCCCACAATATCCGAGTCAATGCGATCCAGCCGGGCGTGGTCGCCGGCGACCGCATCGAGCGCGTCATCGATGCCAAGGCGAAGGCGCTTGGGATCACCCATGACGAGATGCGCGACCGCATGCTCGCGCATGTGTCGCTGCGCCGCACCGTGAGCGCCGACGATATCGCCAATATGGCGCTCTACCTGGCCTCGGACGCAGGCCAGAACATCACCGGTCAGGCGCTCAGCGTTTGCGCCGGGGTCGAAACGCTGACCTGACGCCACTTCCGGCCTGGAGACCCAATTCATGGAACGGATCGCCATCGTCGGCGCCGGGCTGATCGGCCGGGCCTGGGCCATCGTTTTCGCCCGCGCCGGCCGTTCGGTCGCGTTGTTCGACGCGATGCCAACCGCGGCGCGCCGTGCGCTCGACCTCATCGACGAGAGTCTGTCCGACCTTGCCGGCTTCGGGTTGATCGACGAACCGCCAGCGCGAATCCGCGCTCGCGTCACGACCGCCGATTCGCTTGCCGAGGCGCTTTCCGATGCTGCGTACGTGCAGGAAAACGCGCCGGAAACGCTCGACGTGAAACAAAAGCTGTTCGCCGAACTGGATCGTCTCGCCCCGCCCGATGCGATTTTGGCGAGTTCGACGTCGTCGATTCCGGGGTCCGCGTTTACCGCAGATCTTCCCGGTCGACGGCGCTGCATCGTCGCGCACCCGGTCAATCCGCCCCATCTCGTGCCACTGGTCGAGCTGGTGCCGACGCCGTGGACCGCCCCCGAAGTCTCCGCCCGCGCGCGCACGTTGCTCGAGGCGGTTGGCCAGTCGCCAATTACGCTCTCGCGCGAGATCGAGGCTTTCGTGCTCAACCGTCTCCAGGGCGCGCTGCTTGCCGAAGCCTTTCGCCTGGTCGAGGACGGCTACGTCTCCACCGCCGATCTCGACAAGACGTTGAAGGATGGGCTCGGGCTTCGCTGGTCCTTCATGGGGCCGTTCGAGACCATCGATCTCAACGCGCCGGGCGGAGTGCGCGATTACATCGAGCGTTACGGCGGGTTATATTACGCGCTCGCCAAGGCGCAGGCCGATCCCCGGCCGTGGGGGCCGGCGCTGGTCGGCCGCATCGAGGCGGAGCGACGTGCCGAGCTGCCGGCCGAGCGCCTGGGCGATCGAGCGCGCTGGCGCGACCGTCGCTTGATGGCGTTGCTGGCGCACAAGCGCGACGCCGGCCAGCGCGAGGGCTGATCGTCGAACTACACGTTGATCGAGGGGAGACCTCCGTGGCTGCTCAAATGAACAAGGTCATCATCACCTGCGCCGTTACCGGATCGATCCACACGCCGACGATGTCGCCGCACCTACCGCTCACCCCGGACGAGGTGGCGCAAGGTGCGATCGGCGCGGCCGAGGCGGGAGCGGCGATCATCCATTTGCACGCGCGCGACCCCAAGGATGGTCGCCCGACGCCGGACCCAGCCGTATTCATGCAGTTCCTGCCGCGGATCAAGCAGAACACCGATGCGGTGGTCAACATCACGACCGGCGGCGGCCATGGCATGACGCTCGCCGAGCGTCTCGCCGCCCCGCTCAAGGCGAGCCCCGAGATGTGCTCGCTCAACATGGGGTCGATGAATTTCGGCCTTTATCCCATGCTGCAGCGCTACAAAAACTGGAAATACGACTGGGAGCCCGCCTACCTCGAACGCTCGCGCGACTTCATCTTCCGCAATACCTTCAAGGACATCGAGGAGGTGCTGAAGCAGCTCGGCGAGGGGCATGGCACGCGCTTCGAGTTCGAATGCTACGACGTCGGCCATCTCTACAATCTCGCCCATTTTCTCGAACGCGGTCTGGTCAAACCGCCGCTCTTTGTGCAGACCATCTTCGGCATCCTCGGTGGAATCGGCGCCGATCATGAGAACCTGATGCACATGAAGCGCATCGCCGACAAGCTGTTCGGCGACCAGTACTGCTGGTCGGTGCTTGCGGCGGGACGCCACCAGATGCCGTTCGTCACCATGGCGGCGATCATGGGCGGCAACGTTCGCGTCGGTCTCGAGGACAGCCTTTACATCGGCAAGGGCAAGCTCGCCGAAAGCAATGCGGCGCAGGTGCGCAAGATCCGCACCATCATCGAAGCGCTCTCGCTCGAAATCGCGACGCCGGCCGAGGCGCGTCGGATGCTGGCCCTCAAGGGCGGCGACCGCGTAGCGTTCTAGCCGGCCGTATTTCCAATCCACGGCAGCCTTCACGAGGCCTTGATGTACGAATCGCTTGGCGCGCTTTGCCCGCACGGAAACATTCGCATCGAAGGGGCCAAGAGCGGTCCGCTCAACGGACTGACCTTCGCGGCCAAAGACATCTATGACGTTGCGGGTGCGCCGACCGGCGCCGGCAATCCCCAATGGCTGACGAGCCACGCTCCGGCGAGCGCGCACGCATGGGCGGTCAAGACGCTGCTCGATGCCGGCGCCACGTTGCATGGCAAGACGATCACCGATGAGCTCGCCTATGGCATGACCGGGCGGAACCACCATTACGGCGCGCCGGTCAACCCGGCGGCGCCCGATCGCAACACGGGCGGTTCGTCTTGCGGCTCGGCGTCGGCGGTCGCAGGCAAGGCGGTCGATTTCGCGCTCGGTAGCGATACGGGCGGCTCGGTGCGCATCCCGGGAAGTTATTGCGGGCTCTTCGGTCTGCGCCCCACTCACGGGCGAATCCCGATCGACGGCGTGGTCGCGCTCTCGCCGAGCTTCGATACCGTCGGCTGGTTCGCGCGCGAGCCGCGGCTGCTGGAGCGGGTCGGGCGAGTGCTCCTTGGCGCCGATGACCGCCGCCCCGCTCCCGTTCGCATCCTCCACGCCGACGATGCGTTTGCCGAAGCCGATCCCGCGGTCATAACCGCGATCGCACCGCTGATGAAGCGAGCGTGCGACGTCGTCGGCGGTGTGGAGCGAATTCGTGTCTGCGGCACGCGTCTCGCCGACTGGGCGCAGCTCCACCGCGTGCTGAGCGCGAAGGAAGCTTGGGAATCCGATGGCCCGTGGATCACCAAGACCAAGCCGCTGCTCGGACCCGATGTGCAGGAACGCTTCGACTTCGCGGCGACCTTGAGCGAGGCAGACGTGGCGCCGGCACGCAGCGCACGCCGTGAAATTCGCGCCCATATCGACAAGCTTCTGGGCAGCAACGCCGTTCTGTGCCTGCCCACGGCGCCGGCGCCGGCACCGTTGCGCCAGGCGCCGATCAAATCGCTTGACGGGGTACGCATGCGGAATCTGGCGCTCACCTGCATCTCCGGCCTCGCCGGGGTGCCGCAGATCACCCTTCCGGCGGGCACGGTCGATGGCGGGCCGGTCGGCTTGTCGCTGATCGGCCCGCGCGGTAGCGACCATGCGCTGCTGCGACTCGCCGTCGCGATCGCGGGATAATCGACCGGCATCCAGGAAGCGGAGGAACGTCGTGCTCAAGATCTGGGGACGCAAAAATTCGATCAACGTGCAGAAGGTGCTGTGGGCCTGCGCCGAGCTCGGGCAACCGTTCGAGCGCGTCGATGTCGGCGGCGCGTTTGGCCAGAACCGCGAGCCGTGGTACCTGGCGATGAACCCGAACGGGCTCGTGCCGACGATCGACGATGAGGGATTCGTCCTCTGGGAGTCGAATGCGATCGTCCGCTATCTTGCGGCGAAGCACGGCATGGGCACGCTTTGCCCGGCCGATCTCCACGCGCGCGCCGACGCCGAGCGATGGATGGACTGGAAGCTCACCACCGTCCTGCCGGCAATGTCGCCAATTTTCTGGGGTCTCGTCCGCACGCCGCCCGAAAAGCGCGATCTTGGCGCAATCGAAGCCGCACGGGTGAAGCTCGCCGACGCGATGATCATCCTCGACCGCCGGCTGGCCACGCGGAACTATGTAACGGGTGCAACGTTCACGATGGGCGACATACCGATCGGCTGCATGACGTACCGCTGGTACGCCCTCGATATCCAGCGGCCCGACTTGCCAAACCTCAAGCGCTGGTACGAACGGCTCGTCGCCCGCTTGAGCTTCAAGACCCATGTCATGCTGCCGATGACGTGAGTCGATCGGTTCAGGGCGCGACGGTCACGGTTTCGAAATCCGCCGGCACGGTGAGCTCGATCACCGTGTAGTCGTCCGAATACGCGATCACCCGATGATGGATGCCGGGCTGCTGATACATGCACGCGCCGGCCTCGATCCGCCGCTCGCCGATGCCCTCGAAATAAACCCGTGCCCAGCCCTTGAGCACGTAAACCATCTGGAAGTCGAGCAGGTGATAATGCAGATCGCCCGGCTTGTCGCGGGGGCGCGTCGTCCGGATCACATGGGCACGCAGCTTGCCGCCGGTGGCATCCGCCATGCCAAGATCGCGATATTCGAAATAATCGCGCAGGCCCCGGTCCCACGCCGCGTCGCGCTCGTGCGCGAGGTGAAACTGGCCTTTGCCGAATGTCGGATCCCGTCCAGCCGCGAAGGATTTGGCCGAGCGTCGTGTGCGTTCTGCCGCCTTGCCCGCAGGGCCGACTTTGGTCCCTCGCTTTTGTTTGGTTTTCGTTACCCGCTTCGCCGCGATCGACTTGCGTGCCATGTCAACGATCCTCGCTTTTGGGGGCAATCAGCCCGATCTCGCGCGGCCGATGCCCGACGACGGTAACCGAGAACCCCTTGAGCAGGAGATTCCTCGCCATCCCGTGGCCCATCAAGCCCAGTCCGATAAATCCGATACGCTGCCCAGACGGCGCCACGCCACCCCCATGAAAGTTTGTTCTATTTCTGTTGCATTCGAGAATACGTATTCTAGAATATCCTGTCAAAGGGCAATCGGACGTACGCCGCGCGATAGCCATCGCGCCCGTCCCATGACCCGAAAGACCAGGGCGGAATCACTTCATCCAAGATGCGCACGCCGAAAAATTTCGACGAATTCAAGTCCGAGATCGCGCGGCGACACGACGACCTTTCGCGTCGGCTGCGGCAGATCGCCGAATTCGCTCTCCATCATCCCAATGACATGGCGTTCGGGACCGTCGCGATCATCGCTGAGAGCGCAGGCGTGCAGCCGTCGAGCATCGTGCGCTTTGCCAACTCGTTCGGGTTCGACGGCTTCAGCGATATGCAGCGGGTGTTTCGCTCTCGTCTGCTCGCCAGCGCTGCCAGCTACCGCGAACGGATCGCCGCGATCCGCGACGAGCGATCCAACGGCCGCAGTGGCGAGACGAGCCCGGGGCGGGTGCTGGAACAGTTCGTCGGCGATGGGGTCGCGGCGCTCGAACAGCTTCCCGCCCAAGTCCGCGCGGCGGATGTCGAACGCGCGCTTGTGCTGATGGACCGGGCGCGCGATATATACGTGCTCGCCCAGGGACGCGCCTTCCCGGTCGCCTACTACATCCACTATGCGCTGATCCGGCTCGATCGGCG
>CAZLYV010000170.1:0-5802 GCA_964563665.1 uncultured Acetobacteraceae bacterium
GCGTCACGCAAAGCTGGGGTGAAAAATCGGCCAGCACCATAGGGTGCGGCCGCAACAGACGCAACCGCCTCGAAGGCGATTGCCCCCGGCTATTCGGCCGGGTCCCGCCAGGGAGAAAAACGTGGGATCCAGCGCGGGACGTTCGCCTGGTAGCGGCGGTAATGGGCGCCGAAGCGGCGTTCCAGTCCGCGCTCCTCGATCGACGGGATATAGACGAGATTGGCGAGCACGAACGCGCCGAGCCAGAGCGCGATTGCGGGCGAGCCGAGAATGAGCGTCTCGGCCAACAGCATCAGCGCCACCCCGGATATCATCGGGTTGCGGACGTGGCGGTAGACGCCCCGCACCACGAGCTTTTTCGGCGGATCCCAGGGCGCCGGCGTCCCCTCGCCAAAGCGAGTGAAAGCGCCAACCGTCCATCCCATGAGGCCGAGCGCTGGAAGACCCACGCCGATCGCAACCCAGAACGGCAGCGTGGCCGGCGCCGCCAGCGCGGCGCCAAACCAGGTGCCGGCGGTCAGCCACAGCAGCGCCGCCGGAACGAATACGAGAACCGTCCCGGGCAGCAGGAGAATCGTGCGAAGGAGCCTCGGCGTCACCTTGCGTCAGGGCGCCGGTGATGCGGGCGCACGCGCGACGCCGCCGATGAACGTACGCACCGCCTGGGCGACCGAGCGCTCGCGCTCCTCGGGCGAGGGCGCCGGCGCGATGCCGAGCAGGAGACGGAGATGTATGTGCCCCAGCACCATGCCGACGAACTGCTCGGCGGCAAGCCGCGGATTGGGCACATCAAGCGTGCCGCGGATATGCTGGTCGGCGAGGAATCCGGTAAGCGCGCCGGCGAGTCGATCGGGTCCGCTGCGATAAAAGCTCACCCCAAGTTCAGGAAAGCGCGCGCTTTCGGCGAGGACGACGCGGTAGAGCGGCAGCGCCTGCGTCGATAGAAGAACATCCAGAATGCGCCGCGCGATCTCGGCCAGCGCCTCGGCCGGCGGCCGGTCCGCGAGACCGCCTCCGATCCCCTCGGTTACCATGCACGCGCAACGCTCGCCGATGATCGCCTCGAACAGCGCCTGCTTGCCCTCGAAGTAGCTGTAGATGGTCGCCTTCGAAACCTGTGCCCGACGCGCCACTTCATCCATGCTCGCAGCGCCAAATCCCTGCTCGAGAAACACCGCCGTGCCCGCAGCGAGCACGGCATCGCGCTTCGCCGGCCCGCTGCCGGGCCCGAGGGAAACGGCCAGACGCCCCGTCATGTCCGGGCTCGCCGTCGCGGGGTGCAGCGGGGCTCTTTCCGGCGTTTCAGATGGCATGCGATTCAATCATATTGCGTTGCAAAATCAGATTGACTATAGATAAACTATACGGTCTAGTTTAGTCAATATCTGGTTCCGCCTGAACCTTGGCATTGTCATTTCTATAGGTCAATTCAATGGCTTATAAAGTACGATCGATCGTCTCCGTAGCTGTTGTCGTGGCCCTCGCGGCCGCCGGCGGCGTTACCTATTACTATGGGCTGGCGCCCGGAATTGGTCGCCCCGCCGGTGTTCCGGGCGGTCCCGCCGGCAAAGCGGCCGACGGCCCGCAAGGTGGTTTCGCCATGGCGGTCGAGGCGGCGGCGGTGAAGGTCGGCCCCAGTCAGCGCCAAGTGCTGGCGATCGGCACCTTGCGCTCGAACGAATCGGTGATCGTGCGCCCGGAGATCGCCGGCCGCATCACCGAGATTCCGTTCGACGAGGGGCGGAAGGTCAAGAAGGGCCGGGTGCTGGTCCAATTCGACAACGCGATCCAAAAGGCCGAGCTCGTGCAGGCCGAAGCGTCGCTCGCATTGTCGCGAGCCAATTTCGAGCGCGCCCAGGAGCTTATGAAGCGAGGCGCCGGTACCCAGCGCGCCTTCGACGAGGCGCGCTCGAAGCTGCGCAGCGACGAGGCGGCGGTGCAGCTCTCGCGGGCCCGACTCGACAAGCTCGCGATCGTTGCGCCGTTTGACGGCGTGATCGGTCTGCGCAAGGTGAGCGTCGGCGATTACGTCAACGTAGGCGCCGATATCGCCAATCTCGAGATGATCGATCCGCTCAAGGTCGATTTCCGCGTCGCGGAGATTTTCCTCGCCGCGATACGGCCGGGACAGAAGATCGCCGTCGCGCTCGACGCGATGCCGGGCCGAAGCTTCGAGGGCGAAGTCTTTGCGATCGACCCGTTGATCGAAGCGACCGGCCGCTCGATCGTCATCCGCGCGCGCATCGCCAACCCCGAGGACGTTTTGCGGCCGGGCCTGTTCGCGCGGGTCACGCTGACGATCGAGGCGCGGCCCAATGCGTTGTGGGTGCCCGAGGAATCACTGGTGCCGATCGGCGATCAGCAATTCGTTTTCAAGATCGCCGAGGGCAAGGTCGCGTTCACCCGCGTTCAGATCGGCGAGCGCCGCCGGGGCGTGGTCGAGATTGTGGCCGGTCTCAACGAAGGCGACAGCGTGGTCACGGCGGGCCTGCTCAAGATCCGCGACGGGATGCCGGTGATGGTCGTGCCCTCTGAGCCGCCCGCGGCAGCCCCCGCCGGCCAGTCGGGAGCGCCAGCACCGGGCGCGCCCGCGCCAAATGCGGGCCCGGCGAAATCCGGATCTCCCTCGGTGGCCGAGACGGCGGCGCAAGCCGGTTGAGCGGTCGTTCCACCCACGTGCTCGAAAGAACGCCTCGATGACGCTTTCCGACTTCGCGATCCGGCGCCCGGTGTTCGCCACGGTTCTCAGCCTCGCGCTGACGCTCCTGGGTCTCATCTCCTACCAGCGCCTGACCGTGCGCGAATATCCGAATATCGACGAGCCGGTGGTTTCGGTCGAGACGACGTATCGCGGCGCCTCGGCCGAGATTGTTGAGAGCCGCGTCACCATCCCGCTCGAGGATTCGTTGGCGGGCATCGAGGGGATCGACGTGATGTCGTCGATCAGCCGCCCGGAGAAGAGCCAGATCACCGTCCGTTTCCGCCTTGCCCGCGAACCCGATGGCGCCGCCGCCGATGTCCGCGACCGGGTGGGACGCGCGCGCGGCCAGCTTCCCGATGAAGTCGACGAGCCGGTGATCACCAAGGTCGAGGCCGACGCGCAGCCGATCATCTACCTTGCGTTTTCGTCCGATCGCCACTCGGCCCTCGACGTCACCGACTACGCCGACCGTTTCGTCAAGGATCGCCTGCAGAATCTGCCGGGCGTGGCCAACGTCCGCATCTTCGGCGAGCGGCGATACGCCATGCGCCTGTGGCTCGACAGCGCGCGCCTCGCCGCTTACGGGCTTGCGCCGCAGGACGTCGAGAACGCGCTGCGCCGGCAGAACGTCGAGGTGCCGGCGGGCCGCATCGAGAGCGCCGAGCGCGAATTTACCGTGCTCACCGAGACCGATTTGCGCACGCCGGCCGAGTTCAACAACCTGATCGTGCGCGATGCGGGCGGCTACCTCGTGCGTCTCAAGGACGTCGGCCGCGCCGAGATCGACGCCCAGGACAAGCGCGTGATCGCCCGCTTCAACGGCCAGAGCGCGGTCGCGATCGGCGTCGTCAAGCAATCGACCGCCAATCCGCTCGACGTCTCGAAAGCGGTGCGCGACGCGCTCCCCGGCATCATTCAGGGTCTGCCCGAGGGGATGAATGTCGACGTCGCCTACGATTCCTCGGTGTTCATCGATCGCTCGATCACCAACGTGTTCCGCACCATCGGCGAGGCCATTTTCCTCGTCGTGCTGGTGATCTTCTTCTTCCTGCGCTCGTTTCGCGCGGTGCTGATCCCCCTCGTCACCATTCCGGTGTCGCTGGTCGGCGCGTTCTCATTGATGCTGCTGTCGGGTTCGTCGATCAACACGCTCACGCTCCTTGCCCTCGTGCTGGCGATCGGACTGGTGGTCGACGACGCGATCGTGATGCTCGAAAACATCAGCCGCTATGTCGAGCAGGGCATGCGCCCCTTCGAGGCGGCGCTCAGGGGCTCGCGCGAGATCGCCTTCGCGGTGGTGGCGATGACCATCACGCTTGCCGCCGTCTACGCCCCGGTCGCCTTCCAGACCGGGCGCACCGGGCGGCTGTTCTCGGAATTCGCCCTCACGCTCGCCGGCGCGGTCATCGTCTCGGGCTTCGTCGCGCTGACGCTCTCGCCGATGATGTCGTCGCTGCTGCTCCGCAATCGGGTTCGCCACGGCGTGGTCTACCGGGTGATCGAGGCGTTCATCACCGCGCTCAACGCCGGTTACCGCCGGCTGCTCGCCTTCACGCTCACCATCCGGGCGGCGATCATCACCATCATGCTGATCGTCGCCGCGCTCGCCTGGGGGCTATTCAAGGTGCTGCCCTCCGAGCTGGCGCCGATCGAGGATCGCGCAACCATCGTCGCCATCGCGATCGCGCCGGAAGGCTCGACGATCGACTTCACCGACCGCTATACCCAGCGGATGGAGCAGATCTATCGCACGATTCCGGTAATCGAAAAGTTCTTCATGGTGGTGGGGTTCCCGGTGGTGAACCAGGGCATCTCGTTCGTCCGCCTCAGGGACTGGAGCGAACGCGACATCATGCAGCAGGAGGTCGTCCGCGGGCTGGAGCCCCGGTTGTTCGCGATTCCCGGCATTCTCGCCTTTCCGATCAATCCGCCCTCGCTGGGGCAGAGTCCGATCGAAAAGCCGGTGGTGTTCGTGCTGCAGACCTCGGCGCCGTATTTCGAACTTCAGAAGGCGGTGGATCAGTTCCTCGCCGGCGCCCGAAACAATCCCGGCCTCGCCAACCTCGATGTCGATCTGAAGCTGAACAAGCCCGAGCTGCGCATCCAGGTCGCACGCGAGAAGGCCGCCGACCTTGGCATCGAGGTCGAGACGATCGGCCGCACGCTCGAGACCATGCTCGGCGGCCGCCAAGTGACGCGCTTCAAGCAGAACGGCAAGCAGTACGATGTCGTCGTCCAGGTGGCCGATATCGACCGCTCGAGCCCCAGCAATCTGGCGGCGATCTTCGTGCGTGCGCGCTCGGGCGAGATGGTTCCGCTGTCGAACCTGGTGAGCGTGCAGGAATCGGTCGCGCCAAAGGAGCTCAACCACTTCAACAAGCTGCGCTCGGCTTCCATTACCGCGACACTCGCCCCCGGCTATACGCTGGGCGAGGCGCTCGCCTTCCTGCAAGGCGAGGCGGCGAAGCTGCCGTCCAATATCGTCAACGATCTCGCCGGCCAGAGCCGCGAATTCCGCACCTCGACCGGCGGGCTCTATGTCACCTTCCTGCTCGCCCTGATTTTCATCTATCTCGTGCTCGCCGCGCAATTCGAGAGCTTCATCGACCCGTTCATCATCATGCTGACGGTGCCCCTGTCGATGACCGGCGCGCTGCTTGCCTTGAAGCTCACCGGGGGCACGCTCAACGTCTACAGCCAGATCGGGCTGGTGACGCTCGTTGGATTGATCACCAAGCACGGCATCCTGATCGTCGAGTTCGCCAACCAGCTCCAGGAGCGTGGGATGACGAAGATCGAGGCAGTGATCGAGTCGGCCACGTTGCGCCTGCGGCCGATCCTGATGACGACCGGCGCGATGGTGCTGGGATCGGTGCCGCTGGCCTTCGCCCGCGGCGCCGGCGCCGAGAGCCGGCAGCAGATCGGCTGGGTGATCGTCGGCGGGTTGCTGCTTGGAACGCTGCTCACGCTGTTCGTCGTGCCGACCGCCTATACTCTGCTCGCCCGATCGCGCAAGGTCCCCGGCACGGCGAGCGACGCCGCACAAGCGCCGCCGGCGCCAAGTCACGCCGGCGAGTAAGCCCCAGCCTCAACCAGATGTG
>CAZLYV010000171.1:0-5720 GCA_964563665.1 uncultured Acetobacteraceae bacterium
CCGCTCATCCGGTTGAGCTGGTCGTAGCTGTAGGTCGATTTGTAGGCGATGCCGGTCAGACCCGCCCGTGGCAGTGCTTGAACTTCTTGCCCGAGCCGCACGGGCACGGCGCGTTGCGCGCGACCTTGCCCCAAGTCGTCGGATCGTCGGGAGCGGGGCTGGCGGCGGCCGGCCGGCGCGCCGGCTGGCGGGTGAACTCGCCGTCCAGGCCGGGGCCGGGGCCACGCGCCGGCGCGACGTTCGCCTCGGCCATCGCCGGTTCGGGGTGGATCTCCTGGTAGCGCGACATGTCGGGCTCGCTCGGCGCCATCGCCGGCTCCTCGCTGGGCGCCACGCGGATCTCGATGTGGCTGAGGAGCGAGATCACCGACTCGCGCAAGTGGCGCAGCATCTGCTCGAACAGCCCGAACGCCTCGCGCTTGTACTCGTTCAAGGGATCGCGCTGGGCATAGGCGCGCAGGTTGATGCCTTGGCGCAAGTGATCGAGCGACAGCAGATGGTCCTTCCACGCCTGGTCGAGCACCTGCAGCAGCAGCGATTTTTCGGCCATCCGCATGATTTCGGGGCCGATGTTGGCGGCCTTCTCCGCCATCCGGCGATCGACCGCATCGACCACGCGCGCCCTGATCTCCTCGTCGGCGATGCCCTCTTCCTTTGCCCATTCGGCGACCGGCAGATCGAGGCCGAACAGCCGGCGGCACTCCTCGTGCAGCGCGCCAACGTTCCATTTTTCGGCGTAGGCGTTGTGCGGGATGCAGGCGGCGACCAGGTTGTCGATCACCTCGTGGCGCATGTCGGCGATCTGGTCGGCGACGTCGCTTGCCCGCATGATCTCGCGGCGCTGCTCGTAGATCACCTTGCGCTGGTCGTTCATCACGTCATCGAACTTGAGCAGCTGCTTGCGAATGTCGAAGTTGCGCGCCTCGACCTTCTGCTGCGCCTTCTCGAGCGCCTTGTTGATCCACGGATGGACGATCGCCTCGCCCTCCTGAAGCCCCAGCTTCTGCAGCATGCCGTCCATGCGCTCGGAGCCGAAGATGCGCATCAAGTCGTCCTGCAGCGAGAGGAAGAACTTGGAGGCGCCGGGATCGCCCTGGCGGCCCGAGCGGCCGCGAAGCTGGTTGTCGATGCGGCGGCTCTCGTGCCGTTCGGTGCCGACGACATAAAGCCCGCCCCCCTTCAGCACCACCTCGCGCGCGGCTTGCACCTCGGCGCGAACCTCGGCCTCGCGCTTGGCGCGCTCGCTTGCGTCGTCTATCCCGGCGAGCTCGTGCGCGATGCGCATCTCGACGTTGCCGCCGAGCTGAATGTCGGTGCCGCGTCCAGCCATGTTGGTGGCGATGGTGACCGCGCCGGGCCGGCCGGCCTGGGCGATGATGTAGGCCTCCTGCTCGTGGTAGCGGGCGTTCAGCACCTGGTGCGGGATGCCCTTCTGCTTGAGCACGGCCGCCAGCGCCTCCGATTTCTCGATGCTGACCGTGCCGACGAGCAGCGGCTGCTGACGCACGCGGGCCTCCTCGATCAGCCCGACGATGGCGTCGGTTTTTTCACGCAGCGTACGATAGACCTCGTCGTCGTAATCCGCCCGGATGCACGCCACGTTGGTCGGCGCCTCCACCACCTCGAGCTTGTAGATCTCGGCGAACTCATCTGCCTCGGTCATCGCCGTGCCGGTCATGCCGGCAAGCTTGGGATATAGGCGGAAATAGTTCTGGAAGGTGATCGAGGCAAGCGTCTGGTTCTCCATCTGGACCGAGACTCCTTCCTTGGCCTCGATCGCCTGGTGGAGACCCTCGGAGTAGCGCCGGCCTTCGAGCATGCGGCCGGTGAATTCGTCGATGATCAGGACCTTGCCGTCCTTGACGATGTAGTCGGTGTCGCGGGTGAAAAGCTTGTGGGCGCGCAGCGCCTGGTTGGAATGGTGCACCAGGCCGATATTGGTGAGATCGTAGAGCGAGCCGGCCTTGAGCAGGCCGGTCTCGCGCAGCATCGTTTCCATCTTCTCGGCGCCAATTTCGGTGAGCGAGACGGCGCGCATCTTTTCATCTTTTTCGTAATCTTGCGGGTCGAGCCGCGGGATCAGCTTGTCGACCGCCATATAGAGGCCGGAGGAATCCTCGGACGGGCCCGAGATGATCAGCGGCGTGCGCGCCTCGTCGATCAGGATGCTGTCGACCTCGTCGACGATTCCATAGTTGAACGGCCGGTGCACCATATGGTCCAGCCGGAACTTCATGTTGTCGCGCAGGTAGTCGAAGCCGAACTCGTTGTTCGTGCCGTAAGTCACGTCGCTCGCATAGGCCGCGCGCCGCTCGTCGTCGGTGAGGCCATGGACGATGCAGCCGACGTTGAGACCAAGGAAGCGATAGATGCGCCCCATCCATTCCGAGTCGCGCCGGGCCAGGTAGTCGTTCACCGTCACCACATGGACGCCCAGCTCGGCGAGCGCGTTGAGATAGACGGGCAGCGTGGCGACAAGCGTCTTGCCTTCGCCGGTCTTCATCTCGGCGATCATGCCGCGATGGAGCACGATGCCGCCCATGAGCTGAACGTCGAAATGACGCTGGCCCAGCGTGCGCTTGGCCGCTTCGCGCACGGTCGCGAAGGCGTCGACCAGTAGCTCGTCGAGCGTCTCGCCGGCCGCCAAGCGCTCCTTGAGCCAGCCGGTGCGCGCGCGCAATTCCTCGTCGGAAAGCTTTTCGAGCTCCGGCTCGGCCGCGTTGATCGCCGCGATGAGCGGTTTGGTTCCCTTGAGCAGGCGATCGTTGGCGGTACCGAACAGCCGGCGGGCGATGACACCGAACATGCTGTGATAAAGACCTTATGTCTGGTTTCGGGAGGCGAGTTCGAGGATGGCCTGGATTTGTCGAGGCGCGATCGATGGATAGGCGACAGATAGGCGGGCGGGCGCGATCTGTCAACGAGCCTGGACGCGCCGATCATTCCAGTCCCGGCGCTGCTTGTGCGGCAATGCGGCGGCGTGCATTATCGCCCGCGATGCCGTGGCAGGGCGGCGCCACCAGTGCTCACTTCAAGCGATGCCGATTGACCGCCATCCGACCCTTAAGAGGACTATATGAATTTCAGATTTGGCTTGCCAGCCATGGGTTTGCTGGCGACGATCGCGACCTTTCCAGGGTTCGCCCAGACGCCGGTTCCGCTGGATGCGACGGCCGACCCGATCGTGGCGACGGTCGAAGGCGCGCCGCTCAGGCGGTCCGACATTCTTGCCGTGCAGCAGCAGCTTCCACCCCAGTTTCAGCAGGTGTCGATCGAAGTATTGTTTCCGCTGCTGGTCGAACGGCTGATCGACGCCAAGCTCGTCGCCGGCGCCGGCCGCAAGGATAAGCTCGACCAGGACGCCGACGTCAAACGCCGCATCGCGCAGTTCGAGGAGCGCGTGGTCCAGGAGACCTACCTCACCCAGCGTATCGGCAAGGTGGTGACGCCGCAGGCGGTTCGCGGGCGCTACGACAAGTTCGTCAAGGACAACCCGCCCAAGGAGGAGATCAGCGCCCGCCACATCCTGGTCGCGACCGAGGCGGAAGCGACCAAGATCATCGGCGAAATCAAGGGCGGCGCCGACTTCGCCAAGATCGCCGGCGACCGCTCGATCGATCCCGCCGGCAAGCAGCAGGGCGGCAGCCTCGGCTATTTCGCGCGCGAGGATATGGTCGCCGAGTTTTCGGAAGCAGCATTCAAGCTCAAGGACGGCGAGGTCACCCTGGCGCCCGTCAAGACGCAGTTCGGCTGGCACGTGATCAAGGTCGAAGGGCGACGCCAGGTATCGCCAAGCTTCGAGGAGATGCAGGAACAGCTCGCCTCCGAGATGCAGCAGGAGACGGTGACCCAGGTCGTCGCCGAGCTTCGCCAGGGCGTCACGATCGAGCGATTCAATCTCGACGGAACGCCCCGCAAGGGGCCGTAAGCGCGCGCGCTTCTGCATGCCTCGAGCGCCGAGCGCGATAGGGCGCCGCGCCGCGATCGACCGAAAACCGAATAACGACCGCCGAGAAACGATCGAGGGCGGCGCAAATCAGGCCGAAGCTATGCCAGCACATCCCCGCTCTCCGCTCGCACCCGAACGGTTTCCCGACATGCCGCCCATTGCCGGTGTCCGGCTCGCCGCCGGCGCCACCGGAACGCGCTATACCGGACGTGACGATCTGGCGCTGGTCGAACTTGCCCCGGGCACAAGCGTCGCCGGCGTGTTCACGCGCTCGCTCACCGCCGCGCCGCCGGTCGAATGGTGCCGCAAGCACATCGCGCGCGGCATGGCGCGCGCGGTGGTGATCAACGCCGGCAACGCCAATGCGTTCACCGGCAAGCGCGGCCGCGCCGCCGTCGTTGCGATGGCGCGCGCCGTGGCGAAGCTCCTGGGCTGCCGGAGCGAGGACGTTCTCGCGGCTTCGACCGGCGTGATCGGCGTCCAGCTTCCGGTCGAAGCGATCGTCGCCGCGCTGCCGGCGCTCAATGACGTGCTGGAGCCGGATGCGTGGAAGGCGGCGGCGCAGGCGATCGTCACCACCGACACCTTCGCCAAGGGCGCCTCGCGGCGCGCGACGATCGGCGGTACGACGGTCACCATCAACGGCATCGCCAAGGGCTCCGGCATGATCGCGCCCGACATGGCGACGATGATCGCGCTCGTCTGCACCGACGCCCGGATCGCGGCCCCGGCGTTGCGCGCGCTGGTGCGCGAAACCGCCCAACGAACATTCAATTGCATTACCGTCGACGGCGACACATCGACCAGCGACACCCTCATCGTCTGCGCGACGGGTGCGGCGCGCCATCGCCCGGTTGCGCGCGCCAACGACCGCGCGCTTGGCGATTTCAAGCTCCAGCTCGAAGCGGTGATGCTGGATCTTGCCCAGCAAGTGGTGCGCGACGGCGAAGGCGCGCAGAAATTCGTCACCATCGATGTGACGGGCGCCGCCTCGGCCGCGGCGGCGCGCCGGATCGGGCTTGCGATCGCCAATTCACCGCTGGTCAAGACCGCGATCGCCGCCGGCGATGCGAATTGGGGCCGTATCGTCATGGCGGTCGGCAAGGCCGGCGAAAAGGCGAACCGCGATCGGCTCAAAATCGCCATCGGCGGCGTCGCCGTCGCGGCGAACGGCGAAGCGGTGCCGGGTTACGACGAGACGCCGGTCGCCGCTCACATGGCGGGTCGCGAGATCGACATCGCGGTCGATGTCGGCATCGGACGCGGACGGGCGCGGGTGTGGACCTGCGACCTCACCCACGGGTACATCGACATCAATGGCAGCTACCGGAGCTGAAACGGCGCAAGGCTGCATGGGCGTGCCGGAGCCGCCCGCCGGGCCGCTACGCACCGTGTTCGTCGCGGCGGTGGCGCTGATCGATGTCGACAATCGCGTGCTGATCGCGCGTCGTCCGCCGGGAAAATCGATGGCCGGGCTGTGGGAGTTTCCCGGCGGCAAGGTTCATCGCGGAGAAACGCCGGAGGCCGCGCTGATCCGCGAGCTCAAGGAGGAGCTGGGCATCGACATCCGGACCGCGTGCCTCGCCCCGTTCGCCTTCGCTTCGCACCGTTATCCGGATTTCCACCTGCTGATGCCGCTCTACCTTTGTCGTCAGTGGCAAGGGACCCTGGTTGCGCGCGAGGGCCAGGCGCTTGCCTGGGTGCGTGCGCAGCGTCTTGCCGATTACGACATGCCGCCCGCCGACAAGCCGCTGACGGCGCTGCTGCGCGA
>CAZLYV010000172.1:0-5713 GCA_964563665.1 uncultured Acetobacteraceae bacterium
CGCCGATTTGGCGGCCGGCGGGGCCTCGGCCGTCTCCAGCATCGGGGCAAAGCAGCCCTCGTCGTCGTGCTTGACGTCGTTGACGTAAATCGACACGCGGGCCACCGTGAACCACTCGGCGGGCGGTGGCTTCAACAGCGCGCTCGCGTCGGCCTGCGGGTCGAGCCAGCGCGCATGATCGTCGGGCGACAGGATGAGCGGGAAACGGTCGTGGTATTGCGCCATCGCCTGGCTAGCGTCGGTGGTGATGATGGCGTAGCTCTCCAGCACGCCGCCGCCCGGCGGCACCCAGCGCTCCCAAATCCCCGCGAATGCAAAGGCCGATCCGTCCTGTTGCCGGAAGAGGACGGGCTGCTTGGGGCGTGCCGGACCGACCGTCTGCCATTCGTAAAATCCATCGGCCGGGATCAGGCAGCGGCGTGATTTGAAGGCGGCGCGAAACGCTGGTTTGGTCGCCACCGTATCGCCCCGTGCATTGATCATCTTGGCGCCGATCGCGACGTCCTCGGCCCAATAAGGCACCAGCCCCCAGCGTAGCATGGCGAGTTCGCGCGCCTGGTCGGCGAGCCGTATGACCGGCGCACTTTGCGTCGGCGCGATGTTCCAGCGGGGCGCGAGGTTGAGGGCTGGCCCGGCGAATCGAAACAACTTGCGCAACGCCTCGACCGGCGTGGTCAGGACATAACGGCCGCACATGACAGCCTTGCAGTATCGCGCGTCATTCGCACCCTTGCCAAGCATCGTTACGACATACTCTAATCCCCGCCCGCCCCCGGCGTGACGTGGGGCGAACAGAGGAGAGGGTACAGCGTTGACGATGAAATTCGGGATCGGCCAGCCGGTTCGCCGGGTCGAGGATTTGCGCCTGCTGACCGGCGCCGGGCGTTACACCGACGACATCAACCTCCCCCGTCAGGCGTATGGCTATTTCCTGCGCTCGCCCCACGCGCACGCCGAGATTTTGCGCATCGATGTGGCGGCCGCGCGGGTAAGCCCGGGCGTGTTCGGCGTGATCCTCGGCGAGGACCTCGCCGCTTCCGGCATCGGCAATGTTCCTTGCACCGCCCCGGTGGTGAATCGCGACGGAACAACCTGTCCGATCCCGCCGCGCCCGGCGATCGCACGCGCGCGCGTCCGCTTCGTGGGCGAGATCGTCGCTCTGGTGGTGGCCGAGACGATCGAACAGGCGAAGGATGCCGCGGAGACGATCGAGATCGAATATTCGCCCCTCCCCGCGGTGGTTGATCCGCGCGAAGCGCTCGACCCGGCGGCGCCGCAGATCTGGGACTTTGCGCGCGGCAACGTCGTCTTCGATTGGATCAAGGGCGATGCGGCAAAGACCAAGGCCGCCTTCGCCAAGGCACATCGCGTGATCAAGGTCGATTTGATCAACAATCGCGTGATCCCAAGTTCGATCGAGACGCGGGGCGCGATCGGCGATTACTCATCGGCCGACGGCCGTTACACGCTCTATTGCTCGAGCCAGGGCGGCCACAGCATCCGCAAGCTGCTGGCGGGCGATATCTTCAAGCTCTCGCCGACCAGATTTCGGGTCGTGACGCCCGACGTCGGCGGCGCCTTCGGGATGAAGCTGTTCACCTATCCTGAGTACGTCGCGGTCCTGTTCGCCGCGCGCGCGCTCAAGCGTCCGGTCAAATGGACCGGCGAGCGCTCGGAAGCGTTCCTCGCCGACACCCATGGACGCGACCACGTCACGCACGCCGAGCTGGCGCTCGACAAGGAGGCGCGTTTCATCGGCTTCCATGTTCGCACGACCGCCAATCTCGGCGCCTATCTCTCGAACTACGGGCCGTTCATCCCGACCGACGCCGGGGCGGCGATGCTCGCCGGCGTTTACACGACGCCGGCGATCTTCGTCGAAGTGAAGGGCGTCTACACCAATACCGCGCCGCTCGACGCCTATCGCGGCGCCGGCCGGCCCGAAGCCAACTTCGTCGTCGAGCGGATGGTCGACGCCGCGGCCCGTGAATCAAATCTTGCACCCGACGAGCTCCGGCGGCGGAATTTCATTCCGCCCTCGGCAATGCCTTATGCGACGGCGCTTGGCGCGACCTACGACAGCGGCGACTTCGCGCGCAACATGACCGACGCGATGAAAAACGCCGAATGGGCCGGCTTCGCCGGGCGTCGCGCCGAAGCAGCGACGCGCGGCGCGCTCCGCGGTATCGGCATGGCGACTTATATCGAGGCGTGCGGCGGCGGGCCGGACGAGAGCGCGCATATCCGCTTCGATCCCGCCGGCGGCGTCACGGTCTTCGTCGGCAACCAGAACAACGGCCAGGGCCACGAGACGGCGTACTCCCAGCTCGTCGTCGAACGACTTGGGGTGGCCTTCGAGCAGATCCGCGTCGTCCAGGGCGACACCGACCAGATCGTCCACGGCAACATTACCGGCGGCAGCCGCGCGTTGTCGGTCGGCGGCACGGCGGTGATCGGCGCCGCCGAGCGGGTGATCGTCAAGGGCAAGCAGCTCGCCGCTCATCTTCTTGAAGCCGCCGAAAGCGACATCGAGTTCAAGGACGGTCGCTTCACCATCGCCGGCACCGACCGCGCCAAATCGATCGTCGAAGTCGCCAAGGCGAGCTTCGACATGGCGAACCTGCCGAAAACCTTGGCGCCCGGCCTCGAGGGCAGCGCAAATTTCTTGTCGGCCGCCTCGACTTATCCCAATGGCTGCCACATCGTCGAGGTCGAGATCGATCCCGCGACCGGCGTCACGACGATCGTGCGTTACACCGTCGTCGATGATTTCGGCCGCGTGATCAACCCGCTGATGCTGGCGGGCCAGGTGCATGGCGGCGCGGTGCAGGGGATCGGCCAGGCGCTTTACGAAGGATGCGTCTACGACAAACAATCGGGCCAGCTCGTCACCGGCTCGTTCATGGATTACTGCCTGCCGCGCGCCGACAACGTGCCGTCGTTCGAGTTCGCCTACAACGAGATCCCGTGTTCGGCCAATCCGCTGGGCGTCAAGGGCGCCGGCGAAGCGGGCGCCATCGGCGCGCCGCCGGCGGTGATCAACGCGATCGTCGATGCGCTGTCGCCGCTCGGTATCCGGCACATCGATATGCCGGCAACGCCCGAAAAAATCTGGCGAGCGATCGAAGCGGCGCGCGCGCGCCAGGTCGCCGAGTGAGCGGCGCCGAGATCGATGCGCTGCCCAGCGACCTTCTGGATCGGCTGGTAAGGCTTGCCCGCGAGGCAGGTGACGTCGCGCTCAAATACTATCGCGGCGGCTTCGCCGTGCGCGCGAAGGCCGACACCACACCGGTGACCGACGCCGACGAGGCGTCGGAAGCCGTGATCCTCGCCGGGCTGCGCCGTCTGACGCCCGAGATTCCCGTCGTGGCCGAGGAGGCGATGGCGCAGGGCCTTACGCACTGGCCCTTGGATTCGACGCCTCGCCTCTTTTGGCTCGTCGATCCGCTCGATGGCACGCGCGAGTTCGTCTCCAGGAACGGCGAGTTTTCGATCAACATCGGGCTTGTCGCCGACCGCCGTGCCGCGCTCGGCGTCGTCCACGCGCCGGTCAGCAACGTCACCTATGGCACCGCCGGCCGCGGCGAAGCAATGATCTGGCGCAGCGACGCCGCGCCGGCGCCGATCAAAGTCCGCCGCGCGCCGACGACCGGTCTCGTCGTCGTCTCCAGCCGCAGCCACGGCGATCGTAGCGCGCTCGACGCGTTTCTCTCCGACTATCCGATCGCTGAGCGGCGCATCCTCGGCAGCGCGATCAAGTTCGGCGCGCTCGCCGCCGGCGAGGCCGATCTTTATCCGCGCTTCGGGCCGACGATGGAATGGGACACCTGCGCCGGCCACGCCGTGCTCGAGGCGGCCGGCGGTATCGTCGTCACGGTCTCGGGCCAGCCGTTTCTTTACGGCAAGCCGGATTTCAAGAACCCCGATTTCATCGCCCGGGGCGGGTAATCTCCTTCTACCGCGCCCCGGTCATCTCGATGCTCCGGCGTTCGTAGGCGTCGTCGATCGCCCGGCGCCATCCCTCGGGCGTATCGAGCAACGGCGGCGGCGCCGTGCCGGTCATCTCGACCAGGCGCCGCTCGAACTCGGCGAGAGTTTCGACTTTGTCGTCGGGTCCGATGTGCCGAATGTCGAGCGCGAACGGCTTGAGATGGCGGGCGACGAGTATGGCGCGGTGGCAGTCGACCGGATCGGCTTCCGCGCACATGAGCGCGAGCGTTGCGTGCGCCGCCGCGGTATCGACGTGCGCAAGGCCCTGGCGAAAAAAGGGCTCGGCCGCAAGCCTGGTGTAGCTCAGCTTGCCGTCGTGATAGCAGGAGGTGTTTTGGGGCCGTCCCCCCAGAGCGTCGCCGAGAAATCGATAGGCGATCCCCGCCTCGGCGCACGCGATGGCCAGCGCCTTCCTGGAGAATTCCGGCCGGAAGCGCGACTGGGGTACGCTGCGGATGTCGACCAGAGCGCCGACGCCGTGGCGCGAAAGCAACAGCAAAAAACTTTCGCGCGGCCGACGTGAATAGCCGATCGTGAAGACGGGATGCTTCATCGCGCTAAGTGAGATCGATTCGCTCGTGGGGTCAATTTCTTGGATCGCGGAGTTAAATCGGCGTTGCATGAAGCGGCGAAGTGCGTATCGCCAATTCAGCCGGCTCGAAGCGCGCGCATCCACTTGTCGCCCAATCGGCCAAGGCATATATTTTGAACGTGGTCGCCATCGTGCGGTCACATTATAGCCGCCGCATTATGATGCGGTGACTCCGGTTGGCATCATGCCGCGGATGGTGCGCAACCAATACCGATCGTTATGATCAAGGGAGCCGCCACCAAATGGTGACGGCTCTTTTGCGTTGAAGCAAAGCCGGTTACCTTCCGCCGTTAAGAAGACATTGAAGGGCGGCGGAAATGACGTTGCATATCTGCGTGGCCGGGGCGACCGGCTGGGTCGGGCGAAGCCTGGTTACGGCGATCGGTGCGGCGAATGATTTACAGCTCGTCGGCGCGGTTGCACGACGCCGGGCGGGCGAGGATGCCGGTATCGCGGTCGGCGGGACCCCCATTGGGCTCGCCATTGCGCCCTCGGTCGCGGCGGCGCTCGCCGTCCCGACCGATGTTCTGATCGATTTCACCAAGCCCGATGCGGTCAAGGCGCACGCGCTTACCGCAATCGCGAAGCGGGTTGGGGTCGTCGTCGGCACATCGGGCCTGACGGCCGCCGATTACGCCGAGATCGACGACGCCGCCAAGGCTGCAGGCGTGGGCGTGATCGCCGCGGGAAACTTCTCGATCACCGCCGCGCTGCTCCAGCATTTCGCGTTGCTCGCCGCGCGTCATTTGCCGCAATGGGAGATCATCGATTATGCGAGCGCCGGCAAGATCGACGCGCCCTCGGGCACCGCGCGCGAATTGGCCGAACGCATGGCGGCGGTCAAGAAGCCGGCCATCGGCCGCCCGCTCGATCAGATCCACGGCGCCCGCGAGGCCCGCGGCGCCTCCATCGATGGCGTGCAGGTCCACTCGCTGCGGCTGCCGGGGTTCGTGCTGTCGTGCGAGGCTCTCTTCGGTCTGTCGGACGAGCGCTTGACGATCCGCCACGACGCCGGGTCGAGCGCTGCCCCCTACATCGCCGGCACCCTGATCGCCGCCCGGCGCGTGGGCCAGATAAAGGGGCTCGTGCGCGGGCTCGACACGCTGCTGTTCGGCGGCGTGTCAAATTAGA
>CAZLYV010000173.1:0-1316 GCA_964563665.1 uncultured Acetobacteraceae bacterium
TGCGGCATCGCCGGCCTTGAGCGCATCGAGCGCGCCCGGAACGTGACGCAGCGTGATCTCGATCGCCGCGCCGCGCGCCGCCGCCATCTCGCGTAGCTCCTGCTCCATCGAGGCGAGCGTCGGCGCGAACGTGGCTAGCAACGCCACGCGGGGACCGGCCTTGAGCGCCGCCTCGAGCGCCGCCTCGTTGGGTTTGAGGACGGGAATCGACAGCGCCTGCTTCACCGCCTCGATCGGCCGGCCGAAGGCCGAGCAGGTGAAAAGGATTCCGCGCGCGCCGGTGTGCTCAGCATAGTGCGCGAGATGCAAAAAGCGTTTGGTGAACGAATCGTCGAGCGCGCCCCGCGCCGCGAGATCGGCCGAGAGCGAATCATCGAGGAGATTGGCGAGCTCGGCCGTCGGCCACAGCTCGGCGAAGGCGCGGTTGCTGGGCTCGATCGATAGGGCAAGCGCGTGGATGAGCGCGATACGGGGACCGGCGGCCATCGTGATTATCGCCGCGCGACCATCAGCTTCTTGATCTCGCCGATCGCCTTCGCCGGGTTGAGGCCTTTGGGGCAGGTCTTGGTGCAATTCATGATCGTGTGGCAACGGTAGAGCCGGAACGGATCTTCGAGCGCATCCAGACGTTCGCCCGCCGCCTCGTCGCGCGAATCGACGATCCAGCGATAGGCCTGCAGCAGCACAGCCGGCCCCAAATAGCGATCGGCGTTCCACCAATAGCTGGGACAGCTCGTGGTGCAGCAGAAACAGAGAATGCAATCCCACAGCCCGTCGAGCCGCGCGCGCTCCTCGGGTGATTGCAGACGCTCGCGCTCGGGCGCCGGCGTTTCGGACTTCAGCCATGGTTCAATCGCGCGGAGCTGGGCGTAGGCCTGATCGAGATCCGGCACCAAATCCTTCACGACCGACATATGGGGCAGCGGATAGACGCTGACATTGCCATGACATTCATCGATCGGTTTGATGCAGGCGAGCGTGTTGGTGCCATCGATGTTCATGGCGCAGGAGCCGCAAATTCCCTCGCGGCACGAGCGGCGGAAGGTGAGCGTCGCGTCGATCTCGTTCTTGATCTTGATCAGTGCGTCGAGAATCATCGGCCCGCACCGGTCGAGATCGATCTCGTAGGCGTCGAGCCGCGGGTTCGCGCCGGTATCGGGATCCCAGCGGTAAACCTTGAAGGTCTTGACGCGCTTCGCGCCCGCCTCAGCCTTGAAGGTCTTGCCGGCGCCGACGCGGGAATTCTTGGGCAGCGTGAATTCGACCATGCGTTGCTCTTTCTCTTCTCGGTATCTCCAGCAGCCTCATCCTTCGAC
>CAZLYV010000173.1:1416-5673 GCA_964563665.1 uncultured Acetobacteraceae bacterium
CTTCGACCAGCTCAGGATGATGAGGCTTTATCCGAACCCCTCATGCTGAGCTTGTCGAAGCATGAGGAATAATGTGCCCTTAGTACACCCGGGCCTTGGGCGGGAAGGACTGGACCTCGTTGGTAAGCGGGTTGAGATGCACCGGGCGATAGTCGAGCCGCACGCGGCCGTCGGCGTCGAGCCAAACAAGCGTGTGCTTGAGCCAATTCGCGTCGTCGCGTGCGGGGAAGTCCTCGCGCGCATGCGCGCCGCGGCTTTCCTGCCGATTGAGCGCCCCGTGCAGCGCCACCATCGCCTGCTGGAGCAGGTTTTCGTATTCGAGCGTCTCGACGAGGTCCGAGTTCCAGATGAGCGAGCGGTCGCTGACCGCGATTCCTTCGCTCTTGCGCCAGATCTCCGCCATATGCCGCGTGCCCTCGGACAGCACCTCGGCGGTGCGGAAGACCGCGCAGTGGTTCTGCATCGTCTTTTGCATTTCGAGCCGGAGGCTGGCGGTCGGGAATTCGCCGTGCGCGTGACGCAAGCGGTCGAAGCGTGCGATCGCCCGCTCGCCGGCATCGGCCGCCAGCGATTTATGCGACTGGCCCGGCGTGATCAGCTCGGCCGCACGCAGCGCCGCCGCCCGCCCGAAGACGATAAGGTCGAGCAGCGAGTTGGAGCCGAGCCGGTTTGCTCCGTGCACCGATACGCAGGCCGCCTCGCCGATCGCCATCAACCCGGGCACCACCGCCTCGGGATCGCCCTGACGCAGGGTGACCACCTCGGCCCGGTAGTTGGTGGGGATGCCGCCCATGTTGTAGTGCACGGTGGGCACCACCGGGATCGGCTGCTTTGTCACGTCGACGCCCGCGAAGATCTTGGCGCTCTCCGAGATGCCCGGCAGGCGTTCATGCAGGAGCTTGGGGTCGAGATGCTCGAGATGGAGGTGGATATGGTCCTTGTGCGGGCCCACGCCGCGTCCCTCGCGGATCTCGATCGTCATCGAGCGCGAGACGACGTCGCGCGAGGCGAGATCCTTGGCCGAAGGCGCGTAGCGCTCCATGAAGCGCTCGCCCGTCGAGTTGGTGAGATAGCCGCCCTCGCCGCGCGCGCCCTCGGTGATCAGGCAGCCCGCGCCGTAGATCCCGGTCGGGTGGAACTGGATGAATTCCATGTCCTGAAGCGCGAGCCCGGCGCGAAGCACCATGGCGTTTCCGTCGCCGGTGCAGATGTGGGCGGAGGTGCACGAGAAATAGGTGCGCCCGTAGCCGCCGGTCGCCAGCACGGTGATGTGGGCGCGGAAGCGGTGGATCGTGCCGTCGGCGAGGTTCCAGGCGATCACCCCGCGACAGGCGCCGTCATCGTCCATGATCAGGTCGAGGACGAAATACTCGATGAAGAACTCGGCGCTGTGCTTCAGGCTCTGCTGGTAGAGCGTATGCAAGATCGCGTGCCCCGTGCGATCGGCGGCGGCGCAGCAGCGCATCGCTTGTGCCTTGCCGAAATGGGTGGTCATGCCGCCAAAGGCACGCTGGTAGATCTTGCCGGTTTGCGTGCGCGAGAACGGTACCCCGTAATGCTCGAGCTCGATGATCGCCGGGATCGCCTCCTTGCACATGTACTCGATCGCGTCCTGGTCGCCGAGCCAGTCCGACCCTTTGACGGTGTCGTACATGTGCCAGCGCCAGTCGTCCTCGCCCATGTTGCCAAGCGCGGCCGAGATGCCGCCCTGCGCCGCCACCGTGTGGCTGCGCGTCGGGAAGACCTTCGAGATGCAAGCGGTCTTGAGGCCCTTGGTGGCCATGCCCATGGTGGCGCGCAAGCCCGCGCCGCCGGCGCCCACGACGATGACGTCGTAGGCGTGATCGATCACCTTGTAGGCCGACCCTACAGCGGGGGCCGGCATCGCAGCATCGGGCATCGCCGCCTATCCCTTCATCGCCATCTTGACCACCGCCAGCACGCCGGCGGCGGCGAGAAGAAACGCGGCACCCTTGACGATCAGGATCGCGGCGAACTTCGCGACTTCGTTATGGACGTAATCCTCGATCACGACTTGCAGCCCGAGCTGCGTGTGATGGAAGGTGGCGAGGATGAGTGCCACGAGCAGAACCGCGGCGAGCGGCGAGGACGCCCATGCCACGACCGCCGGCTGTCCCGCGCCGACGAGCCCGATCACCGAGCCGACGAACCACAGAGCGAGCGGGATCAACGCCAGCGCGGTCAGTCGCTGCGCCCACCAATGGGAAACGCCTTCCTTCGCCGATCCGAGACCGCGCGCGCGCGAAAGCGACGAGCGAGAATCCGAGGGACGCCGCGACGTCACCGCAGCGCTCCCAGATAGAAGATGCCGAGCGCCCACGAGCCGCCGGTAAAAATGACCGTGAACACCACCACCGCCCATCCGGAGCTGTAGGCGCTCTTGAGATCGAATCCGAATCCTGCGTCCCAGAACAGGTGCCGGACGCCGTTGGCGAGGTGATAAAACAGCGAAACGCTCCAGCCGAGCAGCAGCAGCAGCCCAAGAAACGAGCCGAGGAACTCCTGGACGCCGCGAAAGGCGCGCGGGCCCGAGGCGGCGGCGACCAGCCACCAGACGAGGACAAGCGTGCCCGCCGCCAGCGCCACGCCAGTCAGACGATGAACGATCGACAGAATGGAAGTGAGCTGCGGCTTGTAGATCTGGAGATGCGGCGAGAGCGGCCGGTTGGCCGAAGCTCCGCTCGTCGCCGGCGAATCGGAAGGCATGGCGCCTCAATCATTCTGCGGCCGGACGGCGCGCCGGGATTTATCCCGGGGCGAGGCGTGGAATCTTTTCCGCACTTCGCCCCAGCAACGCGTCGATCGGTCCTGTTATCTGCTTCGCGACATACTCATTTAGACCGCGCATCGAATCCCGTCAACCGCCACGCGGGGGGTCGCGACATGCATTAGATGATTCGATGCGAGACGGCGATCGGCGGCGCATTCCGCAACGTCTGGTAGACCACGCAATAGCGCTCGGTCAGCTTCATCAGGTTGGCGAGTTGCTCGGCGCTGGCCGCGGTCTCGAGATCGAAGCTCAGGCGGATATTCGAAAATCCGACCGGCGCTTCCCGAGCGACGCCGAGCGTGCCGCGAAAATCGAGATCGCCCTCGGCGGTGACGCTGCCACGCTTGATCACGACGCCGATCGCCGTCGCCACCGCTTTCAGCGTCACGCCGGCACAAGCCACCAATGCTTCCAGCAGCATGTCGCCGGAGCACGCCGCAATTCCGTCGCCGCCGGTCGCCGGGTGCAGCCCGGCTTCGACCAGCGCCCGGCCGGTTGCGACCTTGCAGGCGATTTTTTCCCCGCCGATTTCGCCGCACGCCTTGAGGGTGATTCGCGCCGCTGCGGGCGTTTCGCGATAGCGGGTCTTGAGCGGCGCCTGAAGCGTTCGGAGTTCGTTGGCGTCCATGGTCGTCCTCTGAAATGCAATGCCCCTTGGGGCGGGCGCGGTCGAGAATGTCCCGCCGGTATAACGGCGCAAGCCGCGGCTTATCCAGTCAAAACCGTCGCCCGGCCCGGCAATTCTGCGTCGCATCTGGGGATAAGGTAGTGGATGAATTGTGGATCATTTGTGAGTTACTGGTAATCTTATCAACAGAAATTTTTGATTTTCTTGCTTTTTATTATTGTCGCTCAGACCATCTTTTGCGAAGCTTGTTTCAGGTTCGCGAGAGCGGCGGAGGAAAGCGGGTCGCTCGCATTAGCCATCTGTGAAGCCCCTGGCGGGGCGCCGGTTCCGACAAGGGATCGGTGGTGGCGGGAGCGGCGAAAGCGCCTCCGGAATGACCTCCATCCCCTTCGGGGGGTGTGTCATTCATCTCGTCGGTCAGCCACTCTTCCGGAGTGGTCCCGGCGGGCGACGATACCGGATCTCGTGCACGTGGCCCTAACCCCGGGCGGGGCGGCTGGTTTCTTCGGAGATCGGCGGTCCGGCCGGTGACGGTGGCTCCGGAAGAGCTGCTGGTACGGGTCGGTCGGTCGCGGGGGCAACGCCGCAGGCCGTACCGGTCGGGATGGGAAGCGTACGCGAGACGACGGGTCGCCCCAGGGTTGGGACCTTCGGGTCTCACCGTCGCTTGGGCAAGACGGGTGGCGTTGCGCCAGAGACACGCCCGACAAGCCCTTGCGGGGGACTCCTGGGCCCACGCGAGCCTGGGGGCCGAAAGGCTCCTGAGGCGTCAGGTCGTGTCCCGCCCGGACACTCAGCGTCGGATCTCGGTCCAGCGCGCCTGACGCCTCTCTATTTT
>CAZLYV010000174.1:0-3473 GCA_964563665.1 uncultured Acetobacteraceae bacterium
TTCGAGCCTCGCACCTGCCGTATTAAAATAACGTAATGGCGGAAACGGCGTGAGGCGACGGTGACAAATTCGGCATGACGGGACAGCCCGATACCGCGAATCCGCGCTACCGGCTGTGAGGTCCGTGGCCTGTTGTTTCGACCGCTCCGAATTGTCGCCGGATTATTAAATGATGCGCTTGCGAATCCAGGTGACGCCGATCTCGGTCGCCAGAACGACCGAGAAGATCGTCAGCAGCACGACCGCGACCTGGTCCCAGTAGAGAAGGCTGAGCGCGTTGTCGAGCGCCACGCCGATTCCGCCGGCGCCGACCAAGCCAAGCACCGCCGATTCCCGGATGTTGATGTCCCACCTGAAGAGCGCGATCGAATAACACGCCGGTTGAACCTGCGGCCAATAGGCCTTGAGGAATACGCTCGTCCGCGGAGCCCCGGCGGCGTGCAACGCTTCGACCGGCCCGGGATTCGCCTCCTCGAGCGCCTCGCCGAACAGCTTTCCCACGAACCCGACCGAGCGGAAGGCGATGGCGAGCGTGCCGGCGAGCGCGCCGGGCCCGAAGACGGCGACGAACAGCAGCGCCCAGACGAGCGAATTCACCGAGCGCGACGAAACGAGGATGAGCTTGGCGAGATAGTTGAGCGCCAGGCTCGGCGTCACATTTCGCGCCGCCAGCAACCCGACGGGAAGCGCCATCACCATGGCGAGGATCGTGCCCAGCGTCGCGATATGGAAGGTTTCGACCAGTGCGCTGTGAACCGCCTTCGGGTAGTAGGTGAAATCCATCGGCCACATGCGTGCGAAGAGATCGACGATCTGCTCGGGCGCGTCGTAGAGAAACTCGGGGATGACGTTGACCGAGCGGACCGAGAGCACGAGGGCGGCGACGGCAGCGAGATAGGCGGCGAAGCGCATCAGCCGTTCGCGCGGCGTAAAGCGTTCCCAGTGTTTTTGATCCGCGATCATCGCCGCGGGCTCACTGGAACGTCTTGCGGATCCAGCCGGCGAGCACTTCGCCCAGCATGATCAGGCTGATGATGGAGATGAGGATGGCCAGTACGAAGTCGTAGTCGAAGCGCTGGAAGGCGGTGAACAGGGTGGCGCCGATGCCGCCGCCGCCGACGATGCCGACCATGGTCGAATTGCGCAGATTTGAATCGAGCTGATAGGTGCCAAAGCCGATGAAACGCGCGAGCACCTGCGGCAGCACGCCAAACAGGATGACGTTGCCGAACCCGGCGCCCGTCGCGCGCACCGCCTCGACCTGTTTTAGCGAGATTTCCTCGATCGCCTCGGCGAACAGCTTGGAGATGAAGCCGATCGAGGCGACGGTGAGCGCCATGATGCCGGCAAGCGCGCCAAAGCCCACCGCTTTGACGAACAGGATGGCGACGATTACCGAATGAAACGATCGGCAGAGCGCGATGAAGCCTCGCGCAAGCCAGCTCACCCATGGCGGCATGAGATTGCGCGCCGCGAGAAAGCCGATGGGAAGGGCGAGCGCGATCCCGCTCGCCGAGGCGATCACCGCGATCTCGAGGCTCTCGGTGAGACCGCGCACCAGCAGGTCCCATTTCGAGAAATCGGGCGGAAACATGCGGCCGATGAAATGCGCGCCATGGCCAAGGCCGGCGACGAACCGGGCCCAGGTAAGATCGAGCTGCGAGGCGGCATAGACGGTGTAGAGCCCGAGCGCCAGCCAGCCAAGAAGCGGTAGGCGATTCGACTTGAAGGCGACGCGCGCCACCGGTGGCGTGGCGTGCGGTCGGGGCGGTCCGCTGGCGGTCGCGCCACCGGCGCCGCTCATTGCAGCCAATCCTCGCCGCCGTAAATTTCCTTGAGATGTCCGTCGCCGAGTTCATCCGGCCTGCCGTCGAAGACGACGCGGCCGCCCGACATGCCGATGATGCGCGAGGCGAAGCGCTGGGCGAGCACAACGTTGTGAATGTTGACGATCACCGGGATGTTGCGCTCGCCGGCGAGCGCTTTCATCAACTCCATGATCTCGACCGATGTCTTGGGGTCGAGCGAAGAGGTGGGTTCGTCGGCGAGCAAGAGTTCGGGCTCCTGCATGATCGCGCGCGCGATGCCGACCCGCTGGCGTTGCCCGCCGGAGAGTGCGTCCGCCCGCTGCGTGGCGTAGGCGCCAAGCCCGACCGCGTCCAGCAGCTCGAACGCCCGTTCGATGTCCGCCGAAGGGAACCGGCGAAGCCAGGCGCGAAGCGGCGACATATAGCCGAGCCGTCCGCACAACAGGTTCTCCATCACGCTCAAACGTTCGACCAGATTGTATTCCTGGAACACCATGCCGATGCGGCGCCTGGCCGCGCGTAGAGCCCGGCCACCGAGCTTGGCCAGATCGACGCCCTGGAACCAGATCTCGCCCTTGGTCGGTTCGACCAGGCGGTTGATGCAGCGGATGAGCGTGCTCTTGCCGGTGCCAGACGGGCCGATGATTGCGGTGATGCCGTGGCCGGGGATCGCCAAACTCACGTCGCGAAGCACGGGTTGGCCGCGGCGGTACTCCTTGGACAGGCGGCGAATGTCGAGGGAGCGGGTCGAAACCCCGCTCCCTCCGGTGTCGGACAGCGGCATCTCATTCACTGCTTGGGCTTCGCCTGTTCTTCCTGCTTTTTCTTGAGCTCGGCCGTCTCGCGTTCCGTTTCCTTGACGTAGGCGGCGCGGTTGTAGGGCGTGCCCGACCCCTCGGCCACATGGCGCACCACGGCCCAGTCTTTCTTGTACGTGATGGGGAAGAAGCGGTCGTCGCCGTTGAACTCCTTCTGCATCTCGGGCGTGAAGCGGAAAGCGTAGAAACAGCCGGTGACCTTCTTGGCGAGATCGGGCTTGAGATCGTGGGCGTGGGCGAATGAGGATGTCGGGAAGGTCTCGCTTTCGTAGATCACCCGCACCGCCTCCTTCTTGATCGTGCCGCGGACGATCATGCGCTCGAGCACGTCGGAGGCGACCGGCGCACCGTCGTAGTCGCCCGAGACGACGCCGAGCGCCGACTTGTCGTGCCCGCCCGAATAAAGGACCTTGTAATCCTGGTCCGGTACGAGCCCCTGCGTCGGAAACAGCACGCGCGGCGCGAGATTGCCGGAATTCGACGATGGCGAAGTGTGCGCCACTTTCTTTCCCTTGAGATCGGAGAGCTTCTTGTAAGGGCTGTCCGCCTTGACGACGAAGGCGAGATGGTAGCCGCGCACCTGCTCGGCCGTACCCTTGGCGGCGAACGGAACCGCGCCCGCCATGTTGACCGCGAACCCGGTCGGTCCGGTCGAAAAGCCGGCGACGTGCAATCGGCCCGAGCGCATCGCTTCGATTTCGGCCGAATTCGACTGCACCGGATAATAGACGACGCGCTTGCCGGTACATTTGGCGAGATACTCGGTGAACGGCTTGAAGATGTTCTCATAGACCGCCGGATCCTCGACCGGCGAGTAAGCGAAGACCAGCGTCGAGGGATCGCGCAG
>CAZLYV010000174.1:3573-5575 GCA_964563665.1 uncultured Acetobacteraceae bacterium
GCTTTAGCTGGCGTCCGTGGCAAATGTTAAATCCACATTGCCAAGAGGTTACAAGCACAATCGTCGATCGGGCCTTCGCCATCGCCGATTAGGGCGAAGTTCCGGACGCCCGATCACATCCACCCTTTGCGCTTGAAATAGAGATAAGGACCGACGGCCGAGATCACCATCAAGACGAGCGCCATCGGGTAACCCCATGGCTGGTCCAGCTCCGGCATGAGGTGAAAGTTCATGCCGTAGATGCTGGCGATCAGGGTCGGCGGCAGAAACACGACCGCGACCACCGAGAAGATCTTGATGATCCGGTTCTGCTCGATGTTGATCATGCCGAGCGTGGCGTCGAGCAGGAAGTTGACCTTTCGCGCCTCGAAACCGGCGTGCTCGACCAGCGAAGCGAGGTCGCGCGACAGCGACTTGAGCCGCGTCTTGTGCTCCTTGCGCAAGATCGTTTCGACAGCCTGGCCGAGAAACCGCTCGAGGCGAGAGAGCGAATGCAGGCTTTCGCGCGCGGTCGAAGCCAGGTCGTCGGCGCGGCCCAGCGAGCGCAGAATCGCCTGCAGATCGCGCCGCTCGCCGGTCCGCCGCTTGGCGGTGTACGGCCGGTCGTCGAAGATCGCGCGCGAGAGCGCGTCGAGATCGGTGCTGAGCTTTTCGAGAATGTCGGCGATGCGGTCGACGAACGCCTCGAGCAGACCGAGGAGCGCGTCCTCGGCCGAGGCGCAGAGCGTTGGTTGACGCTGCGCGCGTAAACTGAAGGTGATCACCGGCCGTGGATCGATGGTGCGCAGCGTGACCAGATGGCCGCGCGACAGTATGAAGGTGACAACGCCGCTGGTCGGATTGGGCGTGTCCGCTTGCGAGAAGACGGTCGCGGTCATGTAGATCGCTTCGCCTTCCTGGTAAAGCCGGCTCGAGGGCTCGATCTCCACCTGTTCCTCGCGCGTCGGCAGCTCGACGCCAAGCGCGCGATTGACCCGCGCCGCTTCCTCGTTCGTCGGCATGAGGAGGTCGACCCACAGCGCATCCATCGGCACGGCGGCGTCCGGCTGCACCTCGACGCGTTCGACCTGGCCATCGCGCGGCACGAAGGCGTAAATCATATGCGGCTATTTCGTGCTCAAGTTCGATCGGAGCGGCGGCGAGAAAGTTAGCGCATCTGCCGCCAGCACTCCAACAAATCCGACCCCGCTCCAGGCAAAAAATGCGCCCGAGTCGAGAACCGCCCGGGCGCCAAATCATGCACCAAAGGAACGGCCGCAATCACCAGGTGCGGACGGGCCCCGTATCGATATGAACGAAGTCCGCCCGCGGATAAATGCCGACCCCGCCGCCCTGCAGCGACACGGCCGCCCGTTTCAACGTATGCACGGCGTAGCCCGGGATCCGGAAATCGGCCGCCCTGCCCTGCATGTGCAGGCTGTTTCGCGCAACGCGCCGATCGCGGCGCCGCGCTTCGGCGTTCGATTCCGGCGAGCGAAATCCGGAGATCACCTGAATCGGCTGTGTCGCGCCAAGCCGGCGGCGGACCTCGGAAAGCAAATCGATCAGCCGCGGATCAATCTCGTGGATCTTGTTGCGGCTATGATCACGCAGCAGAACGCGCAAATCCCGCATCGCTTCCGGGATGTATGCGCCGTTCTCCCAATATGTCCCGCCAAACTTCTCGCCCGTGTGCGGATTGACCAGAAACACCCGCCGCTCGGGCACGATGAAGCGCGCCGCCAATGCGGGCCTCATCAGAGTCATGATCGCCGCTGATGCGCCCAAGGCAAGGACGCTTCGACGCGCAATGGGACCCGGTCGGGGCGACGCATTTTTTTCCGTCGTCATCTTTTGCCCCCGAGTCGTGGTTTTCCGGCAACAGGTCGCCGCCTTTCCTGCCAGACCATTCGCAATGGCGCAACCCAAAATTTATCCACCGGGATTTCGCAACTGACCGCACACAAACGATATGATTTTCCTCGACATGACGAAATCCAAACACAACGACGACCTTTCCGAT
>CAZLYV010000175.1:0-2486 GCA_964563665.1 uncultured Acetobacteraceae bacterium
GACGGAACGGCTCGCCGGCGATCAATAAGCGCGGTGGATGGCAAATTCGATCAATTCGACGAGCGCGCGCTTCTCCGCGCTGTCGGGGAAGATACCGAGCGCATCACGTGCGATCGCCCCGTAGTGCCGGGCGCGATCGACCGAATCGCGAAGGCTCCCGTGTTTCCCCATGAGCGCGATCGCCCGCTGAAGATCGCCCTCTTTTTGGTCCTGCTCCTCAAGCGTCCGGCGCCAAAATCGCCGCTCCTCCTCGTCACCGCGCAGGAACGCGAGCACCACCGGAAGCGTGATCTTGCCGTCGCGAAAATCGTCGCCGACGGATTTTCCGAGCGTCGCCTGGTGCGCCGCGTAGTCGAGCACGTCGTCCACCACTTGAAAGGCGATGCCGAGATTGAGCCCATAACTGTCGAGCGCATCCTCCTCGACCCGCGGCCGGTCGGCGACCACGGCGCCCACCCGACACGCGGCCGCGAATAACGTCGCCGTCTTTGCCTTGATCACCTCAAGATAAGCGTTCTCGGAGGTCTTGGTGTCGTTGGCGGTCAGGAGCTGCATGACCTCGCCCTCGGCGATCTCGGCCGAGGCGTTGGAGAGGATCGACAGAACCGCTAACGAACCGTCTTCCACCATGAGCTGGAAGGCGCGGCTGAAGAGAAAATCGCCGACCAGTACGCTCGCCTTGTTGCCCCAGACGGCGTTGGCCGTAGCGAGGCCGCGTCTGAGGTCGCTTTCGTCGACCACGTCGTCATGAAGCAGTGTCGCGGTATGGATGAACTCGACGCACGCCGCGAGCGCCACATGGCGGCGCCCGGTATAGCCGCACATCCGCGCGCTGGCGAGCGTCAGCATCGGACGCAGCCGTTTGCCCCCGGCGGCGACGATGTGCCCGGCGAGCTGTGGAATCAACACGACAGGGCTGTGCATGCGCGAGACGATGACCTCGTTCACCTGCTTGAGGTCGCCGCCCACGAGTTGCATCAGTGGCCCAAGCGAGGGACGTTGCGCCTTGTCGCGCTCGCTACCGAGGTTGACGACGACGGCCACGCGAAGAATCCCCCGGAAATAAAAGGCTGGTCGCGGTATCCCCGCTTGACGCGAGCCCCATCGACCCGGAGCATAGGGGCGGAATCGTAATGGTCAAGCCCGACGAATTGGCCGCGAAGGGGAGAGGCGAATGAAGGAAGTCCTGCGCTCGAACGACCCGGTGCTGCTGTCGTGGGTCGAGGCGCTGTTGGCCGACGCGCGGATCAAGGCTATTCTTTTCGACCTTCACACCTCGGTACTCGAAGGCTCGATCTCGGCCATTCCGCGGCGATTGATGGTGGTGGACGAGGACTACGAGCGCGCGCGGCGCCTGATCGAGACGGCGCGCGACTCCGATCACGGTGTCTGACTCAAGGACCTTTGCGGCGACGCGCGACGCGCTGCTCGGCGGGCGCGTCACGCTTCGTCAGCCGGTGACGGGATACCGCGTGGCGATCGATCCGGTGATGCTTGCCGCGGCAACCGAGCCGGCCAAGGGATCGCGCGCCGCCGATCTCGGTTGCGGGGTCGGCGCGGCGTTGCTCTGCCTCGGCCGGCGCCGGCCGGATCTCTCGCTCGTCGGCCTCGAAATTTCGCCACAGCTCGTTCAACTGGCGCGGGAGAACGTGGTCGCCAACGGGTTTGCCGAGCGGGCCGAGATTGTCCAAGGCGACGTGGGGACGCCGCCCCGCGCGCTCGCAGCCAATATATTTGATGCCGTGATGATCAACCCGCCCTATCTCGAAACGGCGCGCGCCGATCCTCCGCCGCAGGCCGATAAACGTCGCGCGACGGTCGAGGACGGGGGTGATGGTCTCGTGCGCTGGGTCACTGCGGCGTTGCGACTGCTGAGACCCAAAGGATCGCTCGTTGTCATCCAGCGCGCCGACCGGCTGGATGACTTGCTCATCGCCATTGCCGGTCGGGCCGGCGAGATCGTCGTCTACCCGCTTTGGCCAAAAATGGGCGGCGCCGCGACGCGGGTCATCGTGCGGGGGCGCAAGGGCATGCGTGGCGCGATGCGTTTAGACCACGGGCTGGTCCTGCACGAGCCCGATGGGCAATTCACGACATCGGCCGATGCCATTCTGCGCCAGGGCGCGCGGCTTGAATTGTAGACTGGGGCGCGACCAACGGGCGCCGATATCACGGCTTTTTGTGGATGCGGTTCGGGCGGAGCCGGTCATCGACAAGGCTGAGCGCCGCGTCGGCGATCGTCTTTCGGGGATATTCGCGACAGTAGGTTTCGATCCATGCAATGCTCGACTTGAAGGTCGCCTCGTCGGGGATGAGCGTGTAGGTGTCGTCGAGCAGCCGATTATGTGCCGCGACCCAACCGAGGAACCACCACTGATAGGCGTTGTCGCGGTTGGCCTGGCGATCATCGAGGAAGGTTGAGCAGGGAATGCCGCCCACCGCCTGCCAGACGCCGTCAGCATCGGCCGCCCCGGCTGACGCAACAC
>CAZLYV010000175.1:2586-5415 GCA_964563665.1 uncultured Acetobacteraceae bacterium
CTAGGGCGATGGAGCGAATCGTCGAGCGCCTGCGCCCGTGGTTAACCTGGGTTCCCGTCGAGCGGCTGCGCCACCCGCCGCCGACGGTGGCGGTGCTGCGGCTCAGCGGACCTATCGGTCAGATCGGCAGTCTCAGAACGGGGATGTCGCTTGCCCGGATTGGACCGCTGATCGAGCGCGCCTTCGCACTGCCGCAACTGAAAGCGGTGGCGATTGCGATCAATTCCCCGGGCGGCTCGGCCGCCCAAGCCGCGCTCATCGCCAAACGTATTCGCGACCTGGCGAGCGAAAAGAAAGTGCCGGTCGTCGCCTTCGCCGAGGACGTTGCGGCCTCCGGCGGTTACTGGATCGCCTGCGCTGCCGACGAGATCTATGCCGACGCCAACTCGATCATCGGCTCGATTGGAGTGATCGCCGCCGGCTTCGGCTTCACCGATCTGCTGCGCCGGATCGGCGTCCAGCGCCGGGTGTACACGGCGGGCGATCACAAATCCATGCTTGATCCCTTCCAGCCCGAGCAGCCCGAGGACATCGAGCGCCTGCGCGCCGTCCAACATCAGATCCACCAAAACTTTCAGGACTGGGTACGTATTCGTCGCGGCGATCGCCTCAAGGGCCTCGATGGCGAGCTGTTCAGCGGCGAGTTCTGGGTCGGCCCGCGTGCGCTCGAGCTCGGCCTCATCGATGGGATCGACGACATGCGAAGCGCCATGCGTCGCCGCTTTGGCGATCAGGTCCGCTTGCGGACGGTCAGTCCGGAGGCAAGCTGGATGCAACGCTGGCTCCGGATGCCCGGCCGCGGCGAAAGGGGAGGCGCCGAGCCGCCGATCGCCGAATGGACCGATGAACTACTCTCCACCCTCGAGGCGCACGCGCTATGGGCGCGTTTCGGCCTCTAATCCCTGTTTGCCGCTCGATCGCCCATGTTCGGATTCAGCTTTTGGAAACTGGTCGTGCTGGTCGCGGTCGTCGCCGTCGTCTGGTTCGGGTTCCGCTTTCTGCAGAACCGGGAGCAGGTGCGTCGCGCCGCCGCCGCCGCCACCGCGCGCCCCGAGTCGCGGCAGAAAGATCGGCTGGGTCCGCGGGCGGTGGGTGAAACCGAGGATCTCGTCTTGTGCCGCGTATGCGGGGCCTACGTCGCGCGCACCGCGGTGGGCTGCGGCCGGCGCGACTGTCCCAACGCCTGATTATTTGCACGCATCGACGGCTCCCTAGGCGCGGCTTGATCGAGCGGAGTGCGGCGGCTATGTTGCGCCGCACTCAACGCCCCCGCACTTCACCCGCCAAATGGCCGAAAAAGACACGAGTTTTCAGGGTTTGATCCTGCGGCTCCAACGCTATTGGGCGGCGCAAGGCTGCGTGATTTTGCAGCCCTATGACATGGAAGTGGGCGCGGGCACGTTTCACCCGGCGACGACGCTCCGCGCACTGGGGCCAAAGCCGTGGCGGGCGGCATACGTCCAACCTTCGCGGCGGCCGACCGATGGGCGCTATGGTGAAAACCCGAACCGGCTTCAGCACTATTACCAATTTCAGGTGATCCTGAAGCCCTCGCCGCCCGACAGTCAGGATCTCTACCTCAAGAGCCTTGTCGAACTCGGCATCGATCCGGCGCGCCACGACATCCGCTTCGTCGAGGACGATTGGGAGAGCCCGACGCTCGGCGCCTGGGGTCTCGGTTGGGAGGTGTGGTGCGACGGCATGGAGGTGACCCAGTTCACCTATTTCCAGCAGGTGGGCGGCATCGAATGCAATCCGGTGTCGGTCGAGTTCACTTACGGGCTCGAGCGGCTCGCCATGTACATCCAGGGCGTCGAGAACGTGTTCGACCTCGACTTCAACGGTGCAGGAGTCACGTACGGCGACATCTTCAAGCAGGCCGAGATCGAATTCTCCGCCCATAACTTCGAATACGCCGATACCGAGATGCTGCGTCGGCACTTCGTGGACGCCGAGAAGGAGTGCCAGGCGCTGCTCGACAAAAAATTAGCGTTGCCGGCCTACGACCAATGCATCAAGGCGAGTCACCGCTTCAATCTGCTCGATGCGCGGGGCGCGATTTCGGTCGCCGAGCGGCAGGCCTTTATCGGGCGCGTGCGCGCGCTCGCCAATAAGTGCTGCAAAGCGTGGCTGGCGTCGCAGACGAGCGAGGGGGCGTGATGCCTGAACTCTTGCTCGAACTTTTCTCAGAGGAAATCCCGGCGCGCATGCAACTCCGCGCGGCCGAAGATCTGAAGCGGCTCGTGACCGACAAACTGAAGGGTGCCGGGCTGTCGTTCGCAAGCGCGGAAGCCTTCGTAACCCCGCGGCGGCTCGCACTCGTGGTCGACGGACTGCCGCTCAAACAATCCGACCAGAATCTAGAAAAAAAGGGTCCACGCGTCGGCGCTCCGGAGAATGCGGTCCACGGCTTTCTAAAGTCCGCTGGTCTTTCGTCCCTGGATCAATGCGAGAAGCGGAAAATTGGAAACGCGGACTATTGGTATGCGGTGTTCATCGCGTCGGGTAAAGCAACAGCGCGTGTCCTCGTTGATCTAATCGGCGACGCGATCACGCCGTTCCCTTGGCCCAAATCGATGCGTTGGACCAACACAACGCAAACATGGGTGCGACCGCTGCACAATATCCTTGCGGTATTTGATGGCGCGCCGCTGGTTCTGGAGTACGACCTAAGACATGCGCTCGATGTGAATGATCGCTTGTCGCTTGTCGCCAATAACCGCACTCAGGGCCACCGCTTCATGGCGCCGGGCGAAATCGCCGTGTCGAGCTTCGCCGATTACAAGGCGAAGCTGCGCGAGCGTTTCGTAATCATCGATCAGAATGAGC
>CAZLYV010000176.1:0-5391 GCA_964563665.1 uncultured Acetobacteraceae bacterium
GGCCGGCCGTGCGGCTCGCGCATGGCGAGGATCGCGAGGGTGCCAACCGCGCCGGTTAATGGAATGACGGCGAAGGCGAGCGCGTAGGCCGCGGGCGCGTAAAGGCGGGCGCCCGCTTCCATGGCGCCGTTCCATTGCAGATCGAGCAGGAATCCCACCAGCGGCTGCAAGATGGCGCCGCTGCCGACCACCGCCATGTTGACGACGCCAAGCGCGGCGCCGGTGGTGCCGGCAGGGTTGTGCTCGCGCACGCAGGCGAAGGCCAGCACCATCGACGACGAGGCGAAGCCGTGCACGACAAGCAGGCCCGAGACCGCGCCCAGCGATAGTCCCGGGACGTAGAGCAGCGCCGCGAGCGAGAGCGCCGAGAGCCCGCCGCCCGCCATCATCAACCGGCGGCGGCCGCCCACACGGCCCGACAACCAGCCGATGGTCGGCGCGCCGATCCCCCAGCCGACGAACATCAGCGATGTCGTCGCCGCGGCGGCCCCGCGCTCGATGCCATACGTCGCGACGAGATAGGGCACGCCCCACAGCCCGGCAAACGCCAGCATCGGCCCGGTCATCGCCATGCCGTAAATCGCGTTGAGCCAGGTTTCGCGATTGCGAGTCACCACCCTGAGGCCGGCGAGAAGCCCAGCCTCATGCTGTGAAACGTGCGGCCGATCCCGCACGACGAGCCACAGGGCAAGCGCCAGCGCGAGCCCCAGCGCCGCGATCGCGGCCAGCGTTCCCCGCCAGCCGAACCCGGCGACCGCGGCGGCAAGCGGCGCCTGGCCGAATATCGCGCCGGCCATTCCGGCAAGCTGGACGAGACCGGTGAGCAGCGCGAAGCGACGCTGCGGAAACCATTGCGCGATGATGGTGAGCGTGCCGACCCAGGAGAATCCGGCGCCGGCGCCGATCAGGAACCGTCCGATATACGCCCCGTGCACGCCCGCACTTGCCGCGAACAGAACGCCGCCGGCGGCGCACGTCAACGCCGCGGCGGTCATCAGGCGGCGTGGGCCAAAGCGGTCCATCAGCACGCCGACCGGCACCTGGAGGCCGGCATAGGCATAGAAGTAGAACGCCGACAGATTGCCGAGGATCGCGCCGCCAACGGCGAAATCGCGCATCAGGTCTTCGACCATCACGCTCGGCGAAACGCGCTGCACGAAGGCATAGAAAAAGAACAGCGCGCCAAAGGCGAAGGCGACATAGGCGCGCGCCCCCGGGCGCGCCAACCGGCCGGCGGCGGCGGCAACCGTTAAATTCGAAGGAGACGAGCTCGCCAAGCTTCCTCCGGAACTCCGCGCCGCGACGAATTTCGGCGACGCGGCCGGACTTTAGGCAGCGTCAAGGCAGCGGGTCAATTTACCCCGGCGCAGGGCTGGCATGGGACGGCGGAATAGGTGGCGCGGCATGATCGTTCTCAAGATTGCGCGGTCGCCATTGCCGCCAATTGCGCGCGGCCGGCGGCCGCATCCCTCGGGAGTGTTGGGTCATCATGGATCCGATTTCGATCATCGCGCTCGCGATGGGCATCGGCTGGGCGAGCGGCCTCAATCTCTACGCCGCGATCCTCACGCTTGGCCTGATGGGCGCCACGGATGCAATCGTGCTTCCGCCCGATCTTCAGATCCTTGCCTCGCCGGTGGTGATCTTCGCCGCGCTCTTCATGTATTGCGTCGAATTCTTTGCCGACAAGATTCCCGGCATCGACAGCGGCTGGGATGCGATCCATACCTTCATTCGCATTCCCGCCGGCGCCGTTCTGGCGGCAGGCGCCGTGGGCGACGTCGATCCGGCGTTGGCGCTCGCCGCCGGCCTGATCGGCGGGGCGCTCGCCGCCAGCAGCCACCTCACCAAGGCAAGCGCGCGCCTTGCGATCAACACGTCGCCCGAGCCGTTCAGCAACTGGGCCGCTTCGATCGCCGAGGATGTCGCGGTGATCGGCGGCCTGTGGGTGGCGCTGCATCACCCCGTCGTCTTCCTCGTCCTGCTGGCGCTGGTCCTTGCCGCAATCGCCTGGCTGCTGCCGAAGCTGCTCCGTTTCATCCGCCGGATTTTCGCCAAAATCGCCGGCTGGCTCGGCGGAAGCGCTGCTCCGGTGAATCGTTGAACGATACGCGGGGCGCGCGCGCGCGCGCGCGCGGGGCAACCTTCCACAGGAGGCCAATGCCATGTCAAACCCAATCGCCATCATCTCGAAATTCCGCATCGCGCGGCGGTCGGGCGTGTTCGCTGCCGTCGTCGTCGCTGGCTTCGCACTCGCCGGCTGCGTCGTCGCCTACCCCGAACCGGCGTATTACGGCCCAGGCACTTATGCCCCGGGCTATTCCGCTCCTTATCCGAGCTACAGCTTCGGCTATACCTATTACGGCTCGCCCCACCGGTCGTATCAGCGGTATGGCGGCTATCGCCATTACCGCTGAGCGCGCTCGCCGGTCAAAGTCGCCGCCGAGCCGCACCTGTACTTGCAGACGGTGGCGCGCCCGGGCCATGATCGCGCGCCATGGAGTCGGTCGCCTGCAACCTTTGCGGTAGCGATGCGGGGCGGCCGGTTTATCGCCAGCCCGACGCGCTGTTCGCTCCGGACGAATGGTTCACGGTGGTCGAGTGCCCGGCCTGCGGTCTCGGCTATGTGAACCCGCGGCCAACACGCGACGAAATCGGACGCTACTACCCGCGCCCGTTCTTCGATCATTTCGACGAGCGGGCGATCCACGTCCCGCGCTATGCGGTCGAGGCCGGTTATCTGCCGGTGGTCGAGCCCGGGCGGGAGATGCGCTTGCTCGACGTGGGCTGCGCCAACGGGGATTTCCCGCGCTTCATGCGCGACCGTGGCTGGGCGGTCGAGGGCGTCGAGATAGGCGAAGCGGCGCGGCCGATCGCGGATTTTCCCGTCCACCGCGTCGAGTTCAGCCAAATCCCGGCCGATGGCCCGCGCTATGATGCGGTGACCGCGTGGGCGGTGATCGAGCATGTTCACGATCCAAAGGCTTATTTCCGCAAGGCGGCGGAGGTGCTCAAGCCCGGCGGCACGTTCGCCTTCCTGGTGACCAATTTCGCGAGCCTTTCGTCGCGCGCGCTCTTTCGCGAGGACGTGCCGCGGCATCTCTATTTCTTCACGCTCGGGACGGTGCGGCGCTATCTGGCCGAGGCCGGCCTGCATCTCGAGCGCGCAATCCCGGATCGCGATGTGTTTCGCATGCTTCCGTCGAACTGCATTTATTTCGCGCTCCATCGCTATGTCCTGCGTCGCCCGCTTACCTGGTTCGATCTGCCGGAATCGCGCGAGCAGTTTGCCCGACGCAAGGGCCTTGCCGGTCCGGGTTACATCGCGCGCGCCGGCTTGCTGCTGAATCTGCGCTATGCGCTCAGCCACCCCCTCGCCGCCGTCGACCGCATCGCCGCGCAGATCTACGAACGCTGGCAGATCCGCAACGGGACCTACGGGATCGTCACCTACGTCGCGCGCAAGCCGGACGCGCAGGCGACGCCGGCCGGCAGGACATGATTCCAACGACCCGAGGAAACCGACAGGACAGTAGCCATTCGTGTATGTGAAGCTTTGCTTTGATTTCGCGGCGATCCCCAAACCGGGGAATCCGCGTAAGAGACTTTGATCTTGGCGCTGGTGGCGGATTGGGCGCGGCTTGGCTATTATCCGCACCCATCAGGGCGAGGCCGAGAATTGGTGGGGCAGGTCTCGCCCCTAACCCCCAAATGAATATCAGGGAGGAGTGCCCGACATGCCCGAAAAGCGTCATACCATCGGCCCGATCACGCGGCGTCAATTCGTCACCACGACCGCCGCCGCCTCGCTGGCGGCATCCACGATCCCGGTTTCAGCCCCGGCGATCGCGCAGGCGCGCGCTCCCTATGCCTTGCCGCCGCTGCCCTATTCCGACAACGCGCTGGCGCCGGTGATTTCGTCCAACACCATCGGGTTCCATTACGGCCGGCACCACAAGGGCTATGTCGATCTGCTGAACCGCATGGTCGAAAACGACCCGATCCGCGACCAGCCGCTCGAGGAAGTGATCAAGGCATCGGCGGTCAACCCGAATCGCGCCGCGATGTTCAACAGCGCGGCCCAGGTCTGGAACCACAATTTCTACTGGAACAGCCTCAAGCCCGGCGGCGGCGGCGCGCCCACCGGCGCCATCAAGGCGCAGATCGATAAGGATCTCGGCGGTTTCGACAAGTTCAAGGCCGATTTCGCGGCGACCGCCAACGGACAATTCGGCAGCGGTTGGGGTTGGCTGGTGATCGACAAGGGAAAGCTCGCCTTGCAGCGCACCGCCAATGCGGATGCGCCGATGGTCCGCGGCATCCACTGCATCCTCGTGATCGATGTCTGGGAGCACGCCTATTATCTCGATTACCAGAATCGGCGCGCCGACTACACCGCGGCGTTGATCGACAAGCTGCTCAACTGGGACTTCGCCAACGAACAGCTCGCCAAGGCGCCCACGGGCTGAGCGGCGCCCACGGGCTGAGCGGCGCCCACGGGCTGAGCGGCGAACGACGCCAGCGCTTACGGATACGCGAAGGGGCGGGCTGCAAACCCGCCCCTTCAAATTTGGATCCGGGCGTCTAGAGCATGACTGCTTTAGGTGCGACCATGTTGCGCGCCCTCATGGTTCGACAAGCTCACCATGAGGGCTTGTTTTGTGCCCCTCACCCTGAGCTTGTCGAAGGGCGAGGGGCATGAGCGCCGATTCCACCTTTGAAAATCACGCTCTAGCCGCTCGCCGGACAGTTCAGAGAGCGTCAGCGCGGCAGAGCAGACGCGGCCTGTTGACCCTTTACGGTCACGAAGGTCATGGCAGCCAGGATCGGTCCGCTATTTTCCGATTGCACGAACACGGCGCAGGCATCGTGCTCCTTGCTCAGCGGTCCAAGATCGATCGACACTGTCACCGGCCGGCCGTCGAACGTACCGACCCGCCGAAACTCGCGCACCACGTTGTAGTCGGCGAGACGCCGGCCGCCATTTTCGCCGCGCAGCACATCGGTGCGATGCTCGAAATCGTAGAGCGCGAGCCATACCGTCGCCGTGCCATGAAAATCCTGACCCTCGACACGAACCGCCGTGGGTGGTCCCTCGGTGGCGCCATCGGCGCGCGAGATGGCGACCGCTGGGAGCTGCGCCCGCTCCGCCCGCGCCTTCTCGATCAGCCGAGTGATCGCCGCGCGGTCGGAGCCGACGTCCTGAAACCGGCCGTCGACGACCATCTGCGGCGTGTACACGAAGCGTTGCGAGAGCGCTTGCGAATAGCCGCGCTGCCGCTCGGTGTACATCCGATTGGCGAAGGGGTCCTTCCAGCCGATATAATCCCAGTAATCGACATGCATCGCGAGCGCCACCACATCGGGCCGCTTGGCGAGTTCGCCGAGAAA
>CAZLYV010000177.1:0-2995 GCA_964563665.1 uncultured Acetobacteraceae bacterium
CCGGTTTCGATGGCGACGACGCAGACCTTTCGGGCGTAAGGCGACGCCGGTGAGTAGTGAAGCTTCATGTTGATACGGTCCCTCCGGGTTAAAACTTATCCTTGCGCGCGCGGATCGCGGCAAAGACGGCGACGGGGTCGCTCGCCGGAAGGCGCATCGCGCCGGCGAGTACGGGTTGGTCCGCGCGAAGAAACGGGTTGGTGTCGCGCTCCTCGGCCAGAGTCGCCGGCACGGTCGGGCGACCGGCGGCGCGCAAGCGGTCGACCTCGGCGGCGCGCCGCCGCAGGCCCTCGTTCGTCGGATCGATGCTGAGCGCGAAGCGTGCATTCGCTTGCGTGTACTCGTGCCCGCAAAAGACGCGTGTTTCGGGCGGCAGCCGACGAAGCTTGGAGAGCGAAGTCCACATCTGCTGCGGCGTGCCCTCGAACAACCGTCCGCAGCCGAGCGTGAACAGGGTGTCGCCGCAAAATAGCGCCGTCGACTCGGGGAACCAGAAGGCGATGTGGCCCCGCGTGTGGCCGGGAATGTCGAAGATTTGCGCCGTCGCACCGCCAAACCGGTAGGTGTCGCCTTCGGCCAGCGCAAGGTCGATTCCGGGGATGCGTTCGCGGTCGGCCGCCGGACCGACGATGACCGCCCCGCTTTGCTCCTTGAGCTCGAGGTTTCCCCCGGTGTGGTCCCAGTGATGGTGCGTGTTGAGGATATGCGTGAGCTTCCAGCCGAGCGAATCGAGCTTGGCGGCGACCGGCTTGGCTTCCGACGGATCGACCGCGGCAACCGCGCCCGTCGCAGGCTCGCGCAGCAACCAGACATAGTTGTCCTTGAGGCAGACGAGATGATCGATTTCGAGCGTCATTGGAATGTATTCATTTTGGCCCCGGATGGTTTAGACCAGACGCGCCTTTGCGGGAAGGGGCGAGCGAGCGGTTTTATCCGCCGCCGAGGCGGCCGATCACGCGCCGCCAGAGGCGCCACAATGGCGTGCGCTCGGCCGGCGGCTCCAACTCGAGCCCGATCTTGGCGATCTCGTCCTTGGCCATTTCATAGACGACCAGCTCGACCTCGCCGATGCGCACCCGCTCGCCGACCGCGGCGCCGCCGCCAAGGCGCTCGAGCATGAAATCGGCGAGCGTGCGATCGCGGTCCAGCGGCTCGAACGGCACCCCGTACATGGCGCACAGCCTGCCGAGTCGCACGTCCGGCGCGAAGACGAACGCCCCGAGGCTCGGCTCACCGTCGCGCCCGCGCGGCGGCGGCGCCGGCGCGAACAGCTTGTCGAGCGTGATGACGTGTTCGGGCGGCGCCAGCGCGATCACATAATCATCCGGCTCGAGCCGTTCGAGACCCTGCCGGTTCATCACCGCGCCGTCGCGGATCACCGCGATGATGCGGGTACGCTTGGGCAGCGGCAGCGAGGAATAGGACGCGCGGAGCGCCGGGCTCTCCGCCGCCACCCGCCAGCTCGCGGCCTCGCGGTCGGCCGACGGCGGCAGATCGATTTCGCGCCGCTCGATCGGTTCGGGCGGCGGCGGCAGCTCGAGCCCCAACACGCGCGCCGAGCGGGCCACGGTCCAGCCCTGGATGACGAGCGAGGCCAGCACGACGAGGAACGCGACGTTGAAATAGACCACGCCGTTAGGTACGCCGGCGATCACCGGGATCGAGGCGAGGAAGATCGGCACCGCGCCACGCAGGCCCACCCAGGCGATGAAAAATGTTTCCTGCCAGGAGAATTTGAAAGGAAAGAGGGCGATCCACACCGCCGCCGGGCGCGCGACGAGGATGAGGCCGATGGCGACGACGAGCGCGCCGGCCGTCCCGACGAACAGCTCCCTGGGCTCGACCAGCAGCCCGAGTAGAAGAAACATGACGATCTGCGCCAGCCAGGCGAGCCCGTCGTGAAACCGGCTGATCACCTGTTGGGCGCGATGGCGGTTGTTCCCGAGCACGAGGCCGGCAAGATATACGGCGAGGAAGCCGCTTGCATCGACGAGCTGCGCGCCGGAGAAGATCGCCAGCGCCACCGAGGCCGCAAGAATCGGATAGAGGCCGGCGGCGATGACGATACGGTTGATCAGCCAAAGCAGGAAATAGCCGCCCGCGATCCCTATCGCCGCCCCGCCGCCCATCTGCAGGATGAACATGCCGGCAATCTCCCATGACGGGTGAGCGTCGGGGGCGAGCAGGAGCTTGATGCAGAGGATGGTGAGAAACACCGCCATCGGGTCGTTGGCGCCCGATTCGATCTCGAGCGTCGCGCTGACGCGCTTGCGAATCTCGGTGCCGCGCACATGGAGCAGCATGAACACCGCGGCGGCGTCGGTCGAAGCGATGGTCGCGCCCACCAGCAGGGCTTGTAACGGCGACAGATCCATCGCCAGGATCGCGATGGCCCCCGCGACGACGGTGGTAATGACGACTCCCACCGTGGCCAGGCTCAAGGCTGGCCACATGGCGATGCGGAAGATCGCGCGCGGTGTGCGCAACCCGCCATCGAACAGGATGATGGCGAGCGCGATCGACCCGACGACGAAGGTCGATTGAAAACTGGCGATCGCGTAATCGGGCGCCTCGATCCGCACGAGCATCCCGAGGCCAAGAAAGACGAGCAGCAACGGCGCGCCGATGCGCGAGGAAAACATGCCGGCGACGATGCTGACGGCGATCAGCGCCGCGCCGAGAAAAATAAACTCGTTGAGGAGTTCCACGGGCGGACGGACTCCGGCTGCACGTCGGATCGACGGGAATTATCCAACTGTAACCCATGAACCGCGCCGTCCCATAGGCCCGCGACGGCCGCGGCGGAGTGGGCGTTATGCTAGACTGGCGGTTCTCCGGCGTTATTGCATCGGCGCCAATGCCGGCGGGCGCGCGGCGTTTATTGGGGGTCCCGGCAATCAGCCATGTCGACCGATGTCATCGACCTGCGGGATTTCTATGACTCGTCGCTAGGTCAGGCGACGAGGCGGGTGATCCGCCGCCACGTGCGCGAGAT
>CAZLYV010000177.1:3095-5387 GCA_964563665.1 uncultured Acetobacteraceae bacterium
ATCTGGCGCGTATTGGTCGGCAGCGGCCGGCTGCTGATCGTGGTCCCCAACCGGCGTGGATTATGGGCCCGTCTCGATCGCACGCCGTTCGGCCACGGCCATCCTTACACCGCGAACCAGCTGTCGCGCCTGCTGCGCGACAACCTGTTCACGCCGCTTGCCGCCCGGCCGGCGCTGTTCGTGCCGCCATTTGCCTCGCGGCTGTGGCTCACCTCGGCCGGGGCATGGGAGCGCATCGGCGCGCGGTGGTCGCCGCGCTTCGCCGGCGTGGTCATCGTCGAGGCGGCAAAGCAGCTTTACGCGCCGACCGCCGTTCGCGCGGTCCAGCGCAAGCGGCTCAAAGCCGCCGAGGTGCACGAGAGCGTCGCCGGACGGGTGAATACGTAGCCGTCGTTGTCTCGGCGTTTGTTGCTTCGGTCAGCCCGCGAGCCGAGCACCATCGCGGCGCAAGACAAACAACCCCTGCTCGCCCACGAGATTGGCGAAAAAGCCCGGCGCGCCGAGCGACCGCGGGCGCCCGCGCGCGTCCAGCACCATGGCCTGCTCGATGACGATGCCCAGCTCGCGGCAAAGCTCGACGAAATCGGTGATCGTGCAGAGATGGATGTTCGGGGTCTCGAACCAGGCGTGCTCGAGCGAGTCGGTCACTGGCATGCGACCATCGACGAGAAGCTTCAACCGAATGTGCCAGACGCCGAAATTGGGAAACGAAACGATCGCCCGCCGGCCGATGCGCACCAGCTCGCCCAATACGCCCATCGGGTCGTAGACCGCCTGCAGCGTCTGCGACAGGATCACGTAGTCGAACGAGTCCGAGGGATAGTCCTTGAGATCGGTGTCGGCGTCGCCCTGGATGACCGACAACCCGCGGCCCACGCAGGCGTTCACCCCCGACTGCGACAGCTCGATGCCGCGCGCGTCGACCCGCTTGAAGTCGTTGAGATACTCGAGCAGCGCACCGTCGCCGCAGCCGATGTCCAGCACCCGCGTGCCGGGTTCGATCATGTCGGCGATGACCTGGAGATCGACGCGGATGGCGGTACGCTGGATCCGCGCGCCCGCCGCCGCCGGCGGTGTGCTCATGGGCGCTTCAGGCCCCGGTGCTCGGCCGCGCCGTTGAGGAATCCCGCGAGCGTGCCGAAGAACTCAGGTTCGTCGAGCAGGAACGCATCGTGCCCCTTGTCGGTCTTGATCTCGACGAAGCTGACGTTGGCCGCGACCGCGTTCAGCGCATGCATGATCGCCCGGCTCTCGGCGGTGGGATACAGCCAGTCGGAGGTGAACGAGATCAGGCAGAACCGCGTCTTGGTGCCGCCAAACGCGTTCGCCAGCACGCCCTTATGCTCGGCCGCGAGATCGAAATAATCGCAGGCGCGGGTGATGTAGAGATACGAGTTGGCGTCGAACCGATCGACGAAGGTCGAGCCCTGGTAGCGCAGATAGCTCTCGACCTGGAAATCGGCGTCGAAGCCGAACGAGAGCTGCTTGCGGTCCTGCAGGTTGCGGCCGAACTTGCGGTGCAGCGCTGCTTCCGACAGGTAGGTGATGTGCGCCGCCATCCGCGCGACCGCGAGCCCGCGATGCGGCCGCTTGCCGTTCAGCATGTAATCGCCGCCGCACCAATCGGGGTCGGCCATGATCGCCTGGCGGCCGACCTCGTGAAAGGCGATGTTTTGCGCCGAGTGCCGGGCGGCGGTGGCGATCGGGACGGCGCTGAATACGCGCTCCGGGTACGAGGCCGCCCATTGCAGAACCTGCATCCCGCCCATCGAGCCGCCGGTGACGCAAAACAGCTGCTCGATCCCGAGATGATCGATGACGCGCTTTTGCGCGCGAACCATGTCGGCGACGGTGATCACCGGAAAGCTCAGGCACCACGGATGGCCGGTTGCCGGATTGATCTCGCGTGGCCCGGTCGTCCCCATGCAGCCGCCAAGCACGTTGACGCATATGATGAAATAGCGGTCGGTGTCGAGCACCTTGCCCGGCCCGACGGTGAACTCCCACCAGCCGGGCCGGCCGGTCACCGGGTGCGGCTCGGCCACGAACTGGTCGCCGGTCAGCGCATGGCAGACAAGAATCGCGTTCGAGCGCTCGGCGTTGAGCGCGCCGTAGGTCTGGTAGGCGACGGTGAAGGGGCCGAGCGCCACGCCGCAGTCAAGCCGCAGCGCATCTTCGGCTGGAATGTCCAGCCGATGGCCAGGCAGGACGCGCGCGGCCTCGATCGGCGGGGCCGGCTCCTCGTAGCGTTGGGCGGTGGTCATATCTCCCGCGCTGTCGCGCTCGTTCGCC
>CAZLYV010000178.1:0-3317 GCA_964563665.1 uncultured Acetobacteraceae bacterium
GATTCGGCGACTTTGCGAACCAGAAAATCACGGAAAACCGCGATACGCTTCGAGTTTCGCATTTCCTCGGGGTAAACGAAGTAGGCTTCGTAGCTCGGTCCATCGAGGCCGGGAAGAATCTGGACGATGTTCGGGCTCTCGTGCGCCATGTAGTCGGGAAAGGCGGCGATACCAGCCCCCGACTCGACCGCGCGCAGAATGGCGTAGACATTGTTCACCAGGAGCACGGGCGTACGGCGCTGGCCGGGCTTGGTTCCGGCCTCGACCAGCCAGTTCACGCGCGGGAAGGGCGGTCGCGGGTCTTCGCCGTAAACGATGATGCGGTGATTATCGAGATCCTCGACGCTCTTCGGCACGCCATACTTTTTCAAGTAAGCCTGAGAAGCAAATACGTGCACGTGCACGGTGAGCAGATGTCGCTGGATAAGATCGGCTTGGCGCGGCGGCTGCATGCGGATGGCGCAGTCCGCTTCGCGCATACCGAGATCGAGCTCGCTGTCGTCGACGATCAGGTTGACCCGTACTTCGGGGTAGAGCTCGATGAAATCCTGGATGCGCCGCGTGAGCCAGATCGAGCCGAAAGCAACCGGCGTCGTGACCCGCAGCAGGCCGGACGGCCGATCCTTGCTCTCGCTGATTCGCGCCTCGGCAAGCGCCAGTTTCGAGAACACGTCGCGCACCGTCTGGAACAGCAGCTCTCCCTGCTCGGTAAGAATGAGTCCGCGCGCGTGGCGATGAAACAGCGAAACCTTGAGCGAATCCTCGAGCGCGCTGATCTGGCGGCTCACCGCGGACTGGCTGAGGTTCAACGTCTCGCCCGCGTGCGTGAAGCTTCCCGCCTCGGCGACGGCATGAAAGATGCGCAGCTTGTCCCAGTCCATGCCCGACATTGTTTGCCGCTCAAATCCTGATCCGGGCGCCCAAACGCGCCCCTATGGCGAGTCGTGAGGCCGCCTATTGTGCCGCCGCCTGCGCCTCGGCCTCGACGTGGGCGAGGAACTTCTCGGCCTCCAGCGCCGCCATGCATCCCATCCCGGCGGCCGTTACGGCTTGGCGGAACACCTTGTCCTTGACGTCACCGGCGGCGAAAACGCCGGGAATCTCGGTCACGGTGGAATCCGGCCGGGTGAGAAGATAACCCTCGGCGTCGGCCTTGAGCAGGCCTCTGAACAGCTCGGTCGCTGGCGTGTGACCGATGGCGATGAACAGACCGTCGAGCGCGAGAACCGACGACGCGCCGCTCACGGTATTGCGCAAACGCACACCCGTCACGCCAGGCGGCGAACCGCCCCCGAGAACATCGTCGACCACGCTGTTCCAGATCACCTCGATCTTCGGACTCTTGAATAACCGCCCTTGCAGCATTTTCTCGGCGCGGAGCGAATCGCGGCGGTGGACGAGGGTCACTTTGGCCGCATGATTCGTGAGATAGAGCGCCTCCTCGACCGCGGTGTTGCCGCCGCCGACAACGGCGACGCGCTTGCCGCGGAAGAAAAAACCGTCGCACGTCGCACAGGCCGAAACGCCGTACCCGCGATATTTGGTCTCGTTTGCGAGCCCCAGCCAACGCGCTTGCGCGCCGGTCGAGATGATGAGCGTTTCGCCGACATATTCATTTCCGCCGTCGCCCAGGCAGACGAAGGGACGGCGCGTGAGATCGACGTTGACGATGGTGTCCTCGAACATGCGCGTGCCGACATTCTCGGCCTGCTTCTGCATCTGCTCCATCAGCCACGGACCCTGGACCACCTCGGGGAAGCCGGGATAGTTCTCGACGTCCGTGGTGATCGACATTTGGCCGCCAGGTTGCAGGCCGCGGACCATCATCGGCTGCAGGTTCGCACGTGCGGCATAGATCGCCGCGGTGTATCCGGCGGGACCGGAGCCGAGGATCAAAACCTTGCTGTGATGTCGGGTGGGGGCGTCGTGTGCCATGAATGAACGCAGTGAATCCAGCGATTGAAAGACTTAAAGTAAGTGTCCGGAGCGGCTGGCGCAAGCGGCGGGGTCGCGCTGCGTGCGCGTATCGATACAATCTGGTCCGTTTTGCGCTTCGTTCCGGCGTGGAAATCCCGCCGGCCGCCGGAAGTCACGTCAAAAGCCGAACATGTGATCCAGGCTGAACGCCGAATCACCGTCGGCCAAACCGTGGTAACCAAAAAGTCGGCACGTCGTGTCGCGGACCAACACATAACCGCCGCCAGCGGCGCGCGCGAGCGCGTCTCGTTCGAAAGTTTCCGAAACGCGCCAGAGCAACGAGCCGCCACACGGAATCCGCGCCGGTTTTCGCGCGATCTCGCCGCCCTCGCGGTCGTGAAGAACGAGCGCCGTATCCGAAATTGGATGCCACGGCGTCGAGGCGGCGTAGATGAGATGGCAGAACGTCTCGAGCGGCGGGTCGCCGATCCGCAAGAACAATCGCGTCGATAGCCCCGGCGCGGGTCCGGAATAGGACTGCGGCTCGTTCAGGTAGGTGAGCACGGTGTTGAAGATATGCGCGCCGAAACTGGTCTCCGCGACATGGCGGCTTCTTTTGTCTTCGTAGCGGAACAGCGCGTGCAGCCAGCCATCGGCGGCGCCGCCCTCGTGAAAATCGTAGACCAGCTCGAGATGGCCATAGCCCGACGGCATCGTTTGCTGGGTCTTGCCGTCGAGGATGTCGCCGATGTCAACCACGCGTGCATGGTCGCGCGGCAGGCGGCCGAGGAAGCGAGCCGCGACCTCGCGCCCCGATGCGTCGTAAACCCGTACGGCGACCGGCAGCTCGCGCTGGGTCGTCGCCATCGGGGTCGGGAGCATGATGGTGCGAAAACGGTCAATCGGCAGAACGGGCGCCGGCAGCAGATAGCCTTTTCCCATCAAGTTGGCGATTTCCGCGATCCGAGGATCGGGCTTCAGATCGATCCGTTCGACGTTCGGGTGCGCCATGCGACGCCTGCCATCGCTGCGCACGATCTCGTAGCGCGGACGAACGAAATGCCGGCCGGCATGAATTTCGATCTGCTGCGGCCATCTCGCCGCCGGCAGTAGCTCGGCCACATCGAGGGGGTAGGAGCCAAAACCGGGGATCTCGCGTTCCAGCCAGGCGATTTCGTCGCGTCCCATGAGATTGAGCCCGACGCCGCCACGCGGAATCGGGCAGGGGTGGCTGTTCTGTACCCAGAGAATCACGCGTTCGTCGCTCGCCGGCGCCGGCAAGCCGGCATAGAAGTCGGCCGGCCAGGCGTTGGCGTCGTGGGTGCAGGAAAGCTCCTCCGGTCTCTCGCCATAGACATCGAGCGCATACTTGACCACGTCGTGACCGGCGGCGCCGATGA
>CAZLYV010000178.1:3417-5375 GCA_964563665.1 uncultured Acetobacteraceae bacterium
GTTCGGCGTCGAACGCCGTCACGAGAACGCTGCGCACCCGCTGATTTGCCAGATCGGTCACCGGCTGGGCGCGCTGTCCAAGAACGTTGCGCGCGATATCGGCGATGTTCTGAACGAAAACGCCGGCGACGTTCAGCTTCGAGAGATCATGAAGTTCCGCCACGCCCTCCGCCACGCCGAGCGGATCGTAGATCGCCACCGACTGCGATGCGGAAAGGCCTTGGACCAGCGCACGCGCCTTGGCGAGCGCGAGCGGATGTCCGACCGCCTTGAAGAAGCTGTCGCCGCCCTTGATGTTGCTGAAGGTCGCGATCTTGAGGGCCACGGGGCCTCCGCGGGTTTTCCGATCTTGGCGTTACATATACCGGTTCGCGCCCGGATTCACCGGCCAATCGCTCATCGCCACCCGAACCGGGCACGTATGGCCGCCGCCGCGCGCTCGGTGTCGTCGAGCGGCGCATAGGTCCACGCCGCGAGCGTTCCCGCGAAGCGCCGCGTGACGCCATCGGTCCGCAGCATTTCATGGAACTGGCCGATCCGTCGCGATCGCCCGGGGAGTTCGACGACGTAGACCGGTTTGCCCGTGGCGCACGCTTCGGAGGTCATCGAAACCGAATCTTCGGTGACGACGATTGCATCGGCGAGCGCCAGAAGCCCCAGATATGGATTCGGACCCTCGGTATCCCAAAGATAAACGTCGGGACCGGACAGGCGCTCGCGCAATGTCGCGATGTTGACGGCGCCGGTGCGGCGCGAGGGCGTGATCGCGAGGCCCGCGCCGTGCTTTAGCTTGAGCGCGATAAGCTCAGCGGCGAGGCGCTCCACCACTTCGGACGTCATCTTGTGGCGCCGGTTGGGGCCCCCGATGAGGACCGCGACCAGGGGCCGCGGCAGGCTGGCGAACTTTGCTCGCCAGGCATTGGCCGCAATGGCAAGTTTTTCGGCCGTAACCCCATGAACCGCGGCTCGGGTGGTGAACACGTTTTCCCCGGCGAGGCGATCGTGGCGCGGGGCCACCAGGAAATCGAACAGGGCGGGGTCCATTTTCGGGTTCTGGATGTGGACGATCCGGGTCGCCCCACCGCTTGCGCGCTTGATGGCGACGGCAAGCGGCGCACTTACGTTACCGCAGCCGATGACGATATCGGGCCAGGGGGGCTCGAGGCGGTCGCTGTCCCGCGTGAGGGCGGCAAGCGAGCGTGGCCACAGCCGCCCGGACAGCCAATCCCAGGGGGGGCGGACACGGACGCGCTTGACGACGGGATCGAGGCCGAGGGCTTCTGAGAGGCCCCGACACTGCGACTCCATCCCGGCGTGGCCTTCGGTGAGAATCCAGGCGATTCGGGGCATCATTGGTCGGCGGGACTATGCCGGGCGGGTGCAGCGATACGCAAGCTGACCCTGGTTTAAGGCAATTCTGTTGCGCGGAACGACCGAAGATATAATATTATTTCAATCTCTGACCGCCATAGGACCGAACCATGCGTGGCGTAAAACTGGACCGGATCGATCGCCGTATCCTGCGTGACCTTCAGGAGACCGGCCGGATGACCAATGTGGAACTCGCACGCCGCACCGGCATCTCTGCGCCGCCGTGTCTCCGCCGCGTGCGGGCACTCGAGGAGAGCGGCGTGATCCGCGGCTATCATGCCAACGTCAATCCGCAGTCGCTTGGCTTTGGCGTCACCGTGTTCGCGCAGGTCGGTCTCTCGAGCCAGGCCGAGCACGATCTGAAAGCCTTCGAGGAATTAGCGACATCGTGGCCGCAGGTACGCGAATGCCACATGCTGGCGGGCGAGACCGACTTTCTGCTGAAGATCGTGGCGTCGGACTGGGACGCCTACCAGAAGTTTCTTACGACCCAGCTCACCACAGCGCCCAACGTCAGCCACGTCAAGTCGGCGCTGGCCATCCGTACCGCGAAACATTTGCCGGGAGTGCCGATCGAAACCGAGTGA
>CAZLYV010000179.1:0-5365 GCA_964563665.1 uncultured Acetobacteraceae bacterium
GGCCACCTGGTCGTAGAGCTTCATCGCCGTCAGATTGGATTCGTGTGTCTGCCAGTAGACGCGCGTCGAGCCGGCGATTCTTGCTTGATCATAGACCGCGTTGATCAGGGCCTTGCCAATCCCCTGGCCGCGCGACGCCTCGTCGGTGAACACATCCTGCAAATAGCAGATCGGCCCAAGCATGATCGTACTGCGATGAAAAAGATAATGTACCAGGCCGACAAGCTGTCCGTTGCTTTCGGCGACCAAGGCATGCATGGGCTCGTAGGCATCGAAGAACCGCGCCCAGGTCATCTGGGTGATCTCGGCGGGCAGAGCCGTTGCGCCGAAACGGCCGTAGAACTTGTTGTAGCTTTCCCAAAGCGGCAGCCACCGGGCAAAATCCGTACGAACCACAAAGCGAACAGTCAATGAAGTGAGCATACTGGCTCCGATTTCTGCGAGCGGCAGCGTAGTCGAGGTGTCGGGAGCATCACAAGCTCGCCTTGCAGGCGTTCCCGAGCGCCCATGGCAAGTCGGATATGTCCGAAAGTGGTACAGCGAGGACATTGCGCAAACTGAGATGCCGCCAAGCCGGCCTTCTATGCGGTCGCGGCGGCGGCGCCGCGCTCGAAGATAGCGATGAAGAATCCGTCGGTGCCGTGGCGCCCGGGTGAAAGATGGAGAAACGGTCCGTCTCCCGGATAACCGGGGCCGATCGTACGTTCCCATATTTCGGCCGGCGGCAACGCGGTGAAATCCGGTCTGGTCGATGTGAACCATTCGGCTTGTCGCTCGTTCTCGTCTTGGAGCAGCGAGCAGGTGACGTAAATCAGCCGCCCGCCCGGGCGTACCAGCCGGGCGGCGCTATCCAGGATGCGCCGCTGGATATCCGCGAGTTCGACCAGATCGTCGGGCAGAAGCGTCCATCGCCCATCGGGATTTCGCCGCCATGTCCCGGTGCCGGTGCAGGGCGCATCGATCAGCACACGCTCGAAGCCGCCGGCGTGCCGTTTTACCCACGGGTCGCGTTCGCCCGAAAGGTTCCGGCGCTCGACATTGTGAACGCCGGCGCGGCGAAGCCGGCGCGTGGCGCCTTCGAGCCGCCTTTGCGACACATCGCAGGCGACGACGTGCCCTTTGTTCGCCATCATGGCGGCGATCGCCAGCGTCTTGCCCCCCGCCCCGGCGCAAAAGTCGCAAACCCGCATCCCCGGTCGTACATCGACCAGAAGCGCCGCCAGTTGGGAGCCCTCGTCCTGGACCTCGATTCGACCGTCGCGATAAGCCGCAACATCGCCCAGCGGCGGCCGTCCCTCGACTCTGACGCCCAGCGGCGAGCGCGGCGTCGGCTCGACCTTCAATCCGGCGCCCCGCAGTTCGTCGATCACGGCTTCGCGGGACGCTTTCAGCGGGTTTATCCGCAGATCGAGCGGCGCTGTCGCCGCGAGCGCCGCCATTTCGTTCCGGAACTCCGGGCCAAAACGGGCACGAAGCCGCTCCTCGATCCATTGCGGATAATTGAACCGGACCCAATCCGGTTGGTCGGGATGGTCGATCGTGCGGCCGGCAAGCTTGTCCGCAAGTACGGCCTCGCGCTGATCGAGTGCCGTCGGGCGAAACCTGCCGCCGTCAAATTCCGCCACGATCCGCGCCGCTTCCCATCCTTCGCCGATCGCCAGCCAGGCCAGCGCCCGTTGTCGGCCGTCCGGCGCAAAAAATCCCCGGGCCTTACCCTCGCGCGTGCGTGCGATCCACCAATCAAGCTGCGCCCGGTGGCGGAGCACGCCATAAACCATCGCCGCGACGGCCGCGCGATCCTTGGCGCCGATATAACGACGGGCGCGGAAATACCCGCCGGCGACGAGATCGGCCGGCGCGCCCTCGGTTGCAATCGCGTCGAGGATCTCGGTCGCGGCCAGCGCGCGGGCGCCCGGCGTCATGCGGGAAGCCCGGTGATCGTCAGAAGTCGGGCCGGTAGTTGGGCGCCTCGCGGGTGATCGCGACGTCGTGGACGTGGCTCTCGCGCAGGCCCGAAGAGGTGATACGCAGGAACTCGCAGCGCTTCTGCATATCGGCGATCGTCCGGTTGCCGGTATAGCCCATTGCCGCGCGCAAGCCGCCGACGAGCTGATGGATCACGTTCGACACCGGACCCTTGTAAGGCACGCGGCCTTCGACCCCCTCGGGCACCAGCTTGAGGGCATCTTTGATATCCTGCTGGAAATAGCGGTCGGCCGACCCGCGCGCCATGGCGCCGACCGAGCCCATCCCGCGGTAGGATTTGTACGAGCGGCCCTGATAGAGGAATACCTCGCCCGGGCTCTCGTCGGTCCCGGCGAACAGCGAGCCGATCATCGCGCAATCGGCGCCCGCGGCCAGCGCTTTCGCGAGATCCCCTGAGTACTTGATCCCGCCGTCCGAGATCACCGGCACGTTCTGCTTGCGGCATTCGGCGACCGTATCGACGACGGCGGTGAATTGCGGCACGCCGACGCCGGCAATGATGCGTGTCGTGCAGATCGAGGCCGGCCCGATACCGACCTTGACCGCGTCCGCGCCGGCGTCGATGAGCGCGCGCGCCCCTTCCGCCGTCACCACGTTCCCGGCGACGATCTGGGTGTAATTGTTGAGACGGCGCACGCGCTCGACGGTCTTCAGCACGCCCTCCGAATGCCCGTGCGCCGTGTCGACGACGACGAGATCGACCTCGGCATCGAACAGCGCCTCCGCGCGGGCAACTCCGTTGTCGCCGACTCCGGTCGCGGCGGCGGCGCGAAGCCTTCCCTTCTCGTCCTTGCTGGCGTTGGGGAAGCGTTGCGCCTTTTCGATGTCCTTCACCGTGATGAGCCCGATGCAGCGATAGGCGTCGTCGACCACCAGGAGCTTTTCGATGCGATGCTGGTGGAGCAGCCGTTTCGCCTCGTCGCGCGAGACCCCTTCGCGCACGGTTATCAAGCGCTCGTGGGTCATCAACTCGCGAATCGGTTGGCGCGGATTGGAGGCAAAGCGGACGTCGCGGTTGGTGACGATGCCGACCAGCTTGCGCGTTCCGGCCTCGACCACAGGAATGCCGGAAATGCGGTGTTCGGCCATCAATGCCAGCGCGTCGGCGAGCGAGGCGTCCGGGCGAATGATCACCGGATTTACGACCATGCCGCTTTCGAATTTCTTGACCTTGCGGACCTCGTCGGCCTGCGGCTCGATCTCGAGATTGCGATGGATGACGCCGAGGCCGCCGCTCTGCGCCATGACGATCGCCATCGCCGATTCGGTGACGGTGTCCATCGCCGCCGAAATGAGCGGGATTCCGAGTTCGATCGTTCGGGTAAGACGCGTCCGCGTCTCGCAGTCCGCCGGCAGTACGGCCGAGGCGGCCGGCTTCAGCAGGACGTCGTCAAAGGTCAGTGCTTCGCGAAAATTCATGCCGCCCCCGGGTTCGGAAGTGGCCCGCCATCATACACAAGGCCCCCCCGAATCCAAGGCGAATTCCCCGAGCAATTTCGGTCGCTTACGTGGCGCCCTTGAAGCCCGTCGCGACGAGGAAGAATTCCGCCGATTCGGTACGGCTCGCGGCGGGCTTGAGACGCCGGACCACGGAAAAATGTCGCCGGGCCGCGTCGACCAGTTGCGGCTCGCCCCCGCCTTGCCGGAGCTTGGCCACGAACGCGCCCCCTGGCCGCAGTATCTCCTCGGCAAAGAACAGGGCCGCCTCGACCAGATTGAGAATCCGCACATGATCGGTTTCGGGCTGTCCGGTTGCCGCTGGCGCCAAGTCCGAGAGGACAACATCGACCGGTCCGACGAGCGTGCGGCGAACCAGATCGGTTGCCGCGACGTCGAGAAAATCGGCCTTCAGGATGGTGGCGCCCGGCACGGGGGCCATGTCGACAAGGTCGAGCGCAACCACCTGGCCGTTCCGCCCCTCGCCCGGTTTTACCCGTTCGACCGCGACCTGCGTCCAGCCGCCCGGCGCCGCGCCGAGGTCCACGACGCGTTGTCCGGGTTTGAGAATATGCAGGCGATCGTCGATTTCGATCAGCTTGAAGGCGGCGCGCGAGCGGTAGCCGCGGCGCTTGGCTTCGGCGACGTAGGGATCGTTGAGCTGTCGCTTGAGCCAGCGCTGCGAAGAGGCTGAACGGCCCTTGGCGGTTTTTACGCGCATCGCCAGCCGCCGTCCCGGCAGATGGCGTGAGCCGCCGGTGCCACGCGTCATTGGCCGACGTTGCGCCCGGGCGTCATAGCATCGGCGCGCATCATGCCAAGCAAAATCCCTTCGCGTAAGCCCCGGTCGGCGACCCGCACGCGGCGCACCGGCCACAGCTCGAGGATCGCCTCGAGGATCGCGCACCCGGCGACGACCAGATCGGCGCGCTCGGTGCCGATGCATGGGTGCGCGGCACGGCCGGCCCAATCGAGCTCGACCAGGCCGCGCGACGTCTCGACCGCGTCGCGGAGGTCGAGCCATGAACCGTCGACCAGCGAGCGCTGGTAGCGTGGCAAGTTCATGCGCACGCCGGCAAGCGTGGTCACGGTGCCCGAGGTGCCGAGCATCTGCACCCGGCCGTCGGTGATCAGCGTCGCGATGGTGTGCCGGGCCTCGAAGGGTTCGAGCTGGCCGACGATCTCGTCGATCATCGTGCGGTAGGCTTCGGGCGGAATGCGGTCGCCGCCGAATCGCTCGGCGAAGGGGACGACGCCGCAGCCGAGCGAGAGCGAGTCGACAATGCGCCAGCCGCTTGGCCTTGCGCGTTCGAGCCACGTCACTTCGGTCGATCCGCCCCCGATATCGAACAGGAGCGCGTGCGGCGGTTCGTCGTGCAGCAATGGCGCGCAACCGGCAAGCGCCAGGCCCGCCTCCTCGGCCGGCGCGATGACCTCGAGGGTGAGCCCCGTATCCCCGGCAACGCGCGCCAGAAACGTTGCTCCATTGCGCGCCTGCCGGCACGCCTGGGTCGCCACCCCGCGAAACCGGTTGACGCCGCGTCGCCGCAGCTTCTCGGCGCACACGCCAAGCGCATCGACTGCCCGGTCCATCGCGGCGCCCGCAAGCTCGCCGGTCGTCGACACGCGCTCGCCGAGCCGCACGATGCGGGAAAAAGCGTCAATGACACGAAATCCATCGACCTCGGGGGCAGGCAGCGCCACCAGCAAGCGGCAGTTGTTGGTGCCAAGATCGAGCGCCGCGTATATTCGCCGCGCCGTCTCGCCGCCGCCTGACGGGCCCACGGGGCCGTCACCGCAGACATTCGCGCGGCCTCTCGCGTATAGCACGACGTCCACCCCGTTCATCGGCCGGCTGCCGGCCGGCTGGCGCCCGACAATGCCGTTGTTTTGCTGTCTTGGTTTGAGTGTAGCCAAGATCACGGCCGCTGGCGACGGGTTG
>CAZLYV010000180.1:0-5327 GCA_964563665.1 uncultured Acetobacteraceae bacterium
CTAGCGGAGGCAAGCGTAATGGGGACGCTTTACGTGGCGAAGAGCAAGGCGCTGCAGAAATGGTCGGCCGATGTGGGGCTGACCAAGCACGTTTACAAGGTGGGTATAACCGACGGCGCGGCCGAGGACGTGGTGAAGGCGCTGAACGACGCCGTGTTCGCCGGCGAGCGCGATTGGCGGCTGGTCAAAAAGCAGGATGCCGGCGACATCGACGAAACAACGGCGCTAGAGCGCCTGGGGCGCAAGGAGAAGATGATCGATCCCGCCTACTACCCGAAAATCAAGGGCGCGCGGGGCCTCTTCAAGGCCAAGTTCTCCAGCGTCCAGACACAGCTGTTGGTGCGCCGGGCGTTCGAAGGCGGCGAAGATATCTCCGCCAAGGCAAAAATGGCGGATGTCGTGGCCTATCTGATCGCCAACGCGCTCGAGGCGTAAATCCGGAGGTGACGGCCAGCGGGCCGTCCGCCGCGTCGCGGGTGCGCTACTGCGCCGCCGCTTTTGCCGCGAGGCCGGGGTAGGCGGGTCGTTCAAGAACGCGCGCCGGCGTCTTCTCGCCCGCGATATCGATCTGGTAGCGGCCCGAAAGCAAGAATTCGCGCGATGTCGGGCCGCCCGCGCGGACGTAGCCCATCGCCACCATGCGGCCGAGCCGGTCGCTGTAGCCGACCGAAGTGAGCTCACCCACCATCTTGCCGTCGCGCACGATCGGTTCGCCGCCCCACGGGACCGCTTGTCCGTCGTCGAGCGCGAACATGCCAAGCCGCTTCGGCGGGCCCGCTTCGCGTTCGCGCAAGATAGCCGCGCGGCCGACGAACTCGACCGCTTTGTCGAGCTTGACCGCGTGCATCAGCCCGGCCTGAAGCGGCGTTTCATCGGGGCCGAGCTCGGCGCCGAAAGCGCGCCGCCCGGCCTCGATGCGCAGCGCATCGATCGTGTAATAGCCGGCGTCCTTCAAGCCAAGACCGGCGCCCGCATCGCTGAGGGCATCGTAAACCGCGAGCGTCACCTCGGTCGGCATATAGAGCTCGAAACCGGGACCGCCGATATAGCTCATCCGCGCCGCGCGCACGCGCGCCAGTCCGACGTCGACCTCGCGCGTCAGCCCCAGCGGAAAGGCGGTGTCGGAGAAATCATCCGCCGAAACACGGGCTAGAATCTCCGCCGCGCGCGGGCCCATCACCGAGACCACCGTCCACGCCGAGGTGACGTCGGCGACCGTCACGAAGGCCTCAGCGGCGTGGCGGCGGATCCAGTCAGCATCGCGCGTCGGCTGCGAGGAGCCGGTGACGATGAGAAACATTTCGTCGGCGAGCCGCATGGCGGTGAAGTCGCTCTCGAACCCGCCGCGCGCATTCAGCATCGCGGTGTAGACCATGCGCCCGACGGGCACGCCGATGTCGTTGGCGCACAAGCGTTGCAGCACCGCGCCCGCGTCGCGGCCCTGCACCAGAAGCTTGCCGAACGAGGTCTGATCGAAGATCGCCGCGGCGTTCCGTGCGGCGCTTTGCTCCGCGCGGACGAAATCGAGCCAGCCCGGCCGCCCGAATCCATACGGAATTTCGCTCGTTCCGGCGGGCGTGAAGTAGTTCGCCCGTTCCCAGCCGAGCTTCGATCCGAAGCGGGCGCCCTTGGCGGCAAGACGGTCGTAGAGCGGCGAGCGCCGCAACGGGCGCGCCGAGACGAGCTCGTGGCGCGGCCAGCGCATCGCGTAATGGAGCCCCAGCGTTTCGACCGTGCGCTCGCAGAGCCAGCGGCGATTGGCGAAGAACGGCGCGAAGCGGCGGATATCCACATCCCACAAATCGAGGCTCGGCTCGCCGCCGACGATCCATTCGGCGGTGAGGCGCCCGGCTCCACCGGCATTGGCGATACCGGCGGAGTTGAACCCGGCGCAGACGAAGAATCCGCCGACCTCCGGCGCCTCGCCGAGGATGAAATTGCCATCCGACGTGAAGCTCTCGGGGCCATTCAAGAGCTGGCGCACTTCCGCGGTCTCGAGCACCGGCGTGCGCTCGAGCGCATTCTTCATCAGGATTTCGAACTGGTCCCAATCCTCGGGCAGCAGCTGGAATTCGAACTTGTCGGGAATCCCGTCCATGCCCCACGGCTTGGCGACCGGCTCGAACCCGCCCATGACGAGGCCGCCCACCTCTTCCTTGTAGTAAATGTAACCGTCGGGATCGCGCATCACCGGCAGGTCCGGCGTAACGCCGGCGATCTTCTTGGTGACGATGTAGAAATGCTCGGCCGAATGGAGCGGCACGTTGACCCCGGCGAGTCCGCCGATCGCTCGCGCCCACTGACCGCCGCAATTGACCACAACTTCGCAAGCGATCAACCCTTCGTCCGTCTCGACGCCGGTGACGCGGCCCTTTTCGATCCGGAAGCCGTTGACCTCGACGCCCTCGAGGATGCGAGCGCCTGCCATCCGCGCGCCCTTGGCGAGCGACTGCGTGAGGTCGGTCGGATTTGCCTTGCCGTCGCCGGGCAGCCAGATCGCGCCGGCGAGATCGTCGGTCCGCATCAACGGCCACAGCTTGCCGGCCTCGGCGGGCGAGATTGGGTGAATTTCGACGCCGAAGCTCTGCGCGGTCGCGACCAGACGCTTGAAGGTGATCCATCGCTCGGGCGTACGTGCGACGTTGACCGATCCGCACTGCTTCCAGCCGGTGGCGAGCCCGGTTTCCTTCTCGAGGCTGGAATAGAGCTCGATTCCATAGCGGCTCATCTGCGTCATGTTGCGGTTGGGACGCATCTGGCCGACGAGTCCCGCGGCGTGCCATGTCGTACCGGACGTAAGACGTCCCTGCTCGATCAGCACCACGTCGCGCCAGCCGAGCTTCGTTAAGTGATAGGCGACGCTGCAGCCCGCGATCCCCCCGCCGACGATCACGACGCGAGCCTGGGCAGGAAAGTTTTCGGTCATACGACACCTCGGGAGTCAAGAAAACACGCCTGACGCGCCAATGCCAAGCCGACCAACGCAGCGCATTCCAGCGCCGTCGTCAAGCGCATGGGGAAGAGGCGCCTTCGTCTCTTTCCTTGTCGGACGGGAGGGAGCGGGTAGCCTGCGGGTCCGCCAATGCCGGAACCACGACAGGGAGAGACGCGTCTTTTACCAGCTTCATTACGATCCGGGGAACGCCAACCTTGCGCCGTGTTGGCGAGATGTCTGAAAAGAACCGCTGCGAACCGTGACTGCCGGTTTCTTGTAACTAAGTTGCCGTGTCATCAGGAGCTTCAACCGATGACATATATCGCCGTCGCCGATATATTAATTCATCGGGAATCGGCGGCGTGCGCCGTGTTTCGCTGCGCGCGGGGATACCGGAAACATATGAACGATCAGGCAAGTCGATCGTCGAGCGACCTTCTCACCTGGACAGCTTGCTTCTGCAACAATGTCCGGCGCGCCGACCGCGCCTTGACGCGCTATTACGACAGCGTGCTCGCTGCGGCCGGTGTACGTGGGACGCAGTTGGTTGCCTTGCTTACGCTTGCCGACCATGGGCCGTTGTCGATGGTCCGGCTTGGCGAGGAGCTGTCGATCGATCACACCACGCTGTCGCGCAACCTGCGTCCGCTCGCGGCTCACGGTTGGATCAGGGTACGGACCGGCAAGGACCGGCGCACGCGAACCGTCGCTCTGACCGCGGCGGGAGGTCGCGCGGCGCGCGCGGCGGTCCCGTTGTGGGTCACGGCGCAAAGCCGGCTCATCGAACGGTTTGGCGATGCTGAAAGCCGCAGTCTTTTGGCGCAGCTCTCGAACCTCCAGAAGACCGTCCGGGCGTTGACGGAGAGCGCCGAGAACTGATCGCCCGATGGGGAATCGTGGGCTGCGTTCAGCCGAGTTCGGCGCGGAGCAGCGTTTGCGCGGCCGCCTTGGCGTCCTGCGCGGCGGCTGCGTCACCCGAAATATGCGCCGCCGCCGTGGCGCCCTCGACCAGCAGCATAAGCTGACGCGCCAATCGATCGGACTCGCTTACCCCGGCGGCGGCGGCGAGCTGGCGCAAATATCCCAACAGCAGGCGCTTGTGCTCCGCCGCTGCCGCATGGGCCGGCGCATTGCGATCACCGAACTCCGCCGCTGCCTTGATGAACAGACAACCGCGAAAGTCGCGGCTCTTGAACCAGTCGGCAAGCGCATCGAACACCGCAAGCGGCCGCCGGCGCGGCTCGCGCTCGCGCGCCTCGACCGCGCGGCGCAGCCAATGCCGCATCCCCTCGTCACGCCGGCGCAAGGCGGCAAGGATCAGCTCGTCTTTCGAGGCGAAGTGGTTGTAGAGCGTCATCTTGGCGACGCCGCTTTGGGCCAAAATCCGGTCGATTCCGGTGGCGTGAAAGCCCTCGCGGTTGAACAGGTCGAGTGCGGTGTCGATCAGCGCCTCGCGGCGCGGGGAACGTGCCATTTTGATAGTTACTCAGCCATTTTTATACAGAACTGTCTAGAAAAATTTCCAAAGTTACCCCCGGAAGGTCGGTGTCCGGGTCCGGTTACGCCGCGCGCCAACTGCTGAATTCGGGCCAATAATGGCGGCGCTCTCGGCCATTCGGCGCCGCGCTATCGACCCCGGCGATCCGCCGGAACTTCGGTTTGACAATATAGACCATTCTGTCTATTCTTGCCGCCATTATTCGTCGCCGGGCGCTTGTGACCGGCGGTGTCGAGGAGGTCGGTGACGCCGATGAATAATCCAGCCGAAGCGGCCAAGCACCGCTATGTGAGCGACATCGCCTTCAGCCCGGCGGTCAAGGCGGCGCAGTCCGAGCGTGGGTCGCGCGCCGCCTATGCCCGGATGGAGCAGAAAGGCGGCTGGCAAGACCAGGTGACGGGCGAGCTCGCCGCCTACCTTGCCGAGCGCGACTCATTTTACTTTGCGACCGCCAGCCGCGATGGCCAGCCGTATATCCAGCACCGCGGCGGCCCGGCGGGGTTCCTCAAGGTGATCGACGAGAAGACCCTCGCCTTTGCCGATTTCGGCGGCAACCGGCAATACATCTCGGTCGGCAATCTCGCTGAAAACAACCGCGTATTCCTCTTTCTGATCGATTACGCGAACCGCCGGCGCTTGAAGATCTGGGGGCGGGCCAAGGCGGTCGAAGATGATCCAGCGCTGCTCGAGAAGCTGATCGATCCTGCTTACGAAGCTCGGCCTGAACGTGCGATCGTGGTGACGTTCGAGGCGTGCGACTGGAACTGCCCCTCGCATATCGTCCGCCGGTTCTCCGAGCACGAGGTATTCCCCGCGATCGAGCAGCTGCGGTCGCGGATCGCCGAGCTGGAGGCCGAGCTGACGCGGCTCCGCCCCGGGCGGCAAGGCGCCTAG
>CAZLYV010000181.1:0-5322 GCA_964563665.1 uncultured Acetobacteraceae bacterium
ACGCCGTACGACATGCCCAGCAGGACCATCCAGCCGAACATGTAGGTCGTCGCTTCGAGCGCCCAGCCGAAACCGGTATTGAATCCGTAGCGCAGAACCACCTGAAGAAAGGTGAGGAGGGTCATCGCCGCGAGAAGGGTAGCAAGCGCACCTTCTTCGAGGCGATTGACCACGCGCGGGCTCATCCTGGCGCTACCCCCCGAAGGCGGCGACGAGTCTGTCAGCTCGAGGCGTTTGACTTCAGCGCAGCGTTGATCAGGTCCTGGCCGATCTCGTCCTCGAACTTTTTGTACAAGGGCTCCATCGTCTTGCGCCACGCCGCCTGTTGCGCCTTCGTAAGCGTGATGATCTGACTGGTGCCGGCGGCGATGATCTTCTTCTTGTCACCCTGGTTGAGGTCTTCGGTGATCCGGTTCACCTCGGCGGTGACCTCGACCATCGTCTTTTCGAGCACCGCGCGGACGTCGGGCGGCAGACCCGACCAGAACTTGGTGTTGGCGACGACCATGTAGTCGATCACGCCGTGATTGGTCTCGGTGATGTACTTTTGAACCTCGTGGAACTTCTGCGAGTAGATGTTCGACCACGTGTTCTCCTGGCCATCGACCACGCCGGTCTGGAGCGCCTGGTAGACCTCGGCAAACGCCATTTTCTGCGGGTTGGAGCCGAGCGCCCTGAACTGCTCCTCGAGCACGTTCGAGGCCTGGATGCGGAATTTGAGGCCCTTGGCATCCGCCGGCGTAACAAGCGGCTTGTTCGCCGAGAGCTCCTTCATGCCGTTATGCCAATAGGCAAGCCCGGTGTAGCCCTTGGGTCCCAGCGATTTCAGAAGCTCCTGTCCCAACGGGCTTTTTTGAAAGCGGTCGATTGCCTGGACATCGTCGAACAGAAACGGCAGATCGAACACCTGCAGCTTTTTCGTGAACTTTTCGAACTTCGAAAGCGAGGGCGCGATGATATGCACGTCGCCCAGCAGCAACGCTTCCATTTCCTTGGCGTCGCCGAAGAGCTGCGAGCTCGGGTAGACCTCGACCACGACCTTGCCCGGCAACCTCTCCTCGGCGAGCTTCTTGAACAGAATCGCGCCCTGGCCCTTGGGCGTGTTGTCCGCCACGACGTGGCTGAATTTGATCTTGATCTGCTGGGCCTCGGCGGACTGACCGGCAAGCGCAACGCCGATGGCGATGGCTGCAGATAGTAAAAGACGCATGGCGTCGCTCCCCAGTTCGCGGTTTTCGACGATGAACTCGTCTTGTCCCCGGATACTACAGGGGGCTGTGGCGCGATTTCAACCAGCCGTTCCAGGCACGGGGGTTTTGGCGTCGGACGATCTTCTTGTGAAGGACGGGCAACTTTCGTGCGCACCCGATGGTCCGGCGGTCGCGATTTAACCAGAACCAAGTTACGAAAAGTATTTTTCCGTTGTTTCAATAGGGTAACGTGTTCCGTGGCTTGTCATGCCAGTCGGCGCTGAGTAAGTTGCCGGGACGAACAAGCGGCGAACGCCGGTCGATGACGACAGCGTAATGCCGTTCGATCAGGAGGGGACGACGATGGCGCTCGCCAAACGCAAAGCGAAAGCCGACGAGCCGGATTTGAGCCCGGCCGATCTCGTCAAGCTCTATCGCGACATGCTGCTGATCCGCCGCTTCGAAGAGAAGGCGGGCCAGATGTATGGCATGGGTCTCATCGGCGGGTTTTGCCATCTCTACATCGGACAGGAGGCGGTGGTGGTCGGCATGCAGTCGGCGATCACGCCGGCCGACTGCGTCATCACCAGCTATCGCGACCATGGCCACATGCTCGCCTGCGGGATGGATCCGGGCGGCGTGATGGCGGAGCTGACCGGCCGCCGCGGCGGGTATTCGAAGGGCAAGGGCGGCTCGATGCACATGTTCAGCAAGGAGAAGAACTTCTACGGCGGGCACGGCATCGTCGGCGCGCAGGTGCCGCTCGGCACCGGCCTCGCATTCGCGCTCAAATACCGCGGGACCGACAACGTATCCCTGACGTATTTGGGTGACGGCGCGGTCAATCAGGGCCAGGTCTACGAGAGCTTCAACATGGCGGCCTTGTGGAAGCTGCCGGTGATCTATGTCATCGAGAACAACAAATACGGCATGGGCACGGCGATCGAGCGCGCCTCGGCTTCGACCGAGTTCCATCGCCGCGGCGATGCCTACGGCATTTCCGGCGAGGCGGTCGACGGTATGAACGTGCTCGCCGTTCGCGAGGCGGCGATGCGAGCGGTCGCCCACGCGCGCGCCGGCAAGGGCCCCTTCATCCTGGAAATGAACACATACCGCTATCGCGGCCACTCGATGTCGGACCCGGCCAAGTATCGCGCCAAGGAAGAAGTGGAGCGGATGCGCCAGCAGCATGACCCGATCGACCAGCTCGCCAAGGTCCTGATCGGCGATGGATTCGCCGACGAAGCGGCGCTCAAGAAGATCGATCGCGAAGTCAAGGACGTCGTCACGGCCGCGGCCGACTTCGCGCAGAATTCACCGGAGCCCGACCCGTCGGAACTCTATACCGACGTTCTGATCGAAGCCTGATTCAACGCATTCGCAGGCAACCGACGCTGAGTACGGGGACAACATGCCGATCCAAGTCCTGATGCCGGCCCTTTCGCCGACCATGACCGAGGGCAAGCTTTCCCGCTGGCTCAAGAGCGAGGGCGATACGATCAAGTCGGGCCAGGTTCTCGCCGAAATCGAGACCGACAAGGCGACGATGGAGGTCGAAGCCGTCGACGAGGGGACGCTTGGAAGAATTCTGGTGCCCGCCGGGTCGGAAGGCGTGAAGGTGAATACGCCGATCGCGCTCATCCTCGGCGAAGGCGAGAGCGCGGAAGGGCTCAAAGCGACGCCCAAAGCATCCCCACCTCCAACCGCGGCGCCGGCGGTTGCTTCCGCTCCGGCTCCAGCGGTGACGAGCGCGCCGAAGGTGACGGCGCTGGGTGACGAGGAAAAAACCTACGCCAAAACGGTAAGCGTCACCGTTCGCGAGGCCTTGCGCGACGCGATGGCCGAAGAAATGCGGCGCGACCCGGATGTCTTCCTCATGGGCGAGGAGGTCGCTGAGTACCAGGGCGCCTACAAGGTGAGCCAAGGGCTATTGCAGGAGTTCGGGCCCAAGCGGGTCATCGATACGCCGATCACCGAGCACGGCATTGCCGGCCTTGCCGTCGGCGCCGGATTCATGGCGCTGCGGCCGATCGTCGAATTCATGACCTTCAACTTCGCGATGCAGGCGATCGACCAGATCATCAACTCGGCCGCCAAGACGCTCTATATGTCGGGTGGCCAGATGGGCTGCCCGATCGTTTTCCGCGGTCCAAACGGCGCGGCGTCGCGGGTCGGCGCGCAGCACTCGCAGTGCTACGCGAGCTGGTATGCGCATTGCCCGGGTCTCAAGGTCCTCTCGCCGTGGTCGGCGGCGGACGCCAAGGGACTGCTCAAGGCGGCGATCCGCGATCCCAACCCGGTCATCTTCCTCGAAAACGAGATGCTCTATGGCCAATCCGGCGAGGTTCCCGACGATCCGGAGTTCGTACTGCCGATCGGACGGGCCAAGATCGAACGTCCGGGCAAGGACGTGACGATCGTCGCCTTCTCGATCATGGTCGGCAAATCGCTCCAGGCCGCCGAGCAGCTTGCCAAGGAGGGGATCGATGCGGAGGTGATCAATTTGCGCTCGATCCGCCCGCTCGACGTCGAGACAATCGTCGCTTCGGTCAAGAAGACCAACCGGCTGGTCTCGGTCGAGGAGGGGTGGCCGTTCGCCGGCATCGGCTCGGAGCTGGCGGCGCAAATGATGGAGCAGGCATTCGACTGGCTGGATGCGCCGGTGAAACGGGTGAGCGGCCTCGACTTGCCGCTGCCTTATGCGGCCAATCTCGAACGCATGGCGTTGCCGCAGGTCGACAACATCGTCGCGGCGGCCAAAGACGTGCTTTATCGCGGCTGATCGGGTCGGGGAGAACGAGGGGAACCATGCCAATCAAAGTGCTGATGCCGGCGCTCTCGCCGACGATGACCGAGGGGAAGCTCGCGCGCTGGCTCAAGAATGAAGGCGACCAGATCAAGAGCGGCGACGTCCTCGCTGAGATCGAAACCGACAAGGCGACGATGGAGGTCGAGGCGGTGGACGAGGGCAAGCTCGGCAAGATCCTCGTCGCCGCCGGCAGCGAAGGCGTGAAGGTCAACGAGCCGATCGCGCTCATTCTCGAGGAAGGCGAAAGCGCCTCCGCGCTCGCCGCGCTCGCCGCGACCCCGGCGTCCAAGCCGGCCGCACCCGCTCCGGCGGCGCCGCCGGTCGCGCCGGCCCCGGTTGCCCGGGCGTCGGTCGCTCCGGCGGCGGCCGCGCTGTTTCCGTCAATCATCCCCTCCGGGGACGGCGAGGACCGCGTGTTCGCCAGCCCGCTCGCCCGCCGCATGGCGCAACAAGCTGGGGTCGATCTGGCGAAGATCGTCGGGTCTGGGCCGCACGGCCGCGTCATCAAGATCGATATCGAGGCGGCGATTGCCTCGCCCGGGCGCGCCGCCGCCGCACCGGCCGCACGTGCGCCGGGACCTGCGCCCGCTCCAGCTCCAGCGACCGCGGTCGCCGGCGCGACGCCACACAAGCTGGTGCCGCATACGACGATGCGCAAGGTGATCGCGCGGCGGCTCACCGAATCAAAGCAGCAGGTGCCGCATTTCTATCTGACGATCGACTGTGAAATCGACGCCCTCTTGAAGCTCCGCGCCGACCTCAACGCCAAGTCGCCCGAGAAAGGCGAGGGCGCTTTCAAGCTGTCGGTCAACGATTTCGTCATTCGCGCCGCGGCGCTGGCCCTCACGAAGGTACCGGCGGCGAACGCCGCCTGGTCCGATGAGGGCACAATCATGTACGAGCAGGCCGACATGTCGATCGCCGTGGCGATCCCGGGCGGGCTGATCACGCCGGTGATCCGTGCGGCCGATACCAAGGGCCTGCAGAAGATCTCGAGCGAGATGAAGGGGCTCGCCGAAAAAGCGCGCGCGGGCAAGCTGCTGCCCGAGGAATACCAGGGCGGCACGTTCTCGATCTCGAATCTCGGCATGTTCGGGATCAAGGATTTCGCCGCCGTGATCAATCCGCCGCAGGGCTGCATCCTCGCGGTGGGTGCGGGCGAGCAGCGGCCGGTGGTCAAGAACGGCGCGCTCGCCATTGCGACCGTGATGAGCTGCACGCTGTCGGTCGATCACCGGGTGGTCGATGGCGCGATCGGCGCCGAATTCCTCGCCGCGTTCAAGCATCTGGTCGAAGACCCGATTACGATGCTGCTTTAGGCGA
>CAZLYV010000182.1:0-5311 GCA_964563665.1 uncultured Acetobacteraceae bacterium
CTAAAGGTCTGTCGCAGGAGGAGTTGGCCTTTCGAGCAGGAATCGATCGAAGCTATATCAGCATGCTCGAGAACGGCGCTTACAGCGCGACCGTAACCATGCTCGGCAAACTCGCTCGTGCGCTCGCCGTCGAGCCGGCCGCCTTCCTCGCTATGGGCCGAAGTCGACCGTCGCCGTGACCCTCCTGGCGGGCGCATGATTCATCGAATGGCGGTCAGCGCAGGGCCCAAACGCTGCCAACCTTTTGATATCGCCGCTTGACCGCCGCCCAGGCGATGCGGTGCGCGATGTTCTCGCGACCGGACCCACGCTCCACGTATTGCCGCCACGCGCTGTTGAACGCCTCGCGGTGAATATCCCGCGCGTGCGGCGGCAGGTGCGCCCGCACCGCTGGCGGCAGGTGGTCATTGGTTCGATCGGGCATCGACACCGCCCCGCCGAATCGGTCTAACGCGATAATGGCGCGATCGTCGTGCGCGGGAAAGGGCGCCGGCAAGGAGTTGCCCGGGTTACGAAATTGCGGCAGCCTATCGGCCCGCGTTCGGCGTCGGGGGATACAGCGGGGGATGCAATGCGGATCGTCGTTCATGGGCAGCAGGCGTTCGGTAAAGCCGTTCTGGATGCGCTGATCGAGCGCAAAGAGGACGTGGTCGGCGTTTACGTGGCGCCGGACCGGGCGGGGGAGAAGCCCGATGTCCTCAAGGAGGCGGCGATTGCCGCCGGACTTCCGGTGTACCAACCCAAGTCGTTTCGCGACCCCGCGGTGGCCGAGGCGTTTCGCGAGCTAAAGCCGGACCTGCAAGTGATGGCCTACGTCACCCTCTACGTGCCGTCGGCCTTCCTCGACATTCCCACCCACCGCAGCATTCAATATCACCCCTCGTTGCTGCCGCGCCATCGCGGGCCAAGCTCGATCAATTGGCCGATCATCATGGGCGAGAAAGAGACCGGCCTGACGATTTTCTGGCCCGATGACGGCCTCGATACCGGCGACATCCTGCTGCAGAAAAAAATCCCGATCGGCCCGGATGACACGCTCGGCAGCGTCTATTTCGATCGCCTGTTTCCGATGGGCGTGGCGGCGATGCTCGAGGCGATCGATCTCGTCAAGGCGGGGCGCGCTCCGCGTGTCAAGCAGGACGACAGCCGCGCGACCTACGAAGGCTGGTGCGGCCACGACAACGCGCGGATCGACTGGGCGAAGCCGATCCAGCAGATCTACGATCTCGTCCGTGGCTGCAATCCGCAGCCCGGCGCATGGACCATGCTTGACGGACAACTGCTGCGTGTCTACGAGGCTCGGCCATTTTCGGCGCGTCAGCCCGGCGGAATCGGCGGCCGGATGGGAGAAGTGGTGGCGATCGACGGAGATGGGCTCGCCGTGGCCTGCGCCGATGGCCGCATGCGCCTCGGTCGGGTCAAGCTCGCCGACGGACCAAAGGTCAAAGCGGGCGAACTCGCGGCGCGTGTCGGTTTGAAGTCGGGCGCACGCCTTGGATGAATCGCGCCCCGGCTAGTCTCAGCGCGTGGCGCTGTAGCCGAATGACTGGTGGATTTTCAGTTCCTGGCAGAACGCGCGCTGCTTGTACTTCTTGAAATATGCGTCGAGGTTCGAACGCAGGATCTCCTCGGCGTCGTAGGCTCCAAGACCCCATTCGCGAAATTCGCGCAACGGGGCCGTGCAGGCCTGCCCATCGAGCACTCGCAGATTGGGCGTCGCGCTGACCCTCTGGACGCCGGCGCTTCCCAGCACGCACTTTGCCCCTTCGACCAGCATGAAAGCCGCTTGCTGACAATCGAGCTGGGCTTGCTTGGGCGGTGCACCGTCGCACGCCGCCATCGACAGCGCCGTCGCGGCGACCAAGCCCCAGCGCCAGCATGAAAAAGCGAGATTTGCCTGCATTATCGGATCTCTCGAGCGACGCTTGTCATCGACCGACGAAAGTCAAAGGAACAGCACCCGCGCCAAGGTTGTAATGCGAATTGATTAACCGCGGCTTAAATACGGCGGACCGGTGTCCGATTATCGTGGCGCCGAACCTGGCTCGATGCGCCACCGACGCGGCAAGTCCGGCGTCATGGCCGCCCACACAACCGGTCGTCGATCACCCGCCCCCGTGCCGCTTAATCATTCGATGGCGGCGGCGGGCGATCGCTTTCATTCACCGACAGATTGCGCAATGCGAAGTTGATCAGCTCTGGCGTGATCTGGGGTGGCTCGCCGCTGTATCGGCAATAATCGACGATGCAGTCGACGATGAATTTCGGATGGTTGCACGAAAGGGGCAGGTTGTACGCTTGGTAGTAATCGCTGATCAGAAAATCGACGATTCCAGGCGGCAAGTCGATCTTGTATGCGCGGCAGACGCGCTTGAAAATCTCGAAATAGTCGTCGACCGATGGCCGGGCCATCAAGATCTTGTAAGGGATACGGCGCAGAAAAGCCTCGTCCATCAAGTCGGCCGGTTGCAGGTTGGTCGAGAAGATGAGCAACGTGTCGAAGGGAACCTGGAATTTCTTGCCCGTGTTCAGTGCAAGATAGTCGATCCGATTTTGCAGCGGAATGATCCATCGATTTAGAATGTCTTTGGGATCGACCGCCTGTCGGCCGAAATCGTCGATGATGAAAACCCCGTTCATTGCCTTCACCTGGAGCGGCGCCTCGTAGAATCTTGCGATCGGATTGAAGCCGAGGTCGAGCATCGACAGGGTAAGCTCGCCGCCACCGATGATCACCGGGCGACGACAGGCGACCCAGCGCTGGTCGACGGCCTTCTCCTGCGCCCGCATCGCCAGGCGACCGCGGCCGTTGGAACCGCTTCGCTTGCTGATCTCCTCGTGCACCGTCAGGTCGTAAACCTTGATCACCTGGCCGTCGACCTCGATCGCGTGCGGGATATGCACGACTCCTTCGAAGGTCTTGCCGATCGCCTCGGCGATCGAGGTCTTGCCGTTTCCGGCCGGTCCATAAACGAGGATGGCGCGGCCCGAGTTCACGGCGGGCCCGAACTCGCGAATCACCGATTCCTGGAGCACCAGGTGCGACAACCGGCGCGCCAGATGTTCGTGCCCCACGCGCTCGGTGCGGATGGTCTGCCGCTCGACTTGCGCACAGAACGCGGTGAGCGACACCGGCGCCGGGCCGATATATTGCGACTGCTCGAGCGCCTCGACCGCCCAGTCGCGACCTTTTGAGGTCAGCGTGTAGCGGAGTTCCGACACCATGCTGGTGCCGGCGATTCCCAGGACCTCGACGAGCTTGCGCTCGCGGCAGATGTCGAGCACGTCGATGGTCATTTTGATCGGAAGACACAACGATGCGGCGAGCTTCGACGCCGTATCGAGCGCCCGCACGTAAAGCGTCTTGACCGCGAGCGCCAGCACGAATGACTGGTTGAGGCCGGTATCATCGATGGTGTTCGGCTCGGCCGGAAAGTAGTCGAGGAAATCCTGGAGCTGCTCCTGGGACAGCCGCCCGAGCGCAACAAGATTTTCGCCGAGCAGCCCGCCGTTCATGCGCTGCCGGTCGACCGCCGTCTGCACGTCTTGGTGCGTCAGGACCCCGTGCGCCACCAAGAGATCGCCAAGCAACATTCGCTTCATTCCCCGTACCATTAGGATTCCGGGACGCTGCCGTCGTCGGTAGATTTTCCCGACCGGCCGCAGACCCTTTCAGGCGTACGGACCATTCTTCCCCCGAAGCATTGCGGTAACGTTAACAACGGCCTTAAAGATTTCGCGTCTTGGTTAATTAATCGATAATCGGCCCTTGGCCATTTCCTGAACGATCAGGCGCCCGCCGTCGGCGCACCCCCAGGCCTGCGTAGCATATGGCGAGACTTGCGCGCGCTTACCGCCTGAGGGCAGACTTCGATTGGCGTCTTCGCGTCTTGCGCGAGCGGTCCGAAACCCGGCCGATCGAGCCAAAGACTCGCGAGTTCACCGACAATCCCGACCAGCAATGGGTGACGTATGGGACACGTGTTTCACCGATCTCCCAAAGCGGCGCTGCCGTCGGCCGCAAGGGGCGACGGGGCTTATATCTTCGATGCCGACGGCAAGCGTTATCTCGATGCCTCGGGCGGCGCCGCCGTATCGTGTTTGGGCCATAGCGATCGCGAGGTGATCGCGGCGATCAAAGCGCAGCTCGACCGGCTTGCCTACGCGCACACGGCGTTCTTCACCACCGAGGTCGCCGAAGAGCTGGCCGATGTTCTGGTCGCCGACGCCCCCGCCGGGATCGATCGGGTCTTTCTCGTTTCGGGCGGCTCGGAGGCGATCGAGGCGAGTCTGAAGCTGGCTCGGCAGTACTTCGTCGAAATCGGTCAGCCGCAACGCCGGCACGTCATCGCCCGCCGGCAAAGCTACCATGGCAATACCCTGGGCGCGCTTGCCGCGGGGGGAAATTTGTCGCGACGCAAGCAGTACGAACCGCTGCTCTTTCCCGGCCACCATATCGCGCCATGCTATGCCTATCGCGACCGGCGCGACGATGAATCCGACGAACAATATGGACGGCGCGCCGCCGACGAGCTCGAGGCGGAGATCAAACGCCTTGGTTCCGACACCGTCATCGCATTCCTCGCCGAGACCGTCGTTGGCGCGACGCTGGGCGCGGTTCCACCGGTGCCCGGCTACTTCAAGCGGATCCGGGATATCTGCGAGCGCTACGGCGTGCTGCTGATCCTCGACGAGGTGATGTGCGGCATGGGGCGCACCGGGACGCTCCATGCCTGCGAGCAAGAGGGCATCGCGCCCGATATCATGGCGATCGCCAAAGGGCTCGGCGCCGGCTATCAGCCGATCGGGGCGATGCTCGCGAGCAAGAAGATATACGATACGATCGTCGGCGGCTCGGGCTTCTTCCAGCACGGGCACACCTACATGGGCCATCCGGTTGCGGCCGCGGCCGCGCTCGCCGTGCAGCGCCAGATCAAATCTCGCGACCTGCTCACCCGCGTGCGCAAGCTGGGCGTGGGATTGGAAGCGCGTCTCGTCGAGCGGTTCGGCAACCATCCGCATGTCGGCGACATCCGGGGCCGTGGACTGTTCCTTGCCCTCGAATTCGTCGCCGATCGCGCCACCAAGGCGCCCTTCGATCCTTCGCAGAAGCTCAACGCAACGATAAAGCAGGCGGCGATGGCGCGCGGGCTCATGTGCTACGCGATGGGCGGCACGATCGATGGGCGGCGCGGCGACCACATCATGCTCGCTCCGCCCTACATAATCGACGACCCGCAGCTCGACGAAATCGTCGACAAACTCGGCGCCGCGCTCGACGACTCGCTGGCGCGCTTAAGCGCTTAATTCG
>CAZLYV010000183.1:0-5311 GCA_964563665.1 uncultured Acetobacteraceae bacterium
GGGTTGCGCTTTCTTAATAAGATTTTGAAAATAAACAGTCTATTACGATCCTCAGAGTGACTTTTTGGACTTTTTCCGCAACCTTAAAGATGGCATATTACAAGCCTGAACATGCCTTCGGACACGCCGCGCCGCCGACGTCTCGCCAAGAGTGCCTCGGCAGTTCCGAGCTACGATCTGTCGGAGATCAAATCGGCGAAGCTCAATATCGCCGGGTCAGCGCGCGATGGTGCGAGGGCGCTCGGCCTTGAGAGCCGGGCGGATATGTATGCAGCACTCGCCACGTTGCAACCGGCGCACTTCTACAAATCGATGCCGGCAGACAAGAACCCGGCCGCGATGATGGATGTCTACCACCTGCCCTATAGCGGACGGACAATCTACGTGAAGTTTGCACGCGATCCTAACGGCGTGTTCGCGCTTACCAGCTTCAAGGAGAAGTAAGCGATGGTCAAAACCCCCCCACCCAATCGCCTCACCGTCTGCCCGGAATGCGATGGGCCGCTCGAAATCTCCGTGCGGCCGCGCACGATGGAATATCGCGGCCAAAGTCGCGTCTACGACCAGCCCGGCCAGTGGTGCGATACCTGCGGCGAGGTCTACATGAACGACGAGGATCAGGACGTCTATGATCGCGTGCTGGCCGAGCTCAAGGCCGAGGTCGAGGATGTCCTTGCGCCGGCCGAGGTGGCGCGTATCCGCACCAAGCTAAAGTTGTCGCAGCGCAGGGCGGGCAGGCTCTTGGGCGGTGGCACGCACGCCTTCTACAAATACGAGAAGGGCGAGGCGATGGTGTCGGACGCGATGGCAAATTTGCTCCGGCTGCTCGACAGGAAGCCGGAGATGTTGAAGGTCCTGTTCAAGACGACGGGTCGCGGCGGACGGATCAAGGCTGCGTTCGATATCGGCGATAATCGGCTTCGCCGCCGCATTACGCCGCGACCCCTGGCGTCTCGTCACGCTCGCAGGCCGTGAGAACTTCGTTTGTCGCCCGCCCGTATCTGACCTGATGGCTCAGGCGCTGGTGCGTGCGAGCCGACGCTTGAGCACGGCGAACACTCGCCCGTCGATCGCGGCGAGACCGGCGGCGATCAGCGCCATGCCGGCGAAATGGCGCGGATCGAGGCGCTCGCCGAGGAACGTCGCGCCAAGCATGAGCGCGCCCACCGGAATCAGGAACGTGACCAAGAGAAGATTGGTGGCGCCGGCGGTGGCGAGAATGCGGAAGTAGAGCACGTAGGCAAACGCGGTGCAGATCAGGGCAAGGCCGGCGATGGCCGCAAGCGTTTCGAATCCCGGGCGTGCCAGTGTCCACGGCTGATCGATCACCAGCGCCAACGGAAGGATCATGCAGGTCGACGCCGTCACCTGGCCTGCCGCGGTGATCGCTGGGGCCAAGCCGCGGAACCGGCGGCCATAGATGCCCGCGAGCGCATAAGAGACGGTCGCGGCCACGCAGGCGAGCTGGGCCGCGACATCGCGCCCGAGCCCCGAGAGCGCGTCGAGCCCGATCATCAGCGTGACACCCGCAAAACCGACGATCACGCCCGCGCCGCGGGTCATGGTGAGACGCTCGTCGCGCGTAAGCGCGTGGGCGAGGACGACCGTGGACAGCGGCGTCGCTGCATTGAGGATCGCCGCCAGCGCGCTGGCGATTTGCGTCTGGCCCCAGACGATGAGGGAGAACGGGATCACGTTGTTGAGCGCGCCCATGACAAAGAACGCCGCCCAGGTCCGGATATCGCGCGGTATGTCGAGGCCGCTCAGCCGCGCGAAAACCACGAGCGCCGCCGCGGCCAGACCGACGCGGCACAGCACGATGGAGAAGGGGGGCAGGCCCGAGAGCGCAATCTTGGTGAAAAAGAACGCGCCGCTCCACACCGCGGCAAGCGCCAGCAGCAGGAGCCACTCGGTCCGGCCCATCACCCGATTGATCGCTGGCGCCATCGTTCGACCCCCATCCATTGGTCGGCCATGAAGTTGCGATACGCGGCACGAGCCGGGCCACCCGGTTCTTGCGCCAAGTCGGGGACGCTCGCAAACCGGACGCCGCCCCCTTGCTCCCGATCCGGTTTCGGGGTAGACCACGCCCGGCTTTTCGCACCCGCAGCATGGACCGCGGCAGCCGCGGCCGCCAGCGCTCCGGCGGGGCCGCTTTTTTCCATCTCGCGCTCTCGCACATCGAGGAATTTGCCATGGCTCGCAACAAGATAGCTCTTGTCGGCGCCGGTCAGATTGGCGGCACGCTGGCGCTTCTTGCCGGGCTCAAGGAGCTTGGCGATGTGGCCCTCATCGACATCGTCGAGGGGGTGCCGCAAGGCAAGGCGCTGGACATCGCGCAGGCCTCGCCGATCGAGGGCTTCGATATGCGGTCGGCCGGCGCCAACGACTATTCGGCGCTCGCCGGCGCCGACGTGGTGATCGTCACCGCCGGCGTGCCGCGCAAGCCGGGCATGAGCCGCGACGACTTGATCGGCATCAACGCCAAGGTGATCGCCGCGGTCGCCGGGAACATCAAGGCGCACTGCCCCAACGCCTTCGTCATCGTCGTCACCAATCCGCTCGACGTCATGGTGTGGGTGATGCGCGAGCTCTCGGGCCTGCCGCACAACAAGGTCGTCGGCATGGCGGGCGTGCTCGATTCGGCGCGCTTCCGCTATTTCCTCGCCGACGAGTTCAAGGTCTCGGTCGAGGATGTCACCGCCTTCGTGCTTGGCGGCCACGGCGACTCGATGGTGCCGTTGGTGCGCTACTCGACCGTCGCCGGAATTCCGCTTCCCGATCTGGTCGCCATGGGCTGGACGACCAAGGAGAGGATCGACGCCATCGTGACGCGCACGCGCAACGGCGGCGCCGAGATCGTCAACCTCCTGAAGACCGGATCGGCGTTCTACGCGCCGGCGGCCTCGGCGATCGCGATGGCCGAGAGCTATCTGCGCGACAAGAAGCGCGTGCTGCCCTGCGCCGCCTGGCTCACCGGCCAGTACGGGGTCAAGGACCTCTATGTCGGCGTGCCGGTGGTGATCGGCGCCGGCGGCGTCGAGCGCGTGGTCGAGATCAAGCTCGGCGCCGACGAAAAGGCGATGTTCGACAGTTCGGTCAACGCGGTTAAGACGCTGTGCGACGTCGCGCGCGACCTGCTCAAAAAAGAAGGAAAGCTCTGAGGTGAATCCCAGCGTCGGGCCGCGCCGGCGCATGGGTTCGTCATCGCAGGTGCGCCAAGAACGGGAGAAGGCATGAACATCCACGAATACCAGGCGAAGTCGCTACTCACCCGCTACGGCGTGCGCGTGCCACGGGGCGCCATCGCCTACACGCCCGATGAAGCCGAGACGGCGGCGCGCGATCTTGGCGGCCAGGTATGGGTGGTGAAATCGCAAATTCACGCCGGCGGGCGCGGCGCCGGTCGCTTCAAGGATGATCCCGCGGGCAAGGGTGGAGTGCGGCTTGCGCGCAACCCCGACGAGGTGAAAGGGCACGCCAAGGCCATGCTGGGCCATGTGCTCGTTACCAAGCAGACCGGCCCGGCGGGCCGCCAAGTCGCCCGCGTCTACGTGGAGGAAGGCTGCGATATCAAGCGCGAACTCTATCTCGGCATGCTGATCGACCGCGCCAACGGCCGCGTGACGGCGATGGCGTCGGCCGAAGGCGGCATGGATATCGAGGAGGTGGCGGCGAAGCACCCGGAGAAGATCGTCCGGGTGGCGATCGATCCGGCGACGGGCCTGCAGCCCTTCCATGCCCGCAAAATCGCCTTCGGGCTCGGCCTCGAGGGCAAGCAGGTGGGATCGGCGGTCCAGTTTCTTGGCGCGATGTACAACGCCTTCGTCGGCCTCGATGCATCGGTGGTCGAGATAAATCCGCTGGTCGTCACGGCGGCCGGCGAGGTGCTGGCGCTCGACGCCAAGATGAATTTCGACGACAACGCGCTTTTCCGCCACAAGGAGCTCGAGGAACTGCGCGACGAATCCGAGGAAGATCCGATGGAGCGCGAGGCCGGCAAGCACGCGCTCAATTACGTCAAGCTCGACGGCAACATCGGCTGCATGGTGAATGGCGCCGGCCTCGCCATGGCGACGATGGACATCATCAAGCTCTACGGCGGCGAGCCCGCCAACTTCCTCGACGTCGGCGGCGGCGCCACGCGCGAACGCGTCGGGGCGGCGTTCAAGCTGATCCTCTCCGATCCCAACGTCGAAGGCATCCTGATCAACATTTTCGGCGGCATCATGCGCTGCGATGTGATCGCCGAGGGCGTCGTCGCCGCGGCGCGCGAGGTATCGCTCGATGTGCCGCTGGTCGTGCGCCTCGAGGGCACCAACGTCGATCTCGGCAAAAGGATCATCAAGCAGTCGGGGCTCAAGATCATCGCGGCCGAAAATCTCGCCGACGCGGCGGAGAAGGTCGTCAAGGCGGTCAAGGAGGCCGCGTAACCCCGATGGCCGTTCTCGTCGACCGGAACACGAAGGTCATCTGCCAAGGCTTCACCGGCGCCCAAGGCACGTTCCACTCGGAACAGGCGATCGCGTATGGCACCAAGATGGTGGGCGGCGTCACGCCGGGAAAGGGCGGGACGAAGCACCTCGATCTGCCGGTGTTCGACACCGTGGCGGCGGCGGCGGCCGCGACCGGCGCGGATGCGAGCGCCATCTATGTGCCGCCGCCCTTTGCCGCCGATGCGATCCTCGAGGCGGTCGACGCGGGCGTGCGGCTTGTCGTCTGCATCACGGAAGGAATTCCCGTGCTGGACATGGTGCGCGTCAAGCGCGCGATGCACGGCACGCGCACGCGCCTGATCGGCCCCAACTGTCCCGGGATCATCACGCCGGGCGAATGCAAGATCGGCATCATGCCGGGCCACATTCACGTCCGCGGCAAGATCGGGATCGTCTCGCGCTCCGGTACGCTCACCTACGAGGCGGTGGCGCAGACGACCGCCGCCGGGCTGGGGCAGTCGACTTGCATCGGCATTGGCGGGGATCCGGTGAACGGCACCAACTTCATCGACTGCCTTGATCTCTTCCTCGGCGATTCCGAGACGCAAGGGATCATCATGATCGGCGAGATCGGCGGTTCGGCCGAGGAAGATGCCGCCGCGTTTGTCAAATCGTCGCCGGTCAAGAAGCCGGTGGTGGGCTTCATCGCCGGCCTGACCGCGCCGCCCGGGCGGCGCATGGGCCATGCCGGGGCGATAATTTCCGGCGGCAAGGGGGGCGCCGGGGACAAGATCGAGGCGATGAAGGCGGCCGGCATCCGGGTCGCCGAATCGCCGGCCGCGCTTGGCAGCACGATGATGAGCGCGTTAAAGCGC
>CAZLYV010000184.1:0-1741 GCA_964563665.1 uncultured Acetobacteraceae bacterium
AATCGCGGTCTCGACCGACGCCGTTCGCCTGCTATTATCGGCGGCCATGAGCAATCTCTTCACGCTTGCGCATCTTGAAGCGGCGGCCGCCCGGGTGCACGCCATAATGGCGCCGACGCCGCAATATTGCTGGCCGCTGCTTTCGGCGCGCGCCGGCGCGGAAGTCTGGGTCAAGCACGAGAACCACACGCCGGTTGGCGCGTTCAAGGTGCGCGGCGGCGTGCTCCATCTGGCAAATCTCAAGGCGGCGCGGCCCGATCTTGCCGGCGTCATCGCGGCGACGCGCGGCAACCACGGGCAGAGCGTCGCGTATGCCGCCCGCCGCGTCGGGCTTACGGCGAGCGTCGTCGTTCCGCAGGCGAACAGCGTCGAGAAGAACGCCGCGATGCGGGCGATGGGCGCGACGTTGATCGAGCACGGCTCCGATTTCCAGGCGGCCTACGAATACGCGATCGAGATCGCGGCCGAGCGTCGGCTCCACTTCGTCGATTCCTTCATCACCGACCTCATCCAGGGCGTCGCTTCGTATGCGCTCGAGCTGTTCGGCGGCGTGACCGCGCTCGATCGCGTGTACGTGCCGATCGGGCTCGGCTCGGGGATTTGCGGCGTGATTGCCGCGCGCGACGCGTTGGGCCTCAAGACCGAGATCATCGGCGTGGTCGCCGAGCGGGCGGCGGCCTACGCGCTCTCGTTTGCGGCCGGGCGTCCGGTCAGCACCAATTCCGCCGACACGATGGCCGATGGCATGGCCTGCCGCGTGCCGAAGGCCGACGCGGTGGCGATCATCGTCAAGGGCGCCGCGCGCGTCGTCACGGTGTCGGAGGACGAAATTCGCGGGGCGATTCGGGCCTATTTTACCGACACCCACAACGTGGCCGAGGGAGCCGGCGCCGCGCCGCTCGCCGCCGCGCTCAAGGAGCGGGCGATCAACGCCGGCAAGCGTATCGCCCTCGTGCTCTCGGGCGGCAACATCGATCGCAGCCTCTATATGGCCGTGCTCGCCGAACCGGACGTCGCCGAGAGGAAGCGCGCATGACCGAGGAATTGTTCCGCGAGGACGGTTATCTCAAGCTCTGCACCGCGACCGTGACCGCCGTGGATGGCGCCGGAATTCGTCTCGACCGCACGGTGTTTTATCCGATGGGCGGCGGCCAGCCAGGCGACACCGGGCAGCTTCGGCGCGCGCGCGGCGGCGTGGTTCGCATATCCGATACGCGCAAAGGCATCGCGCCCGGCGAGATCCTGCACGTTCCGATGCCGGGCGAGGCGCTGCCGGCGGTCGGCGAAACCGTGACGGCCGAAATCGACTGGGCACGCCGTCACCGTCTGATGCGGATGCACACCTGCCTCCATCTGCTCTGCGCGGCGGTGCCGGCCGGCGTGACCGGCGGTCAAGTGGGCGACCAGCGTTCGCGCCTGGATTTCGATTCGGGCGACATGGTGCTGGACAAGGAGCAGATCGCGGCGAAGCTCCATGCGCTGATCGCCGCCAATCACCCGGTGGCGCCGCGCTGGATCACCGACCATGAGCTCGACGCGCACCCCGAGCTGGTGCGAACCATGTCGGTCAAGCCGCCGACCGGCCTCGGGCGGGTGCGGCTTCTCGACATCGCCGGCGTCGACCTCCAGCCCTGCGGCGGCACCCATGTGCGCGCGACCGGCGAGATTGGCCGGGTCGTCGTCGAGAAGATCGAAAGCAAGGGCAAGCGCAACCGTCGCGTGGTGGTGGCGCTGGTCGACT
>CAZLYV010000184.1:1841-5229 GCA_964563665.1 uncultured Acetobacteraceae bacterium
CGCCAGAAATCCTCGCCGGCAATCTCGCGGATGAGCTTGTTGCGGATCGCCGCGGCGAAGGCGTCGAAGTTCGTGGCCACGATCACGAACGCACCGGGACCGCCGATGACGTACTCGCGGAAATAATCGTCGAGCCACGGCACTTCGGTCAGAATCGGCAGGCCATTGATCACGATCCCCGCCGCGACGGCTTCGTCGCGGGCGGATTGCGGCTGACGCCCGGAGTTGTTGATGCCGTCGCCCGAAATGTCGACCACCAGCCGCTCGCCCTCGAAATCGTTCTTGGCGAAAATCGGGCGCGCGTAGTCGATGATTCCCGACAAGGACGTGCCGCCGCCGCGGAAATTGCGCGGAGTCGCAACCATCCGTTCGGAGAACTCCTCGGCCGACTCGCGATCGCTGATCAGCGTCCACGGCAAGACCTGGGCCTGCAGCAACGGCCCCGCCCACTGGACATAGGTAACCGCGATCGCGCGCCGCTGCCCCGACTGGATCGCCTTGACGACCGACGGGTGCACGAGCGCCGAGGCATAGCCCCGGATCTGCAAGGCGAATTCATCGTCGTCGATGCTGCGCGAGCAATCGACGGCGAGCACGAGCTCGATATCGACCGGGACCGCGCGGGCCGGCGTCGTCAAACCGAGCTCGAACGCAATAACAGCCATGGCGCCGACGAGTACGGCGCCGAGTGGGCGGCAACACAGCGGGTTCGCGGTCATGGCCTCTACTCCCGAGTGGAGGATGCCATATCTTCACGCTGTCCCGCCATGAGCTTGAGCGCCGTCACGAGAGACGATCTGAGCTCGGGCGGCACCGGGTCGAAAATACGGCTCTCCGCGCGCGCGACCGCGGCGAGTATGGAACGCAGGATTTCCGTGCCGGTTGGTTGGACATAGAGCAAATTTGCGCGCTGATCGACGCCGCTGCGTTTGCGGCGAAGATGGCCGCGTCGCACCAGGCGTTTGACCATCTCGCCCACGGTCGAGCGATCGATGCCCGTCGCCTCGACCAGATCGGACTGCGTCAATCCGGGGCGCTGAGAGACGGCGATCAACAACGCGAACTGGCGCGCGGTCATTTTGCGCGATCCGACTTCCTCGGCGAATATGCTGACCGCGCGCTGCGCGCAACGCCGCAGCAAATGCCCCGGTGATTCGCGCAGCTGGTAGGCTATGATCTCTTCAGCGACGTCCAACGCCGCCGCTTGCCCGTCCGTTTCGCTCACCGTGTTACGCTCGCGCATGCTCTCCGGCCAAGTGATTTCGAATGCCTGAGCAGGGAGCGATATTGCGGCATCGGCATCGAACCTGCAAGAGCAGAACCATGCGTGATCTGCAACCGCAGGTTCTGCATTGATCATGCCTTGCCGTGTCGCCAAATTAGTCTGTGTACTGATCAGGTCGGCTGTATTCACCCCGTCGGTTCGCTACACTCGCGCACGGCCTTAATCTTGATGTGCATGGTAACTCGCGATCCGGTCGGTGACCGCTTTAGTGCCTGGCGAGGAGGAATATGCGATGGAATTTGGGATTCAGTTTTTTCCCGATATCGGCCCGAAGGTGAAGTCGGCCAGGCAATACTTCGCGGAAAGTCTTGGCCTGGTCGATCTTGCCGATCCGCTGGGCTACACGCATGTGCGCACGGTCGAGCATTATTTCGAAGATTACGGCGGCTACAGCCCGAACCCGATCGTCTTTCTGACCGCGGCCGCGATGCGCAGCCGGCACGCGCGCCTCATCACCGGCGCAGTCTTGCCGGTATTCAACAATCCGCTCAAGCTTGCGGGCGAAATCGGCATGCTCGACGCCATCTCGAATGGCCGGCTCGAGGTCGGCTTCGCGCGCGCTTTCCTGCCGCACGAGTTCAGGCGCTTCGGCGTCAGTCCGGACGAGAGCCGCGCGCGCTTTGCCGAGGGCATGGAGCAGGTGCGCATTCTTCTCGAACAGGAGAACGCTAGCCACAAAGGGCAGTTCCACAGCTTCACGAACATCACCTCGCTGCCGCGGCCGACCCAAAAACCGCGTCCCTCGTTCTGGGTGGCGGCGCTCGGCACCCCCCAGTCGTTCATCGATTCAGGGAAAGCCGGTCATGCGGTGATGGCCATTCCGCTCGCCGGGGGCAAGATGAAGGAGCTGCTCCAGATGTATCGCGATGCATGGCGCGCCGCCGGACATCCCGGAGCGGGGCGAGTCATGCTGGCCTTTCACATGTTCTGCGCGCCGACGCGCGCCGAAGCGGTGGCGATCGCGCGCGACCCGATGAACCGGTATCTCAAATCGCTGGTGAGCGCGGCCTCGGCCTGGACCGAAGGGGTGAGCTCGAAGGACTATCCCGGTTACGACAAGATCATCGAGGGCCTGCGTGCCGAGACATTCGAGAGCCAGGTGCAGAAGGGCGGCGCCTGGGTCGGCACGCCCGACGAAATTGCCGACAGCATCGCCGACTACAACGAAAAGGTTGGCGGGTTCGAGATCGCCTCGCTGCAGGTGAATTTCAACACCGTGCCGGTGGCGGCCGCCGAGCGTTCGATGAAGCTGTTCTCCGAGAAAGTCATGCCGCGTTTCGCCGACGCCGAAAAGGCGGCCTGATGCCGGCCCGGCGTTCGAGCCAGGCTCAAAGGTGCCGACACAAGTGAGCGCGCATTTGGCGGGCGAAACGCACAAGCTTCCGGCGATCGCGCCCGAGCAGTTCAAGGAAGGAATGCGCCGTCTCGCCGCCGGCGTCACCATCATCACCACCGCCGAGGACGGGACGCCGAGCGGACTCACGGCGACCGCGGTCTGTTCGCTGTCGGTTGAACCGCCGCAGATCCTGGTCTGCGTCAAACGCACCGCGGGGGCCCACGATGCGATCGCCCGCAGCCGACGTTTCTGCGTCAATGTGCTGGCGCACGGACACCATAATCTGGCGGCGCGCTTTGCCGGCCACGACGGCGTCAGGGGCGAGGCGCGATTTCGCGCCGGGCGCTGGGTGTCGCTCAAGACGGGCGCCCCCTCGCTCGCCGGCGCACTGGCGTCGTTCGATTGCGTGGTGAGCGAGCAGGTGGCGGCGACGACGCACACGATCTTTATCGGCCAAGTCGTGGCCATGAGCGTGCGGCAGAAGGCGAAGCCCTTGCTCTACGCCAGTGGCGGCTACGCCAGCGTCCAGGCGCTGGCCCGCGCCCTGAAGAAGCGTCAGCGTCGTGTGGCGGCCCGCGCACGCCCGCGTGCCAGAGTCGGCTGAGAACGCGCGATCTCAAAAATAGACCTCATGCTGAGCTTGTCGAGGCATGAGGCGCATTCCCGACCTTCACGCAACGCAAATATGACCGCGTTCGACATTCACGATCACTTTTTTCCCGATTCATTGCCGTATCTCGGACAGCGTTATGGTCGCGGCGGTTTCT
>CAZLYV010000185.1:0-3677 GCA_964563665.1 uncultured Acetobacteraceae bacterium
GCGCTGCGCGAAGTGCGCGTGGCGCTGCTCGAGGCCGACGTGGCGCTGCCGGTGGTCAAGGACTTCATCGCCGGGGTCAAGCTCAAGGCGATCGGCCAGCAGGTCGTGAAATCGGTCGCGCCGGGCCAGATGGTGGTCAAGATCGTCCACGATCACCTCGTCGAGACGCTCGGTTCGACCGCATCCGAAATCAATCTTCGCGCCAACCCGCCGGTGCCGATCCTGATGCTTGGCCTTCAGGGCACCGGCAAGACCACGACGACGGCCAAGCTCGCCCTCATGCTTTCGAAGGGCGGGCGCCTGTCCGGGCGCGAGAAGAAGAAGGTGCTGATGGCCTCGCTGGATACGCGGCGGCCGGCGGCGCAAGAACAGCTCGCGGTGCTCGGCCAGCAGGCCGAGATCGCGACGCTCCCCGTGGTCGCCGGTCAATCGCCGGTCGAGATTGCGCGGCGCGCGATGGATGTCGGCGCGCGCGAAGGCTACGACGTCGTTCTCCTCGATACCGCGGGCCGTCTGGCGATCGACGATGAGCTGATGGCCGAGGCCGCCGCGCTCAGCGAGGCGGTGCGGCCGGTCGAAACGCTGCTGGTGGTCGATGCGATGACCGGCCAGGACGCCGTCAACACCGCACGCGCGTTCAATGAGAAAGTCGGCGTCACCGGCATCGTGCTCACCCGCGTCGATGGCGACGCGCGCGGCGGCGCGGCGCTGTCGATGCGCGCCGTCACCGGCCGGCCGATCAAGCTCATCGGCATCGGCGAGAAGCTCGACGCGCTCGACACCTTCCACCCCGACCGCATCGCCGGCCGCATCCTCGGCATGGGCGATGTCGTGGGGCTGGTCGAGAAGGCGGCCGAGACGGTCGAGAAGGAAGCGGCCGAAGAGCTGGCCCGGAAGGTCAGCAAGGGCGAGTTCGATTTCGACGACATGGCGGCGCAGCTCCGCCAGCTCAAGAAGATGGGCGGCCTCACCGGCGTCATGGGCCTGCTGCCCGGCGTGCAGAAGGTGAAGCAGCAGCTCGGCGCGGCCAAGGTCGACGACCGCGCGCTCAAGCGGCAGGAAGCGATCATCAATTCGATGACCAAGCGCGAGCGGCGCAGCGCCAAGCTGTTGAATGCCAGCCGCAAGCGGCGCATCGCGGCGGGCTCGGGCACCTCGGTCGAGGAGGTGAACCGCGTGGTCAAGCAGTTCATGGAGATGAGCCGCATGGTGAAACAGGTCACCAAGCTCGGCGAGAAGGGCATGATGCGCGCCGGCCTCAACTCCCTGTTCCGGCGCTGAGCGTTAGCGATCGATCGCATCCATCGAGACTTGAAACCCAGTCACCAACACGAGACGAAAGGACCGCAACGACACATGGCAACCAAGATCCGCATGTCCCGGGCCGGGGCGAAGAAACGGCCGTTCTATCGCATCGTCGTCGCCGACAGCCGCAGCCCGCGCGACGGGCGCTTCATCGAGCGGCTCGGGACCTACAACCCGATGCTCGAAAAGGGCCATCCCGAGCGCGTGGTGCTCAAGGTCGAGCGCATCAAGCACTGGCTCTCGGTGGGGGCGACGCCATCCGAACGCGTGGCGCTGTTTCTCTTCCAGGCGAATCTCGGGCCCAAGCCGGTGATCCGCGAGACGCCGAAGAAGAGCGCTCCCCGCGCCAAGACGCGCGATCGCGCGAAAGAGGCCCCGGGCGCGCCCGAGGCGGCCAAGGAAGCGCAGGCCTGAGGCCTCGCGGTCGAGCGATGAACGTGCCATCCGTGGTCGCAACGCCAGGACCGACGTGGCCAGGGCGCGATGCCGGTTGAAAAACGGGTCCTGCTCGGCGCGATCGCCGGAGCGCATGGCGTGCGCGGCGAAGTGCGGATCCGCAGCTTCACCGCCACGCCGGGCGATGTCGGCGCCTACGGGCCGCTTAGCGACGAAACCGGCACGCGGACCTTCCGCGTCAAGGTGCGAGGCACGGTGCGGGGCATGGCGATCGCCAAGATCGACGGGGTGGCCGATCGCAACGCGGCGGAAGCGCTCCGCGGCTTGCGGCTTTTTGTCCCGCGGGGCGTCCTGCCCAAGCCCGGCCGGGAACAATGGTACCTCGCCGATCTCGAGGGGCTGCGGGTGGAAACGATGGCGGGTGCTTCGCTCGGGCGGGTGAAATCGATGCAGAACTTCGGCGCCGGCGATTTGCTCGAGGTGGAACGGATCGAAGGCTCAACGTTCTGGCTGCCATTCACCAAACGGGTGGTGCCGATGATCGATGTCGAAGGCGGCCGGCTCGTTGTCGAACTGCCAGCTGAGAGCGAGGCGCGGCCGGCGGACGAGGACAAGCAGGGAACCACAGAGGCACAGAGACACGGAGAAGAAAGAGACCGGAAATGAAATTTCAGCGCGAAGATACGGCAAGAAAAAAGAACGAGATTGGCGCGCTTTGCGCGCCGACCACGCCGTCTTTTTGTGCTCGTGATGGCGTCATGCTGATCCCCTCTTCTCTGAGTCTCTGTGCCTCCGTGGTTCCCTATGGCTCTGTGGTTGCATCCCGGGGGAGCGTGCGATGAGCTGGACGGCGCAGGTGCTGACGATCTTCCCCGAGATGTTTCCCGGGCCGCTCGCATGCTCGCTCGCCGGCCGCGCCCGCGAAGACGGGCGTTGGGCGCTGGTGGCGCGCGACATTCGCGACTTCGCGAACGATCGGCATCGCAGCGTCGACGATGCGCCGTTTGGCGGCGGGCCGGGCATGGTGATGCGCCCCGACGTGGTCGATGCCGCCCTTGCCGCCGCAAGCCGGCATCTGCCGGACGCGCCGATGATCTATCTTACGCCCCGCGGGCGGCTCATCACGCAAGCGCGTATCCGCGAGCTTGCCGCGGGGGCCGGTGTCACGCTGCTTTGCGGGCGCTTCGAGGGCGTCGATCAGCGGGTGATCGAGGCTCGCGGGCTGGAGGAGTTGAGCCTCGGCGATTTCGTGCTCTCAGGGGGCGAACCGGCGGCGATCGCGCTCATCGACGCCTGCGTGCGGCTGCTTCCCGGCGTCGTGGGCGCGGGCGAATCGCTGGTCGAGGAAAGTTTCGGACTCGGCTTGCTCGAATATCCGCACTACACCCGGCCCCAGCTCTGGCAGGGCCGCGCGGTGCCCGACGTCCTGGTATCAGGCAACCACCAGAAGATACGCGCCTGGCGGCGCGTCGAGGCCGAGCGCCTGACGCGCGAGCGGCGACCCGATTTGTGGACCCGCTACGCCGAGCGCGCGGGGCCAGGTCAGGGGTGAGATGCCCTTTGCCGGCAAACGCATTACAATGGATCCATCAAGGAGAGACGGTCATGAACATCATCGAACAGATCGAAAAGGAACAGATCGCCAAGCTGACCGCCGCGCGACCGGTCCCTGAGTTCGGGCCCGGCGATACGCTCCGGGTCAGCGTCAAGGTGATCGAGGGCAGCCGCGAGCGCGTGCAGGCGTTCGAGGGCGTCTGCATCGCGCGCAAGAACGCGGGCATGAATTCGAACTTCACGGTGCGCAAGATTTCGTTCGGCGAAGGCGTCGAGCGCGTGTTCCCGCTTTATAGTCCGCGCATCGCCGCGATCGAGGTGATGCGCCGCGGCGACGTGCGCCGGGCCAAGCTCTATTACCTGCGCGGGCGCACCGGCAAGAAGGCGCGCATTACCGAAAAGATTGGCGGCGGGGCCACGGC
>CAZLYV010000185.1:3777-5157 GCA_964563665.1 uncultured Acetobacteraceae bacterium
ATCTGGCAGAGCCATGTCGTTCACACGGCTGACGACGGCACTTGCGTGCTCTACGTCGACCGCCACCTGGTCCACGAGGTGACGAGCCCGCAAGCCTTCGCGGGCCTGCGCGCGAGCGGCCGCCGCGTCCGCCGGCCCGAGGCGACGATCGCGGTCGCCGATCACAACGTGCCGACGACCGATCGCAGCGCCGGGATCACCGACGAGGAGAGCCGCATCCAGGTCGAGACGCTGGAGGCGAACTGCACCGCGTTCGACGTGGCCTATTTCGGCATGTCGGATATCCGTCAGGGCATCGTCCACATCATCGGACCCGAGCAGGGCCTGACCCAGCCCGGCATGACGATCGTCTGCGGCGATTCGCACACCGCCACCCATGGCGCGTTCGGAGCGCTGGCGTTTGGCATCGGCACTTCGGAGGTCGAGCACGTGCTCGCCACCCAGACGCTGATCCAGCGCCCGGCCAAGAACATGCGAATCAATGTCGTCGGCGATCTGCCGTTCGGCGTCACGGCAAAGGACCTGATCCTTGCCATCATCGGCAAGATCGGCACCGCCGGCGGCACGGGCCATGTGATCGAGTATGCTGGTGCCGCGATCCGCAAGTTGTCGATGGAAGCCCGCATGACGATCTGCAATATGTCGATCGAGGCGGGCGCCAGGGCGGGCGTGATCGGCCCCGACGACATCACGGTTGCCTACCTGCAAGGGCGCCCCTTCGCGCCCAAGGGCGCGCGGTGGGAGGCGGCCGTCACATACTGGAAGACGCTGCCCTCCGATCCCGGCGCCCGCTACGACACCGAAGTGACGATCAACGCCGCCGACATCGCGCCCCAGGTGACGTGGGGAACGAGCCCGCAGGACGTACTGCCCATCACCGGCGCGGTGCCCGATCCGGCCGAGATCGCCGATCCCGATCGCCGCGCGGCGATGGAGCGTTCGCTTGCCTATATGGACCTCAAGCCCGGAACGCGGCTTCAGGACGTCAAGGTCGATCGCGTCTTTATCGGATCGTGCACCAACGCGCGCATCGAGGATTTGCGCCAAGCCGCCGCGATCGCCAAGGGCCGCAAGGTCGCCGGCCACGTCCAGGCGATGGTGGTTCCCGGCTCCGGCCTCGTCAAGCGGCAGGCGGAGGAGGAGGGCCTCGACCGGATTTTCCGCGAGGCCGGCTTCGAGTGGCGCGAGCCGGGCTGCTCGATGTGCCTCGCCATGAACGCCGACCGGCTCGAGCCCGGCGAGCGGTGTGCGTCCACCTCGAATCGAAACTTCGAGGGCCGCCAGGGGCGCGGCGGCCGTACGCATTTGATGAGTCCGACGATGGCCACGGCGGCGGCCATCACCGGCCGGCTCGCCGACGTGCGCGAGCTCAAGCACTAG
>CAZLYV010000186.1:0-5132 GCA_964563665.1 uncultured Acetobacteraceae bacterium
GGCGTCCGGGCGATCTTCGCCGCGGCCGGCTGCGCGGCGCAAGAAGCGCACGAGGTCGCTGATCATCTGGTCGAGGCCAACATCGTCGGCCACGACTCGCACGGGGTGATCCGCGTGGCCAAGTACATCGACTGGCAGAAGCAAGGAATGGTGCTGGCCAACCGCAAGCCGAAAACCCTGCGCGATGAAGGCGTGCTGCTGATGATCGACGGCCAATTCGGCTATGGGCAGTCGGTCGCGCGCGCCGCCCTCGCTTCGGCGATCGAACGGGCGAGGTCGAAAGGCCTCGCCGTGCTTGCGCTGCGCAATGTCGGCCATCTCGGCCGCATCGGCGCCTGGGCTGAAATGGCCGCGGCGGCGGGGCTGGTCTCGCTGCATTTCGTGAATACCTCGGGCTTCGGCATTCTGGTGGCGCCGCATGGCGGCAGCGACCGCCGCCTATCGGCCAACCCGATCGCCGCCGGCGTTCCGATGAAGGATGCCGCGCCGATGATCTTGGACATGTCCACTTGCGTGATCGCCGAGGGCAAAATCCAGGTGGCTCGCAACAAAAAGGAGCCGATTCCCGCCGGCGCCATCCTGGACGGCAAGGGCCAGCCGACGCGCGACGCCGAGGTGTTCTACGCCAACCCGCCCGGCGCCATCCTGCCGATCGCCGGGCACAAAGGCTCGGGCCTGTCGCTGATGTGCGAAGTGCTGGCCGGCGCGCTGACCGGCGGCGGATCGAGCCATCCCGACAATCCCACGGCAAAGCGCCTGGTCAACAACATGCTATCCGTGCTGATCGCCGCCGACAGTCTGTGCGGCGAGTCGGCCTTTGCCGCGGATGTGCAGCGGCTGAAATCCTGGGTGAAATCTTCGCCGCCGATCACGCCTGGCGGCGAAGTGCTGGTGCCTGGAGAAGTGGAGCAGCGCGTGCGCGCCGATCGCGAAAAGAACGGCATCCCGCTGGACGACGCGACGCGCGGGCAAATCATGAGCGCCGCCCAGGCGGTCGGCCTTGATCGAACGGTGATCGATCCGGCTTTGAGCTGACCGAGGGGCGAGGGGGGAATCATCCATGCGTGAAAATCCGGTGCGCGCGAAAGTCATGAAGGGCGGCACGGCCCTGGGCCAGATGGCCTTCGAATTCTTCACTCCCGGCCTTTGCCAGATTATGGCGAACGCGGGTGCTGAATTCGTGATCCTCGATACGGAACACAGCGGCGTTGGTATCGATACGATTAAGAGCCAAGTCGCCTATGCGCGCGGCACCGGCGTTGCGCCGATGGTGCGCGTCACCGGCACGCATTACCACCTCATCGCGCCCATGCTCGATGCGGGCGTCATGGGCATCATGGTACCGATGGTCGAGACGGCCGATCAGGCGGCGAAGATCGCGTCGTGGTGCCGCTATCGCCCGCATGGCGTGCGTGGCTTAGCCTTCGGCGTGGCGCATGACGACTACGCCGACGGCGATCATGTCGCCAAGATGAAGGCAGCGAACGAGCGTGTGCTGGTGATCGCGCTAATCGAAACGGCGGTCGGGATCGAGAATGTCAACGCGATCATGGCCACGCCCGGGATCGATGTCGGGTGGATGGGCCACTTCGATCTGACCAACTCGCTGGGCATCGATGGACAGTTCGAGCATCCCCAGTACAAGGCGGCGGTGAAGAAGCTGGCGAACGCCTGTAAGCGCAACGGCAAGGCGGCCGGGATCCTGTGTGGCGACGTGAAGACGGGCCGGCGATATCTCGACTGGGGTTTCCGCATGCTATGCTACGGCACGGATAGTGGGGTTTTTCAGCAGGCGCTCAAGGCAGGGATCGACGGGCTGAGAGCTGGGAAAGACTGAGACAGATTCGGCGCACCGGGGCACGCCCGGCGCGGTCGATGCGGCTTCGCCAATAGGGGGGCCGGTGTTCGGAAATGGGAACAATCTTGGAGGAAACCACCATGTCGTTCGCATCGCGATTTTTCGCTGCCGCCGCGGCAGCGATATTCGGCCTGGCGTTGGGTACCGTCCAGGCCGATGCCCAGGCACTGGACCGCATCTTGAAGGAGAAGAAGATCCGCATTACCGCGGAGCTGACCTCGCCGCCCTTCGGCATTCTCGACAAAGACAACAAGCCGACTGGCTCGGAAGTCGAAACCGCGCGCCAGCTCGCCAAGGATCTGGGCGTAGAACTGGAGCTGGTACAGGTGACCGGCCCGCAGCGCATTCCGGCGTTGCAGTCGGATCGCGCCGATCTGGCGATTTCCTCGCTATCGATCACCGCGGAACGCGCGAAGTCGGTGTGGTTCTCGAACCCGCACGGGGCGCTCAGCATCGTCATAGGCGCGCCGAAGAACGTGAACATCAAGGGACCGGCCGATCTCGCCGGCAAAAAGATCGGCATGACCCGCGCTACGCTGGAAGAGCAAGAAGTGCCGAAGATCGCGCCGCCGGGCACGAACATCGTATTTTTCGACGAGCATGCGGCGACGCAGCAGGCCCTGCTGACTGGTCAGGTGGACGCCATCGGAAGCGCGGCGTTCCTGATAAACGACCTGGCGAAGAAGGCGCCGGACAAGGGAATCGAATCGAAGTTCACGGTACGCACGGCCTATTACGGCATTGCCGTGAAGCCGGGCAACCTTGACCTGCTGCAATGGGTCAACACCTGGATCTTCGTGAATAAGCATAACGGCGTGCTGGCGAAGATCTACGAACAGCACACCGGCGTGAAGCTGATCGACCTGCCTTCGATGTGAGGTCGTCCTCATCTCTCGGGGCTAGGCTTTTTATCCCGCCCTTTCGCCGCAAGGCCGAAGGGGCGGGATGTGGCCCGATGCAAGACACTTGAAGCCGCAGCGGTAGTACCGGCGCGTGACCTACGTCTTTCAGTTCGGCATCGTTTTAGACCATTTCGACCGGATGCTGACCGGCGCGTGGTTGACCATCCGCCTGACGACGGTCGCCTTGGTTCTGGGCCTGACGGTCGCGGTGATCTGCGCCTATCTACGCACGGCCGGGCCAAAGCCGTTGCGGATGCTAGTCGCTGCCTATGTCGAAACCGTCCGCAACACGCCGCTGCTGGTGCAGCTTTACGTGATTTTCTTTTCACTGCCCTCGCTCGGCATTCGTTTCGACGCGAACGAGGCGGCGCTGGCGGCGCTGGTGATCAACTTCGGCGCCTATGCGACCGAGATCGTGCGCGCGGGCGTGCAGTCAATACCCGTGGGCCAGATCGAAGTGGGCGTCGCCCTCGGGCTGACCCGCTTTCAGGTCTACAGGCTGATCGTGTTGTTTCCGGCGTTGCAAGCGGTCTTTCCGGGGCTCGTCAGTCAATTCGTCCTGCTGCTGCTCGGCTCCGCGGTCGTGTCGGCGATCTCGGCGAATGAACTGACGGCGATCTCCAACACGCTGCAATCCACGACCTTCCGCGCATTCGAGGTCTACATAATCGCCACGCTAATGTACCTCGCCATCGCCGTAGCGTTCCGCGGCTTCTTTGCCGCGGTCTACTGGTACCTGTTCGTGCACGGGCGCGGCAGATAGCAATGCGCCAATTCTCCACCAACGAGTTCCTGTTCATCCTGGCCGCCACGCGGTGGACAGTAGTCCTGTCGCTCATCGCCTTTGCGATAGGTGGCACGCTGGGCGGCTTCATCGCGTTGTTGCGCATTTCGCCACTGGCGCCGATCCGCCTGCTGGCGGCCGGCTATATCCAAATCTTCCAAGGCACGCCGCTGTTGATGCAACTCTTCCTCGTCTATTACGGGCTGGGGCTGTTCGGGCTGCGCCTGGACGCGTGGACGGCGGTGACGATCGCCTACTCAGGGTATACGGCGGCGTTTCTCGGCGATATCTGGCGCGGCTGCATCCAGGCCATACCGCGCGAGCAATGGGAGGCGGGGCGCTCGATATCGCTGACCTATTTGCAGCAGCTTTGGCTGGTGATCCTGCCGCAGGCCGTGCGCATCGCCATCCCGCCCACCGTCGGATTTCTGGTGCAGGTGGTGAAGGCGACGGCGGTGGCGTCGATCATCGGATTCGTCGAGTTGACCCGCGCGGGACAGTTGATGACCAACGCCACGTTCCAGCCGACGATCGTCTACCCCATCGTGGCGGCGCTCTATTTCGCGCTGTGCTGGCCGCTGTCGGTTTGGGCGCAGCATCTGGAAAAACGTTTTCGCGTCGACAACGCGATCGGCGCAACGAAGTGATAGCAAAGGAGAATGCTCGATGAGTAAATCTAGGATCGGCTATATCGGCGTCGGGCTGATGGGCCACGGCGCGGCGAAGAACATCGTTGAAAAAGGCTATCCGCTCGTCGTTATGGGCCATCGCAACCGTGCGCCGGTCGACGATCTGGTGAAGCGCGGCGCGAGGGAAGGCCGCAGCGCGGCGAACATGGCGCGCGAGTGCGACATTCTTTTCCTCTGTTTGCCGTCCTCGGTCGAGGTGGAAGCCATGGTCTACGGCCGGGATGGGGTGCTGGCGGGTGCGCATCCCGGGTTAATCGTGGTGGACAGCACCACGGCCGACCCGAATTCGACGCGCAAGATCGCGGCCGACCTCAAGAAGAAGGGCGCCGCCATGGTGGACTCGCCGCTAGGCCGCACGCCGAAAGAGTCCGAGGAGGGGAAGCTCAGCACCTATGTTGGCGGGGATCCCGCGACGGTGAAAAAGCTTCGCCCGGTGATGAAATGCTACGCCGACACTATCGTCGAAGTGGGACCACTCGGCGCGGGCCACATCCTGAAGCTGATCAACAATTTCATCTCGATCGGCACCTGCGCGATCATCTCGGAGGCGGCGGCGACCGCCGCCAAGCTCGGGGTGGACATGCGCAAATTCTACGAGGTGATCTCGGCTGGGGGCGCCAACAGCAAGATGTTCCAGATGGTCATGCCCTGGGTGCTGGACGGCGACGACAGCCATCTGAGGGGGCCGTTGCGCATTGCCGGCAAGGATATGCGTTTCTATACGAAGCTGGCCGAGCAGGCGCCGGCAGCGGCGTTCATCGCCCAGGCCGTGAACCAGACGCTGCAGCTTTGCAACGTGCGCGGCCACGGCGATCGATTCCTGCCCGTGCTACCGGGCATCCTAGCCGAACTGAATGGCGCGAAGATTCGGGATCTATAGCGGCCTATTGACGAGGTGG
>CAZLYV010000187.1:0-5110 GCA_964563665.1 uncultured Acetobacteraceae bacterium
GATATTCGCTCGTAGCGCATCAAGATCATCGGCCTCGGTGAAAATCGCAATGCCCAAGGCGCGGGCCGTGTATCCACCCTCGACGGCGGGCTCGACTGCAAAAATAACTTCGTCCATGACTTGGCTCCGCCGTACGTTTCAGATTCGCCGAGCGTTCACCCTCACGAAATATCCTGCCGGCCCATCTCGATGAATTTCTCGCGCCGCATCTGGCGAAGCACATCGCCCGAATGGCCACGAAGATCGCGCAAGCTCCGCGTCACCGCCTCGCCCACCGCCCGGATGATTCGCGTGCTATCGCGATGCGCGCCACCAAGCGGCTCGGGGACGATCTCGTCGATGATCCCGAATTGCAGCAGATCCTGGGCGGTGAGCCTGAGCGCTTCGGCGGCAGCCTGCGCCTGGGCGGCGCTGCGCCACAGGATCGAGGCGCAGCCTTCGGGCGAGATGACCGAATAGATCGCATGCTCCAGCATCAACACCCGGTTCGCGGCGGCGATCGCAACCGCGCCGCCCGAACCGCCTTCGCCGATCACCACCGCGACGAACGGCACGCGGATATCGAGGCAGACCTGCAAGCCCCGTGCGATCGCTTCGGCCTGACCGCGGGCCTCGGCGTCGATCCCGGGATAGGCCCCGGGCGTGTCGACCAGCGCCACGACCGGCAGGCGGAAGCGGTCGGCGAGCCGCATCAAGCGTTGCGCTTTGCGATACCCCTCGGGCCGCGCCATGCCGAAATTGTGGCGAACCCGGTCCTCGGTCTCGGCGCCCTTTTCGTGGCCGAGAACGACGCAGGCCTGTCCCGCCCATCGACCAAGCCCGCCGACGATCGCGGTGTCCTCGCCAAACACCCGGTCGCCGGCAAGCGGCGTGAATTCCTCGACCAGGGCCCCGACGTAGTCGCCAAAATGCGGCCGGCTGAGGTGGCGCGCGACCAGGACCTTCTGCCACGGCGCAAGCCGGCCGTAGGTCGTGCGCAGCTGCTTATCGACCTTGGCTTGGAGCTTTCCCACCTCCTCGGCGATGTTGAGCCCGTGGGCGCCGGTAAGATGCCGCAGCTCCTCGATTTTTCCTTCGAGCTCGGCGATCGGCTTCTCGAAGTCGAGATAATGCACCATGGCTCATACCTAACATGGACCGACGGGACGGGTAAACGCCGGGGGCCCTTACCCCTTTGCAAGACCCCTCGCGGGAAGGGGCCACCGCCAGCCCGATCAGCCCGGCGGACCGGCGATCTGCTCGGCCTTGCGGACCACGGCCTCGGCCTGTCGGATCGAGGCGATGTCGATGAGCCTGCCGTCGAGCGCCACCGCGCCCTTGCCGGCGCGCGCCGCCTCGTCCATAGCGGCAAGGATTCGGCGCGCCCTTGCCACCTCGGCTTCGGAAGGGGTGAAGGCGGCATTGGCGAGCGCCACCTGGCTCGGATGGATCGCCCATTTCCCTTCGCAGCCAAGCGCCGCGGCGCGCGCGGCCGCCGCGCTGAACCCGGCCTCGTCCTTGAAATCGCCGAAGGGACCGTCGAGCGGCCGAAGGCCATTTGCCCGCGCCGCGACGACAAGGCGGGCAAGCGCGTAGTGCCACACGTCGCCCCAATGGGTATGGCGCTTTCCTTGCGCATCGGCATCGGTCAGCACCGCGTAGTCCGGATTTGCGCCGCCGATATTGGTCGTGCGCGCGCGGGTGGAAGCGGCAAAATCAGCGACGCCGAAATGGAGCGATTCGAGCCGCGGGCTTGCCGCCGCAATCGCCTCGACATTGGCAAGGCCAAGTGCTGTCTCGATGATGAGCTCGAAGCCGATGCGCTTTTTGTACCCCTTGGCTTGTTCGATCTGGGTCACCAGCATGTCGAGGGCGTAGACGTCGGCCGCGGTGCCGACCTTGGGAATCATGATGAGATCGAGCCGGGCGCCGGCGTTCTCCACCACGTCGACCACGTCGCGATACATGTAATGCGTATCGAGGCCGTTGATCCGCACCGAAATCGCGTGGCCCGACCAGTCGATGTCATTGAGCGCCACTATGACGTTGCGCCGTGCCTGCTCCTTGTCGTCGGGCGCCACCGCGTCCTCGAGATCGAGGAATATCACGTCGGCGGCCGAGCGCGCCGCCTTCTCGAAAAGTTGCGGTTGGCTGCCGGGCACCGCAAGCTCGCTGCGGTTGAGCCGCGGGGTCGTCTGCTTGACGATGGAGAAGCTCATCGACGCTCCGTCATGCATATCCCTCCTGGGCAACGACCATGTCGTAGGCGGGAAGGGTCAGGAAATCGGGGCATGGATCGGCCTCGATCAGGTCCTGGAACAGTTTCGCCGCCGACTGGTACTTGCCGGATGCGAAGCGCTTAGGGCCCACCAGCGCCTTCGTTTTCTCGAGCTCCTCGTCGATCACCCGCCGGCACGACGCTCGGTCGATCGAACGCCCGTCGGACAGATTCGCCTGATGGCGAATCCATTGCCAGACTTGCGTGCGCGAAATCTCCGCCGTCGCGGCGTCCTCCATCAGATTGTAGAGCGGAACGCAACCCGAGCCGCGAAGCCAAGCCTCGATATAACCGATTCCGATATTGATGTTCTGCCGCAGGCCCGCCTCGGTGATCGGGCCTTTGGGCACCTGCAGCAAATCGGCGGCGGCGACATGCACGTCCTGCCGTTTGCGCGCGATCTGATTGGGGCCCGGCATCAGGCGATCGAACACCTCCTTGGCGATCGCAACAAGGCCCGGGTGGGCGACCCAGGTGCCATCATGGCCGTTGTTCGCCTCGCGCTCCTTGTCGGCGCGCACCCTGGCGAGCGCCTGCTCGTTCGCCACCGGATCGCCCTTGATCGGGATCTGCGCCGCCATGCCGCCCATCGCGTGGACGTTGCGCCGATGGCAGGTCTTGATCAGGAGTTGGCTGTAGGAGGAAAGGAAATGCACGGCCATCGTCACCGTGCCGCGATCGGGCATGACGGCGCCGGGATCGTTGCTGAATTTCTTGATGAAACTGAAAATATAATCCCAGCGTCCGCAGTTGAGGCCGGCCGAATGCTGGCGGAGCTCGTAGAGAATCTCGTCCATCTCGAAGGCGGCCGGCAGCGTCTCGATCAGCACGGTCGCCTTGATCGTGCCGCGCTTTAGTCCGAGCCCGTCCTCGGCGTGGTTGAACACCTCGTTCCACAGCCGCGCCTCGCGGTGGCTTTCCATCTTCGGCAGATAGAAATAGGGTCCCGTGCCGTGCTGGATCAGTTCATGGGCGTTGTGGAAGAAGAACAAGCCGAAGTCGAACAGCCCGCCCGACATCGGCTCGCCATCGACAAGCACGTGCTTTTCCGGCAGATGCCAGCCGCGCGGGCGAACGAACAGCACGGCGGTCTTGTCTGCAAGCTGGTAAAACTTGCCGGAGGACGGGTCGGTGAAGGTGATCTGCCGCCGCACGGCGTCACGGAGATTGAGCTGGCCTTCGATCAGGTTCGACCAGGTCGGCGTGTTGGCGTCCTCAAAATCCGCCATAAAGACGCTGGCGCCCGAATTGAGCGCATTGATCACCATCTTGCGATCGACCGGGCCGGTGATTTCGACCCGGCGGTCGAGCAGGTCCTTGGGCAGCGGCGCCACCGTCCAGTCGGAACCGCGGACCTTCGCCGTCTCGGCGAGGAAATCCGGCTTCATTCCGGCATCGAGCCGCGCCTGGAACTCCTGCTGCCGGCCAAGCAGGCGCCGACGCCGAGGTCCAAATTTGCGTTCGAGCTCGGCAATAAACGCCACCGCATCGAAGTTGAGGACCCGATCATATCCGGGCTTGATCGGCGCCTGGAAAATGACGCCCGAGGGAAGCACCGGCCGGGCAGCCGCCACGCGCGGCTTGAGCTTCTGCTTTGCCATCGCTCGTTTGGCTGCCGCAATTTTGGGCACACGCTTCTTTAGAGCGCCGGCCTTCTTCGGCGGTTTCTTGATTTGGTTCCGCGCCAGCTTCAAGCTTGTCGAAGCTTTCGCACCCGCCTGCGCTTTCGCCCTTGTCTTGCGTGGCGCGCGTTTGCCAGCAGTCACCGATCTGCGGGCTTTGCTGCGGCTCGATTTACCGGCGGATTTCTTCGGTCCGGCAGCCATTCTCGGCGGGGCTCCTTGGAAAAACGCGTGCTTTGGGCACCGGGCGGATCATTCAAGTGTTTAGACCGGGATCGATGCTTCCGGCAAGGCGGCTGATGCCATCGAGTTAACGCGTTTTTGGAGGCGCGGGCTTGCGCCGCGCCAGCGGATGGTACTGGCCGACAAGACGCTGCAGCCGCTCGCGCGCGACGTGGGTGTAGATTTGGGTGGTGGCGATGTCGGCGTGGCCCAGCATCTGCTGCACGCTCCGCAAGTCGGCGCCGCGATCGATCATGTGGGTGGCGAAGGCATGCCGAAGAACGTGGGGCGACAAGCGCCGAGGATCGATCCCGGCCGGTGCCGCGAGCTCCTTCATGAGCTGGGCCACCCGCGCCGTCGTCAGATGGCCGGCAGCGGCGCGCGAGGGGAACAGGAATTTCGACGTCCGACCCTCGCCGAGGAATTTGCGGCGAACGTCCTTGTAGGCTGCGATCGCATCGCGTGCCGGCTCGCCCAAGGGAACGAGGCGTTCCTTGTCACCCTTGCCGCGCACGGTGAGGAACCGCTCGTCGCGCGATATTGCGGCGAGTGGCAGTCCGACAAGTTCCGAAACGCGCAGGCCCGCGGCATAGAGGATTTCGAGAAACGCCACGAGCCGCTTGCCCTCCGGCCCGGTCTTGCTGTTCGCCGCCCCGATCAGCGCCGCCACCTCGTTCTCCGCGAGGATTTTCGGCAGCGACCGGCCAAGGCGCGGCGAATCGATGGCCGACAGGGGATCGTCGGAACGTATGTTTTCGGCAACGAGAAAGCGGTGGAACTGACGCAGGGCCGAGAGCCGACGGGCGCTCGTTCGCGCCGTCAACCCCGCACGTTCCATTCGCGCCAAATAGGCCCGCACGTCGATCGCCTCGGCCTGATGGAGATGACGACGGCGCCGGGCAAGGAAACCGGCGAAGTCGCCGAGATCGCGCCGGTAGGCGATTTGGGTATTGCGCGACGCGTTGCGCTCGGCTGAGAGCATCTCGAGAAACGCATCGAGATGCGGCGA
>CAZLYV010000188.1:0-3088 GCA_964563665.1 uncultured Acetobacteraceae bacterium
GCGGCGACGATCACCGCGGCGCCGATCCAGGTCGACAAATCCGGCGCCTCGCCGAAGGCGAGCCACGCGATCACCGCCACGAACGGGAGACGCCCGAAATCGAACGACATGACGACCGATGTATCGGTGGCGGCGAAGGCGCGGGTCAGCGCCTGGTGGCCGAGGGTCGCGAACAGTCCGAGCGCGATCAGCAGCGGCACGGCGTGGAGCGGCGGCGCCACCCAGACGAACAAGGCGGGCACGAGCGAAAGCGGCGTGATGTAGAGCGTCATATAAGTGACGATGGCGTTCGCGGATTCGGTGCGGGTGAGCTGCTTGACCAGGATCGCATTCAAGCCGGCCGAGGCGGCCGAGAGCAGCACCAGCCCCTCGGCGAGCCCGATTTGATGGAAACCCGGCCGCAAGACGATCATGGCGCCGAGAAACCCGACGAGCGTGGCCGTCCAGCGGCGCACACGCACCACTTCACCCAGCACGATCACGGCCGAAAGCGTCGCGAACAGCGGCGAGGTGAAGGAGAGCGCGGTCGCCTCGGCGAGCGGCATGAGTGCGAGCGCCGAGAACCAGCACAGCATGGAGAAGAGCCCCATCACCGACCGGCCGATATAGAGCCTCTGGTTCTCGGTCTTCAGCGCCGCCGATCCGGCCCGCATCAGCCACGGCAGCATGAAAGCAAGCCCAAGCAGGTTGCGGAAGAACACGATTTCGAACGGCGGCATATCCACCGAAAGCTGCCGGATGATCGCGCTCATGGCCGAGAAGCAAAAGCAGGCCGCCATCATCCACAGCGCGCCCCGTACCGGCCCGGCAGGGGCAGCGCCAAATATTCCACAGGACCACAAGGGAAACGGGCGATCGGGCATTCGTCGGGCAGGCGGTGAAAGACCGAAGCTAGACTCAACCGACCCCAGGGCGCCAGCCCCGATGACTGCAAGTCAGCCTTGCGCGCCGGCGCGCCTCGCCTCGCGTCCGGTTTGCGCGGGCGGCCTCGCGTGATCACGCGCCTTCCGTGCGCGACGGGTTTGGGCTTAAATCGCGCCTCGGCCAGATGCGGCGACCCGGCCATCGGCGGAGACCGGGGCCCGCACGGCGATCGTGATTGCTCGAGGAGACCGTTCATGCCTGCCTCCGTCCAGCCGGCCGCCAGCGACCAACCCTTGTGGCAGCCGTCGCAGGCGCGCGTTGAATCCGCCAATCTCACCGCCTTCATGCGCGGGGTCGAACGGGCGCACGGGGTCAAGCTCGCCGATTACGGCGCGCTGTGGCGCTGGTCGGTCGCCGAACCGGAGAAGTTCTGGAGCGAGGTGTGGCGCTTCTGCGGCGTGATCGGCGAGATGCGCGGCGGCCCGGCTCTGGCCGACGGCGGCAAACTTCCCGGCGCGCGCTTCTTCCCCCAAGCCCGGCTCAACTTCGCCGAAAACCTGCTGCGCCGGAAGGATCGCGGACCGGCGATGATCTTCTGGGGCGAGGACAAGGTGCGCCGCACGCTGAGCTGGGGCGAGGTGCACGATACCGTTTCGCGCCTTGCTCAAGCGCTCGCGGCGCTCGGTCTTGCATCCGGCGATCGCGTGGCCGGCTACCTTCCCAACATGCCCGAGGCGCCGATCGCCATGCTGGCCGCGGCGAGCCGCGGGGCCGTCTGGTCGTCGTGCTCGCCCGATTTCGGGGTACAGGGCGTCATCGACCGCTTCGGCCAGATCGCGCCCAAGGTGCTGTTCGCCGTCGACGGTTATTTTTACAACGGCAAGAGCCATGACTGTCTCGCCAAGCTCGGCGAGATCGCCGAGCGGCTGCCGAGCGTACAGAAGATCATCATCGTGCCGTACGCAAACCCGGCGCCCGATCTTGGCGGTCTAGCGAAGGCGGTCCTGCTCGGCGATTTCATCGCCGCCCACAAGGCCGCGAACATCGACTATGTCCGGGTGCCGTTCGACCATCCGCTCTATGTTCTTTATTCGTCGGGCACCACCGGCGTGCCGAAATGCATCATGCACGGCGTGGGCGGGACGCTCCTCCAGCACTTGAAGGAGCACCGGTTCCACTGCGACATCAAGCCGGACGACCGCGTGTTCTACTTCACCACCTGTTCGTGGATGATGTGGAACTGGCTCGTCTCGGCGCTCGCCTCGGAGGCGACGCTGCTGCTGTTCGACGGCTCGCCGTTTTATCCCGACGGCAACGTGCTTTACGATTTCGCCGACGCCGCCGACATGACGCTGTTCGGCACCTCGGCCAAGTTCATCGACGCTTGCGCCAAGGCGGGACTCGAACCGATCAAGAGCCACAAACTTGGCCCTCTGCGCACCATCACCTCGACCGGATCGCCGCTGGTGGCCGAGAGCTTCGACTACGTCTACGCCAAGGTGAAGCGCGACGTTCATCTCGCCTCGATCTCGGGCGGCACCGACATCGTGTCGTGCTTCGTGCTGGGAAATCCGATCGGGCCGGTGTGGCGGGGCGAGATCCAGGCCCGCGGGCTGGGTCTGGCGGTCGAGGTGTTCGACGAGACCGGCCAGCCGTCGCGCGGCGCCAAGGGCGAGCTCGTCTGCTTGAAGCCGTTTCCTTCGATGCCGGTCGGCTTCTGGAACGATCCCGACGGCAAGAAATATCACGCGGCCTATTTCGAGCGCTTCCCGGGCGTATGGACGCACGGCGACTGGACCGAGATCACCGCGCATGATGGCGTGATCATTTACGGCCGGTCGGACGCGGTGCTGAATCCGGGCGGCGTTCGCATCGGCACGGCCGAGATCTACCGCCAGGTCGAGCAGGTGGACGAGGTGCTGGAATCGATCGTCATCGGCCAGGACTGGGACAACGACGTCCGCGTCATCTTGTTCGTGCGGCTGCGCGATGGCGCCAAGCTCGACGCCGCGCTCGAGAAGAAGATCCGCGACCAGATCCGCAAGAACACCACGCCGCGCCACGTGCCGGCGAAGATCGTCCAGGTGGCCGACATTCCGCGCACCAAGTCGGGCAAGATCGTCGAGCTTGCCGTGCGCGACATCGTCCACGGCCGGCCGATCAAGAACCGCGAGGCGCTCGCCAACCCCGAGGCGCTCGAGCTTTACAAGGACCGGCCGGAACT
>CAZLYV010000188.1:3188-5095 GCA_964563665.1 uncultured Acetobacteraceae bacterium
GCGAAGAGATCGAAGAAGTAGCCGCCGAGGAACGCGCCGGCGGCGCCGCCCAGCGCATGGCCGGCCGACAATATGCCCATGGTGAGGCCCATGATCCGCAAGCCCAGATGCGAGGCGACGAGGCTCGCCGTCACCGGCACGGTCGAATAGTCGAACACGCCGAACGCGATGGCGAAAATCAGCAGCAACTTGTAGTCGCCGACGATTTGCATCAGCAGGATGAACGCCATGCCGCGAAAGATGTAGATGAGCCCCAGCAACAGCGGCCGATGCACGCGATCGGCGAGATAGCCTGCCGCCATCATGCCCAGCATGTTGAAGCCCGAGAGCACGCCGTAGGCGGTCGCGCTGTCCAGCGGCGGAAAACCGCAGACAATGGCGTAGGGGATCAGGTGCGTCTCGATCACGCCCGAGGTCGTGAAGCCGCAGATCGTAAAGCTCCAGAAGAGCGCGTGGAACACCGGACTGCGGAGGAGAAACCCGAGCCGCCGGCCGAGCGGCTCGACCGTGGCGCCGTGCGCGCGTGCGGCGCCCGAATCGCGGCTTCGGAGCAACAGCCAGAACACCGGCGCCAGCGCCAGCGCGGCGAGCCCCAGCGCCAGATAGCTCGATCGCCAGCCGGTGCTCGAAAGCACCACCGCAAGAAGGGGCACCAGGAGAAGCTGGCCGGCGGTCGATCCGGCGGTGGCGATGCCGGTGGCGAGCCCGCGATTCTCGTCGAAATGCAGCGCGATCGTCGTGCTGACCACATGATTGGCGACCGTGCCGAACCCGATCGCCGAGATCACGCCGAAGAAAAGGACGAGCTGCCACTTGGTCTCCATCGAGGCCACCAGCGACAACCCGATCGCGGCGGCGACCAGCCCAAGCGTCAACAGAACACGCGGCCCGAAGCGGTCGAGCGCGTTCCCCGCCATCGGCGCCACCAGCGCCATGACGATCAACGTCGCGGCGCCCGCGGTCGAGATGAAGCTCCGCGACCAGCCGAACTCGGCCTCGAATACCGGCATGGTGAGGCCGAGCGATGCGCGCGCCGACATCGTCACGCTCAAGCCAAGAAAGCAGAGCGCGACGATCAGCCAGCCATAGGAGTTCGATTTCGCCATGGACAAGCTCCAGTGTGGTATTTCTCGCCGATCGCCCGCGCGCGCGCCACAGCGAAATTGTCGCGACACATTCGTGTACACACTGGCGTGAATATGCTGGTGTGAATACACCGAGCACAGCGCATCGGCTTTGGCAATCGGCCGACGGGGCGTTAAAGTCCTCACCGGCTCTCCGGCATTTCTGGCGATGGGTCGCGATCGGAGTTGCGTAAATGAAGTCGGAGTATTTCCACACGCTGGCGCGCTACAACCGGTGGGCCAATCAGCGGCTCTACGCCACCTGCGGCGAGCTGCCCGAGGCCGAATACCTGAAGCAGCGGCCGTCGTTCTTCGGCTCGATCCACGCCACGCTCAATCACATCCTGGTCGGCGACCGCGTCTGGCTCGGCCGTATCATCGGTCGCGATCCGGGAATCAAGGCGCTCGACCAGATTCTCTATGTCGAATTCCTCGGCTTGCGGGTGGCGCGGGAAGCGGAGGACGCACAGATCATCAACGTCGTCGATGCGATGGATGAACCGACGCTCAACACCACGCTGCGTTACAAGACCATGGCGGGCGAGTCCGCGGCGACGCCGATGCGCTTCGTGCTCGGGCACATGTTCAATCACCAGACCCATCACCGCGGGCAGGTGCACGGCCTGTTGTCGGCGACCGCCGTGGCGCCGCCGCCGCTCGATCTGGTTTATTTCCTGCGGGAATCCGTGGCGTCGTCGCCGCTTCGCTGAGGATCCAGTCGCGAAAGGCGCGCAGCTTCGGCAAGTCGGCCGCTGATTCCAGACAAACGAAGTAATAGTCCAT
>CAZLYV010000189.1:0-5053 GCA_964563665.1 uncultured Acetobacteraceae bacterium
TTGATCACCTGCCAGTTGGCGAACATGAAGTAGTCGCAAGCGATGGGGTCGAGCCCGGCCGCCTTGTGTGCTTCGGCCAACTGCTCGCGATCGAGCGGCAGGTGGATGTCGTATACGGCACGGTCAAGACGGCGCTGCATCGCGCCGAGCCAGCCGGAGAGATTCGGGATCGTGGTGATCATCATCCCGCCCGGCTTGAGAAAGCGGGCACAGGCGCCAAGCGCGGCCGCGGTGTCCGAGAAATGCTCGACGAGGCCGAAGGACACCACGACGTCGAATTTCTCGAGCATCGCGGGCGGCGGCGCGAAGAGATCGGCGTAAACAACCTCGCCGGACACGCCGGCCGCGGCGAGGACGGCGCGCGCTTGCGCGCAGCCGATCTCCGAATAGTCGAGTCCGGTTATGTGCAATCCGAATTCGCGATGAAAATACGGCAGCCAGGCCGAGCGCGCGCAGCCGAGCTCGAGAAGCTGGGCGCCCGCCGTCTCGAGCCCCGAGAATGCGCTGCGGAAATAGGCGTGAAATCGGCGATTGACATAATTCTTCGGCGTGCGCCCGCCAGGATCGATCGGCCTTGGCGGCGGACCCTCGGCCCACAGCCGGCTCCAGTATTCGGGCGAGGCCTTGTCGGTCGTCGGTGTGTCGGGGGAGCTTATGGCGCCGGGCGGCGTTGACCGGGTCATTGGCGCCTCCTCGTTTACGGCGCGTGCGAGGCAAACAGCGGTACGTATCCGAAGCGCCGCCAGACAAGCACGGTCATCACGAGATGCGAGCCCGCCCAGACGGCCAGCGACGCCATCGCCGCTCCGGTAAGACCGTAGCGTGGAATCAAGACGACGCAAAGAATGGCGTCGCAGATCGCGGCGGCCGCCAGGATCGCCGTCGCCACGCGTTCGTTCCCGGTCAACGCCAGCATGGCGAGCACCGGACCGGCAAGCGCCCGCAGGAACTGTCCCAGAAGCAGGATGCGCAACGCGTCGGTTGCCTCGATGAACCGCGCGCCGAATGCGCCAAGCAGCCATGGCGCCAGCACGAACAGCGGCGCCGCGAACAGGCACGTGCCGACGACCATCCGTATCGTGGCGCTGCGCATGGTTGCCCGCTTGGCCGCAAGATCGTCGCGCGCGTAGAGCGCGGCGATCGCCGGCACGGCGACCGAGCCCAGCGCCAGCATCGGCAACGTCGCGATTTCGCTGATCGCGACGGCGATCCAATAGAGCCCGGCGGCCGTCGTACCGGCGAGCCAGCCGAGCAGAATCACATCGAGCCGATGGACCAACATCTGCAATCCGCCAAGCGCGGCAAAGGCGGCCGCCGCGCCGATCCACTCGCGTCGCCGGTATAGAGCGGTCGCTGGTCGCGGATCGCCGGCGAAGACTTTGCTCCGCGCCAGCAGCGCCGCCATCAACGCAAGGACGAGGCCGGCGGCGAGCAAGGCCATCGCTTCGACCGCGGTGAGGGAAACTCCGATCGCCGCGGCGGCGCCGAGGAGCGCCAGCGCCAGGCCGTCGCGCCCGATGCGCTCCGGGGCGGCGCTCAGCGCCGGTGCGCCGCCGGCGAGTACCTCTGTCGCGGTCAACCGAAGCATCGCCAGGATCGGCAGGGCCGCCATGGCGACGAGAAACGTCCAGCGGAATTCACTGGAAGGCCCCTCATACGCCGCCAGAAATAGCGACCCGGCCACGGCGAGCACGAGCGAAATCAGCGCGACAACGCTGTAGGCATGCCGCCGCACGCCGGAAAGCAGCGCCCATTCGCCCTGGGGCCGCCATGCGGCGATCTCGCGCAGCAGCAGAATATCGTGACCGCAGAGCGCGATCAGCCCGAGGACGTTCAGGCAGGCGAGCGCGTAAGCGAATCGCCCGTAGCTCTCGACGCCGATCGCACGAACAAGGATGAGCTGCAGAAGAAAGCCGATCGCCAGGCCGGCGATGTTGACCGCCAGCGCGGCCGCCCCGCCGCGCGAAAGTCGTGCGCCGATTGCGCCGCCACCGAGCTTCGCTTCGAAGCGACGGACAAGCGTTAAAAGGTCTCTAAGCAAGGGCATGCGAGAACGCGTCGGGCAAAGTAGCGCCGTTGTATCACGGCCGGCGACGCCTTGGCGCGGCGCGAGAGCGGCTTTTACAGTCAGTCGCCAAGTCGGGTTATCTCGCGTGTTTCGGCCGCCGGTGGATTGCCATTTTCCCGGGTGACCAGCGAGAAAGCACGCTCGACGAAATCGAGCGCCTGGGCGATGCAGTCCTCGAGCCCATGCGCCTCGGTGTCGATGGTGAGCGCGGGCGCCGTCGGCGGCTCGTAGGGGGCGGATATGCCGGTAAAATCGGCGATTTCGCCGGCGCGCGCGCGGCGATAGAGGCCCTTGGAATCGCGCTTCTCACACGTCGCGAGGCTGGCCTTGACGTAGATCTCGTAAAACGCGCCTTGCGCCGCCTTTCGCGCCCGGTCGCGGTCGGAGCGGTAGGGCGAAATGAAGGCGGTGATGCAGATGAACCCGGCCGCGCCAAACAGCGCCGCCACCTGGCCGATGCGGCGGATGTTCTCGCTGCGGTCGTCGGGCGAGAAACCGAGATCGGTATTGAGACCCAGGCGAACGTTATCGCCGTCGAGCACGAAGACCTGGTAACCCTTCTGAAACAGGCGCCGCTCGACCTCCATGGCGAGCGTCGTCTTGCCGGCGCCCGACAAGCCGGTAAACCACAGCACGCCGCCGACATGGCCGTTGCGCCGCGCGCGGGCGTCGACGGTGACGCGGTGGTCGACGCCGAAGACGTTGGTCGACTTCACGTTAAGGGTGTGCCGCTGGTCGGGATAGCCTTCGGTCGAGATGAGCCCGCCGGCCACCGTATCGAAGCCATCGAGCAGCACGAAACGTCCCGTGGTGAGGCCTAGTCCATGCTCGTCGAGCGGGAGCAAATCGCGCGCGCGCAAAATCACGTCGGCGATATCGTCGGTCCCCGGCGATACGTTGAAGCGATGGGCGAGCGTCTCGGTATCGATTACGCGATCGATCGACTCGACGGTGACCCACGTCTCGCGGGTGGCGATCTTCAGCTTGTAGACCTTGCCGGATTTGAGCGGCTCGTGGCCGAGCCAGAACAGCTTGGCCCGCAAGACGGTGCTGAGCACCGGCGCCTGGGCGGCGTGGCTCGCGATCTCGCCGCGCTCGACGAAAATCGGGTCATCGAGCGTGATGCCGATCGACTGCCCGGCATGCGCCTTGACCGGCGCAATCGCCCCATTCCACGCCTCGATCGATTTGACGCGCGCGCTGCGGTTGGAGGGCGAGAAGAGAAGCGTATCGCCGAGGCTGAGCGTGCCCGACTCGATACGCCCGACAAGGATGCGCCGCTCGTCGAACTTGTAGACGTCCTGTATGGGAAAACGCAGCGGCCGGTCGGTCGCCACGCTGGCGCCGTGGAAACGCTCGATCGCTTCCAGGATCGTCGGCCCGTCGTACCACGCCATCGCGGCCGACCGCCGGGCGGTGTTGTCGCCGACCCGTGCCGAGATCGGCACGATATAGGTCGGGCTCACGTCCAGCTCCCCGAGGTACCCGGTGATCTCCGCCGCGACCGATTCGAAGCGCACATGCGCGTAGTCGACGAGATCCATCTTGTTGATCGCCACCGCCACCTGCCCGATGCCCAGCAAATGAAGGAGATAGGCGTGGCGCCTGGTCTGTTCGCGCACGCCCTCCACGGCGTCGATCACCATCAGCGCCGCATCGGCGCTGGCCGCTCCGCTGATCATGTTCCTGAGAAACTGCCGGTGCCCCGGCGCGTCGATGATCACATAGTCGCGAAGCGGCGATTTGAACCAGATGCGGGTCGAATCGATCGTCACCGCCTGGTCGCGTTCGGCCTGAAACGCGTCGACCAGAAACGACCATTCCATCGGCATGCCGCGGCGCTCGCTCGCCGCCGCGAGTTCCTCGAGCTTGCCTTCGGTGAGCGAGCCCGTGTCGTGGAGCAGGCGGCCGATCAGCGATGATTTGCCGTGGTCGACGTGGCCGACGATGACGATCTTGAGGATCGCTCGTTGCAGATCCGGGGCCTCGATGCGCGCGCTCATGCGGGCGCCGCTACATGTATCCGGCCGAGCGCAGGCGCTCGAAGACGTCCTCGCGCTCGTGGTCCATCGCCCGGCCGCTGCGTTCGGAGACTCGCGTCGTCTCGAGCTCGGCGATGATCTCGTCCAGCGTAGCCGCGCTGGACGCGATCGGGTGGGTGATGTCCTCGTCGCCCAGCGAGCGGTATCGCTCGCCGTTTCGCGCGAAGTACAACTCGACGAGCGGGATCTTCTCGCGCCGGATGTAGCGCCAGACGTCGAGCTCGGTCCATCCCAGAAGCGGATGGATTCGCAAATGCGCGCCCGGCGGGATATCGGTCTTGAACTGGTCCCAGAACTCCGGCGGCTGGTTCTTGAAGTCCCACTGTCCGCTCGCGTCGCGCGGGCTGAAGACGCGTTCCTTGGCCCGCGTCGCCTGTTCGTCGCGCCTTATGCCGGCGATGATGCCCTTGAAGCCATGGCGCTCGATGAGCCGCTTCAGGCCTTCCGTCTTGCGCGCGGCCGAGCGCGCGGCGGGCGGCAGCGTCGGGTCGATCGCATCGAGCGGCGGACAGTCGCCGACAATCAGGTCGAGATCCCACGCGCGCGAATAGCGCTCGCGAAAGGCGTACATCTCCTTGAACTTCTTTCCGGTGTCGACATGGACCACCGGGAACGGCACCCGCCCGTAAAACGCCTTGCGGGCGAGCCACACACACGTGTTCGAATCCTTGCCCAGCGACCACAGCATCATCAGCGGGCGAACGCGGGCGTACGCCTCGCGCAGGATGTAGATCGAATCCGCCTCGAGTTGGTCCAAGGCCGCCATGCGCCAGGGGAATCCGCCGTCAGGTTGTCAAACGAGCCGTTTCGGGCCGATCAATTAGAACCTTTGCGCCGCCCGATCAACGGTTTTGAGGGCCGTGGCGGACGACGACGCGGCTACGCCGTTGATCGGCCGCCCGAGGAATGGCGGGACATTAGAGCCTGTTTCGAAAGTCGCATG
>CAZLYV010000190.1:0-5040 GCA_964563665.1 uncultured Acetobacteraceae bacterium
GCTTTTGCTTCGAGCAAATCGTCGAGCTTGCGGCGCAGGGTTTCGAGCTTCCAAGTCGAGAGCGTATAAACCCAGCCGCCGAGACGGCGGTTGATATCCTCCGCCTGTTTCGCCGCCGCCTCCGGTGACAAGAGCTTCTTTGCCGGCTCGTCGTCCGGATTGATCGGCGTTGAGGGGGCGGCGAATTTTGCCGCAAAGCGAACCCAGGTCCTGCCGTTTTGCTCGGCGAACGACGCCGTCACCGTGAGACCATCAAAGGTCGTCGCCTCGGTGATCGGAGCGTTCGGCGCAAATGTCACGTCGCCGGCGGGCACAAAATCGTCGAGCTCGAGCAAGCTGAACGCGGTGGCAACGGCATCGATGTCGTAGGCGGGCTTGAGCTTGCGGTCCGCCGGAGGGGATTCGACCGAGAAATCCTTGTCGGCCGGCGTGTCGCGTTTGACGACCAGGCGTGCCCCGTCTGCCTGGACCACGGAGAGGCGCTGAATCCTGTCTTGGGCCACGTCGATCAGCTTGCGGTCGAGCCATTGCGCGATATCGCGATCGACCGACATGCGGTTTCGGGCAAGCCAGCTCTTCGCTTCGGCCGCCTTGCGGACATAAACCCCGTCGCCTTCTGGACGCCCCTGGGCAAAGCGTGACTTCCCGATATAGATGCTGGCGAGTTCGGCGCCGCTGGCGTCCTTGAGCGTGACGCGGGTCGACTTCGCTCCGGCCTCGGACAGATCCTCGACCTCGAGGGTGCGATAGCCCGCGAGCGACGACGTCTTCGCCTCGACCGTTCGGAGACTCGCGATCTCGACCAACAGCTTCCGGACGCGCTCGAAATCGGCGGGATAATCATGCCGCGAGGTGACGACCCAGGCGTCTCCCTTTCGCTCGAAAACGAAGGTCGCCTCCCTCTTCGCGACGACGACGGAGCCAACATCGTTGAGCCGGCCGGCGAGCGCGGGATAAAGCAGCTCACCCACGCCGGTTTCGGGTCGCGAGGTGTTTCCCTGCCACGAAACGGCGATGGCGCCGGCGAGCGTGATCGCCGCCGCCGCCGTCAGCACCAGCATCGATTTCGTTCTCATCGCGCGAAACCTGGCGTGCCCACTAGATTTGCGCGGCGCGGCGCCGGCGCCTGGCCCGCGCAAGTCCGAGCAAAATTGCCGCGCCGGCGATCAGCATCGGAACAAGGCCGATATTGATGAACTTGACCCAGCCTTCGAGCCCCTCGATGTCCTTGCGAAGATCGTGCTGAACGTCGCGCAGCTCCTTGCGGATCTTCAGCATCTCGCCACGAAACTGTTCGATCGCCTCCTGCTGTTCCTTGGTCAAAATCACGCGTCCGCCCGTTCCTTCCTGCGGCTGCGACTTGGTCTGCAGCTCGCTCAGCTTCTTTTCCGTGTCGCGCAGTTTTTCGGTGAGTTCGCGTTCCTTCGCCCGGAAACGCAACTCGGCATCGCGCTGAATCTCTTGTACGACGACGAATGGGCGCGTTGCTTGGCCGCGCGAGCGTAGGCCGATCAGCTCGTCGCTGCCGGACAGGTTGTCGATCGCGTTGACGACGAAATTGGCGTTGGCCGCCGTGGGCGTCGCCACGCGCTGGCCGAAGAAATCGGCGATCTGCACCCAAAATCGGTCCTGAAGAATGTCGCTGTCGGCAACGACGATCAGATTGATCGATCCCTTCGAATCCTTGATCTGCGGCGTCATCGGCTCGACGGCGGCCGGCTCGGGCGTCGCCTTCGGTTCCCCAGGCATCGCGGCGCCGTCCTTGCTCTCGGCAGAAGGTGGTTTTTTCTCGCTCGGAGGGCCGTCGGGAAAGGCGGTCTTCGCCGGCCCGCGGATGCGCGCGGCGATGACGTAACGTTCGCCAGTCGGCCTGAAATCGGCAAGGAGCGCCACCGGATCGGGAGCGAGGCGGAGCTTGTCGACGTCGATCGGCATCGCCTGGTCGGTCGTCGTAATAAGTGGCGTAAAGCTGGTCGATGCGCCCTGGTGCTGCTTCAGAATTCCGGCGCTCGCGACGTTCACCGGGCCAAGGTCCGTCGTCAGGATGTCGTCGTGGTTGAAGTTGGTTTCGCGAAGCGTGAGCCACGCGACGTAATCCACCGCGCGGATGCGGGTCTCGCTCCCCGCGTTGACCCGGCGGGCAAGCAGCCGGTCGCCGACGAACTTGCCGTTGACCAATTCGATGCCCCAGGCTTCGAAAATCTTGGGGAGGTTCGACCCCGTCTCTGCCGGCAGCCCGGTGGGCCCCGGGCGGCCAAACTCGCTCTCCGCATGCGGGTCGACGAAGATGATCGCGTGCCCGCCACGCAGCACGAACTGATCGACGGCATAGAGCGTCTTTTCAGTGAGGTCGCGCGGATGGGCGACCATCAACACGCCGATTTCGGCCGGAATATCGGCGACATCGCGGTCGAGCCAGCGAAGCTCGAAGAACTGCTTGAGCTGACTGTAGATCGCCCACGGCTCGCTCGCCTGGGCGGGCCCGCGGAATTCGCCCAGCAACGGCAGCGTCGAGAGCACGCCCACGACCTTTTTCTTGGTCGTCGCAAGATTGAACGCCAGTTTGGTGAGGTCATACTCAAGGAACCGCTCCCGCTCCGGCTGGAAGAACGCGATGACGTCCTCCTTGTCGGCCGAATTCGAAGCGGCAAGCCCGAAATAGACGAGTTCGCCCTGCTGGTTGAGCGGCACGCCCTGAAGCCCCGAGGCGACCGCGCGGTCCTCCTCGTCGGAGAATGGCTGCGGGTCGATGAGCTGGAGCCTGATCTTGCCGCGCGCGGCGCTTTCGTATTCCTGCAGCATCTCGCGCACACGGGTTGCGTAGACGCCGTAGTTTGGAATCTCCTTGCCCAGACGCTCGGAATAGTAAAAGCGCAGCGCGATCGGCTCGTCGATCCGCGCCAGAATCGCGCGCGTCCCCGAGGACAGCGTATACAGCCGATCGGCGGTGAGATCGATGCGCGCCGAGCGCAGCATCGCCGCGGCGACGATGTTGAGCGCGAAAAACAGGACGACCGCAAGGACGATGCCGGCGGCGGAGTTGAGATCGCGCTTGATCAGGGTCGAGTCCGGCATGGCTATCTCGCCTTCTTCATCTCGACGACGACCGCGTTCACGAACAGGAACAACGCGATGAGCGAGGCGAAATAGACCAGGTCGCGCAGATCGATGACGCCGCGAATGATCGCGTTGAAGTGCGTGAGGAAGCTGAACGAGGCGATTGCCTCGACCATCGCCTTCGGCGCCCAGCCGGCGAAAAAGCCGAGCACGATCGGCGCGCCGCTTACCGTGAACACAAAGCACAATGCGGCGCTTACCACGAAAGCAATCACCTGGTTCTTGGTGGTGGCGGAAATCGCCGCGCCGATCGCCAGGTACCCGCCCGCCATCAGCAGACTGCCCACGTAGCCGGCGAGAATCGTGCCGTTGTCGGGTCGGCCCAGTACGTTGACCGTGATCCAGACGGGAAACGTCAACAGGAGCGCGATCCCGGTGAACGCCCAGGCGGCCAGGAACTTGCCGAGCACGGCCTCGCCCAGCGACAGCGGCAGGGTCAAGAAAAGCTCGATCGTACCGGTCTTGCGCTCTTCCGACCAAAGACGCATCGCGATAGCGGGGATCAGGATCAGGTAGAGCCAGGGATGGAAGGTGAAGAAGGACTGCAAATCCGCCTGGGCACGGTCGAAAAAGCTGCCGAGGTAGAATGTGAACGCGCCCGACATGACAAGAAAAATGACGAGATAGACATAGGCGACCGGGGTCGCGAAGTAGCCGCCAAGCTCGCGGCGGAAAATGTGCCAGGTATTGCGCATGACGGCTCAGCCCCGCCCGGTGGTGATGGCGCGGAATACGTCATCGAGCCGGCCGCGCTCGGCGCGTATTTCGATCACCGGCGCATTGCGCTCGCGCACGTACTGATTTACGTCGGATATGATTGCGCGGCCATCGCGCGCGAAGGCCGTGAGGCAAACGAGCGCGCCATCGGCCTCCTGGCGCTCCACTTGCGAGACGTTGGGCAATCCGCTCAGCGCAGCCTCGATCGTGGTCGCGTCGCCGCCGCGCACCAGAAGCGAGACGGCGTTGTGATAACGCGAGCGGGCCTGGAGCATCGATGGCGTGCCGTCGGCGACCACGCGGCCACGGGCGATGATGACCGCTCGGGTGCAAACCGCCTCGACCTCCTCGAGGATGTGGGTCGAAATCACGATCGCCTTGTCGGGGGCCATTTCCGAGATAAGACCGCGAACTTCGTGTTTCTGGTTGGGGTCGAGACCGTCCGTCGGTTCATCCAAAATCAGCACCTCGGGGTCGTGGAGCAGCGCTTGCGCGAGGCCGACGCGGCGTTTGAAGCCTTTCGAAAGCGTATCGATCGGCTGCTGCAGCACCTCGGCGAGCTGCACGCGCTCGATCGCCGCGGCGATCCGTTTCTCCTTCGCAGAGCCCGAAAGCCCGCGCACCGCGGCGCAGAATGCGAGGAATGACGCAGGGGTCATGTCGGGGTAGGCCGGCGCTCCCTCCGGCAGGTAGCCGATCTTGCGCTTGACCGCGACCGGCTCGTCGATCACGTCGTGGCCGCAAACCACCGCCGTGCCGCTGGTTGGCGTAAGAAAGCCGCTCAACATCTTCATCGTCGTCGACTTGCCGGCGCCATTGGGGCCGAGGAAACCGAGCACTTCGCCGCGCGAAACCGCGAACGAGACGTCGTCGACGGCGAGAATGGGCCCGAAGCGCTTGGTCAGGTTGCAAATCGAGATCATTGGGCTCATTTCATGTCACCGGCGCCGAGCGACCGTCCTCGAATATCGTCGGCCGCGGGGGCTGAAGCCGGCTCCCGGGGACGATGAACTCACCAAAAGCGGAGTTGATTTACCCATACTGACGATTTTTGCAAGAGGGCAATGGCTTGGCGCACCAACTGCCCGATGATCGGCAGGGAGAGGGGTTCACGCCTGATTACGGTTTTTTGGGCAGATTCAAAACGGCAAACGGCGTCCCTGGGGCGTTTTCAGGTGGCTGAGGACGCGCGCCGATCTTGCCCCT
>CAZLYV010000191.1:0-5011 GCA_964563665.1 uncultured Acetobacteraceae bacterium
AAATCTCCTGAGCGAGGACGATGCCCGGGCCCTTGCCCGATGGCGGCTTCGCCACGTAGGCCATGAACTGGCCGCTGCCGTCCTTCGCCTTGATTTTAATCTCGCTCATGCCGGTCCCTCCCGTTCGAGAGCACGACGTTGCCATTCTCCGCTCCGCTTATGCAAGTAGGGCAACGAAGCGAGACGGGACCACCCTCACCGCCGCTGCAGTTCGGCGGCGAGCGCCGCGGGTTCGGTGATCGGCGCCGAGCACACCGGGCCGTCGCAGAGATAGGCCGCGGGCGCGCCGCCGACGAGGCCCTTGCCGTGCGCCGGATGACCGTCGGGGAGCGTTGCTTGCGGCGCCACAAGCATGAGCACCAGATTTGGCCGCGAGGCGGCGGTGGCGGCGGCGCGGAGCAGCGCTTGGGTGGGCGCATCGTCACCTGCGCCGACGATCGCGAGCTGGAGCGGACGGCCGAGGAACTCGGCCGCGTTTAGAAGCGTCGACATCGGAAAGAAATTGCGCTGTATCTCGCCCGAGAATGCGCCGACGACCGCCTCGGCGCGATCGCCATACGCCGTCTCGCCGGTCAACAGATGGAGCCGGGCCAGCACATGCGCCATCACGCCGTTGCCCGAGGGCGTGGCGTTATCATGCGCGTGCTTGGTGCGGGCGATCAGATCGCGGGCATCGTCGGCGGTGAAGAAATACCCCCCACCGCCGGCGTCCCAATAATGCCGGTCGGCGACGGCGACCCAGGCCTTCGCGTGGGCAAGATACGCAGATTTTCCGGTCGCTTCGTAGAGCGCCACGGCGGCGCGCGCCATGTCGGCGTAGTCGTCGAGCATGGCGACGGATTGCCGGCGCGCCTGGCGGTAGCTATGGGCGAGCAGCGCTTCGCCGCCATCGGATGCGGGCGCGCCCAGCAGACGCACGATGGCGGCAAACGCGCGCACGCCCATCGCGATCCAGTCGGCGCGTCCGAAGACGAACCCGGCGCGCGCGAGCGCCGCGATCATCAGGCCGTTCCAGTCGGCCAGCACCTTGTCATCGCGCGCCGGCGCCACGCGCTTGATGCGCTCGGCAAGCAGAACGGCCCGCGCCCGGGCGAGCCGCGTCTCGTGCGCTTGATCGCCCAACAACAAGCGCTTCGAGCGGTTGAGAATCGTGTGGCCTTCCCAGTTGCCCTCCGGGGTCACGTCGTAGGCGTCCTTGAAGAACCCGGCCTCGGGCCCAAGCAGCCGGTCGATCTCGTCTTCCGTCCAGACGTAATACTTGCCTTCCTCGCCCTCGGAATCGGCGTCGAGCGTGGCGGCGAAGGCGCCGTCCTCGGCGATCATTTCGCGCCCGAGCCAGTCGATCGTTTCGGCGACCCGCGCGGCGTAGAGCGGCGACTTGGTCGCTTGCCAGACCAGCGTCAGTAAATCGACCAGCTGCGCGTTGTCATAGAGCATCTTTTCGAAATGCGGCGCCAGCCAGCGCGCGTCGGTCGAATAGCGCGCAAAGCCGCCGCCGAGATGATCGTAGATCCCGCCCTGGGCCATGCGATCGAGCGTGACGGTGACGGCGTGCCCGAGATCGGCGCCCACGCTGTCGCCCTTGCGTCGCAGATGGGCGCGCCACAGCAACTCGAAGATCGAGACTTGCGGGAACTTGGGCGCCCCGCCGATCCCGCCATGAACGGCGTCGACCTCCTGGGACAGCCGTTCGGCCACCTGGTCGATCGCCGCCGTTGGAACAGCGCCGCCCGCAAGCGACGTGGCGCGCTCGGCCAACGCGCGGGTAAGTGCTTCCACATTCTGGCGGACCTGATCGGGCTTGCTGCGGTAAGCATCCGATATGCCGCTGAGCACGTCGCGAAACGCCGGCCGGCCATAGCGCGACTCTAGAGGAAAATACGTTCCGCCCCAGAACGGCGCCCCCTCGGGGGTCAGGAACATGGTGAGCGGCCAGCCGCCCTGCTCGCCCATCATCGCAAGCGCCGACTGATAGATCGCATCGAGATCGGGACGTTCCTCGCGGTCGATCTTGATGTTGATGAACAGTTGATTCATCAGCCCGGCGGTCGCCGCGTCTTCGAAGCTCTCATGCGCCATGACGTGGCACCAATGACAGGCGGCGTAGCCGATCGAGAGCAGGATCGGTTTGTTGGTCGCCTTGGCTTCGGCGAGCGCCGCGTCGTTCCACGAGCGCCAGTGCACGGGATTATGCGCGTGCTGGAGCAGATAGGGCGAGGTCTCGTGCTTGAGGAGATTTTCGGGCGACATCTTTCCGCAGAACGGGTTGGCGGGAATCAAAACAGCGTCCGGCTTGCCGATTGCCGGCGCGGGCGCGAATGCCGTAGCCTCGTTGGCGATGACCATAGGGTGAGGCTGCCGGCAGAACAACGCCACTTGGCTTGGGGTCTTTCCCGAGCGGCGAGGAGGGGGCCATGAAGGTGACGGTGAACATCGATTGCACGCCCGAGGAGGCGCGTACGTTCTTCGGCCTGCCCGACGTGCGGCCGATGCAAGACGAGATGATGGAGGACGTGACCCAGCGCATGAAGCAGGCGCTGGCGGCGACGGATCCCGAAACGATGATGAAGACCTGGCTCCCCGCCTCGATCCAGGGCTTCGAGCAGCTGCAGAAATTCTGGGGTCAGGTCGCGGTCGGCATGGGCGGCGCGCCGGGTGGCGGGCCCGAGCCGGGCAAGGGCGGCGGCGGCAAAAAATGATGCGAGGGGTGCGCGTCCTGGCAATCTAAAAAATGAAAGGGCATTTGTCCACGAGCAGCGACCAAGTTAGGACGGCGCGACAGGCCACGCTCGGGAGCGCAATCGTCATCGCCCGGCCGCAAGCGGTTCGGTGCCTTCGCTCAGCAGATCGAGATAGCGGCGATAGACGAACAGACGGTTCCGCTGTTTGCCGGTTAATTCTTGAACGATTCCGAGCTTGATCATTTGATCGAGCGCCGAACGGATCGTCGGCGGAGAGAGTTTCAAGGTCGTGGCGGCTGCGGGCGCCGAGACATAGGGATTACGTTGCAGCAGTTGGTGCACGCGTAGAGCCGACGCTGCGGGGCGACCGAGCGACTCAATTTTGCGCCGATCCTCGTCGAAAAGCCCGAGAATCCCTGTCGCAGTGTCGGCGGCTTGCGATGCGGTCTCGCGGACCCCGACCAGAAAGAACTCGAGCCAGTCGCGCCATGCAGCCTCGGTGCGAACGCGCTGCAGGAGGTCGTAATAGCGCGCGCGGTTCGACTTGAAATAAAGGCTGAGATAGAGCAGCGGTTCTTGGAGGACACCTTCGGCACAAAGCAAGAATGTGATCAACAAGCGGCCGAGGCGGCCGTTTCCGTCGAGGAACGGATGTATCGATTCGAATTGCACATGGACGTAGGCCGCACGCACCAGAATTGGCAGCGGAGAATCTCGGTCATGCAAAAATCGTTCAAAGGCGTCGAGGCATTCATCAAGCCGTTCAGGCGGGGGAGGAACGTAGGTCGCATTGCCTGGTCGTGTGCCGCCGACCCAATTCTGCGTCCGTCGGAATTCCCCTGGGGTCCGGTCCGCGCCGCGTCCGCCCGCCATCAGCACTCGGTGGATATCTCGAATCAAGCGAAGCGACAGCGGAAAGCCCTCGCGCAGCCGCTTAAGTCCCTGTTCCATGGCGGCGACGTAACGCGACACTTCGCGGACGTCATCGAGCGGTGCCCCCGGCAATTCATGGCTTTCGAACAGCAACAGCTCCGAAAGCGACGATTGCGTTCCCTCGATCTGGGACGACAGCAACGCTTCTTTGCGGACGTACATGTAAAGAAATAGGGCATGGTCCGGCAGAACCCGGGCTAGCCCGTCGAGGCGTCCGAGCGCTTGCGTCGCGCGGTCGTTGAGTTCGTAGAGCGAGGACAGATCGGCCGGCGGAACGGGTGGCAACGATGGAGGGACGTACGTACAGTACGTCTCGCCACCCGATGTAAGAGTCACAAAACCGGTCGGACCAGTGGCCATCGGTGAACCGATCACGGTATGAGGCACAAGCGGAAATAATTCCTCGCAGCCACCGGAAGCTGGCTTTTAACGAAAGCAAGTTTTCCTTATCGTCTGCGTTAGGAAAACAAATGGCACAAAGTTTTCCTTATGTCCAGAACGAATGGGGATCAAACGGCTTAAAGCGCTATTGACCGAAGATTGCGAGAGCCACTCCGTCAAGCTCGTAGACCTTGAGCACCTCGTCGCCCTAGTGGTTGATCACCTTGATCGCGAAGCCTACCCCGTCTGCACCCAAGGACGGACGGAGAGAGGCGAAAGCGAGTGACCCCGAACCCGCGTAACGCCCAAGGTGCGGATCACAACCCAACTCGACGCCGACGTTCTGGCTTGGCTGAGACAGGGTGGCCCGCGCTATCAGACGCGGATCAACGCGATCCTGCGCGCGGTGATGTCCGGGAGCGTCGGCACGTCGCGCAGCACCAAGCGGCGGATGTCCTGAGATTTGACCCGGCAGACCAAGGTGGGAGCGGTATACCATTGATCACTGATTGATTTTTCACGAGATTGTGCTCTACCTTTAGTTGACAACAGCCGACCAATCATCGCCTTATCGCCGGCGGCCGCACATCGGGCAAGGGGCGATGAACAGACGTGCAAGACCCGCTCGACGAGTATCTCGCGCGCATCCATCGCATCGGCGCGATCGGGGCGGCGACCGCTGAGGCGTCGTTTTACGAGGCGCTGCAGGAGGTGCTGAACCTCGTCGGCGCGTATCTGAAGCCCAAGGTTTTCTGCATCAGCCAGCTTCAGGATACCGGCGCCGGGCGTCCGGATTTCGGGCTGTTCGTCCAGACGCAGCTTCGCCGCGGCTCGCTCGACGAGCCGGCGCCGCCCGAGCCGCCGCAACGCGGCGTCGTCGAGGCGAAGCCGATCACCGCCGATGTGCGCGAGCTTGCCGGCAGCAAGCAGGTCTTACGCTACTGGGACGCTTATGGCCTCGTGCTGGCGACCAATTACCGCCAATTCATTCTGGTTGGGCGGGATCAGTTCGGCCG
>CAZLYV010000192.1:0-1521 GCA_964563665.1 uncultured Acetobacteraceae bacterium
TCGGCGCCAAGTTCCATGGGCGGCGTCGTCGTATAGCCATAGCTCACCACCACCACCCGCACGCCGGCGTTGCGCGCCACGTTCGTATCGTTTGCCGAATCGCCGACCATCAGGCTGCCAGCAGGATCGGCGCCGAGTTCGGCGAGGACTCCCAGAAGATGCCGCGGATCGGGCTTGCGCGCCGGCACGTCGCCGCCGGCGATGGCCGAAAAGAATCGTGCGAGATCGAGCGCGTCGAGCAGCTGGCGGGTGAGCGCATCGGGCTTGTTGGTGCAGATTCCAAGCGCGATGCCGGCGCGCTGGAGCAGTCCAAGCGTATCGACAACACCGGGAAACGGGTGCGAGGTGAGCGCGATCCCCTGGGCATAGATTGCGACGAACCGGCGCGTCAGCGTCGCAAGATCACCCGGCACGCCGCCCGATGCGGTGAATCCGCGCTCGACAAGTCGTGCCGCGCCATCGCCGACCAGGCGGCGGATGCTGTCGAGCGGAACCGACGGTCGTCCGAGCTCGGCCAGCAGGACGTTAAGCGCGCGGCCGAGATCGGGGGCGGTGTCGACAAGGGTGCCATCAAGGTCGAAAACCACGGCGGTCGGTCGGGCAAGCGCGCGCTGAGCCATGTAACCCTTTGTAATAATTCGTGACTTGGAGAGGAAATTTTTCGTATGGCATGGTCGCCACCGCGGTTCCCCGGCGGCGATTCGAGCGTCATCATGGGGGCCACGGATTCGCCACACCGATCTATTACCTGCCGGAGCAAATGGCCAGCCGAAAGACCACCGTAATCGTCCTCGCCGCCGGCCTCGGCACGCGGATGAAATCCGCTCGGCCGAAGGTGATGCACGCCATCGCCGGCCGGCCCATGATCGGCCATGTGATCGCAGCGCTTGCCCGGCTCAAGCCGGCGCGCTTAGTGCTCGTCGTCGGGCCGGGAATGGAGGAAGTGGTCGATGCGGCGCGAGCGGCGGGCCCGCGTCTTGCAATCGTGCCGGTGGTCCAGCGCGAGCGACGCGGAACCGGCCACGCGGCGCGGCTTGCCGTCAAGGCGCTCAAGGGGATCGGCGGCGACGTTCTGATCGTCAACGGCGATGGCCCGCTGGTCCAACCGGCGACGCTCGCAGCACCCCTCGCGGCGCTGCGCGGCGCGCCAAATCCGGCGATCGTGGTCATTGGCATGCGGCTCCCCGATCCAAGCCTCTATGGCCGCATGGTGACGGGTGAAAATGGCGCGCTCCTGCGGATCGTCGAGGCGCGCGACGCCAGCGAACGGGAGCGCATGATCAATCTGTGCAACTCGGGCGTCATCGCAGCCGACGCGCGGGTCCTCACCGATCTGTTGCCGAAGCTTGAGGCCGATAACGCGAAGCGGGAGTACTACCTCACCGACATCGTGGCGCTCGCGCGAAATGCGGGTCATTCTTGCGGTTATGTCGAAGGCCCGGCCGAAGAGTTGATCGGCATCGATTCCCGCGATCGGCTCGCCGTCGCCGAAGCCACTATGCAAACGCGGCTCCGCGGCGC
>CAZLYV010000192.1:1621-4996 GCA_964563665.1 uncultured Acetobacteraceae bacterium
TCGGCGATGCGCGCGTGGGCGAGAAGGCCAATATCGGCGCGGGCGCCATCACCTGCAATTACGACGGCTTCGCGAAAATGTTCACCGATATCGGCGCGGGCGCGTTCATCGGCTCGAATGCGGCCCTCGTGGCGCCGGTCAAGGTCGGCGCGCGGGCGATCGTGGCTGCGGGCGCGGTGATCACGCGGAACGTTCCGGCGGACGCGCTGGCGCTCGAGCGCAGCCCGCAGGAGATCAGACGCGGTTGGGCCAAGGCGTTTCGCGCCAATCGCGCCCGGGCGGTCGCCAAACCGCGGGCGAAGACGAAGACAAAATCCACGCCGCGCTGAATCTGCCATGTGCGGCATCATCGGCATCATCGGCACGAAGAACGCGACGCCGCTCATCATCGAGGGGCTGAAGCGCCTCGAGTATCGCGGCTATGATTCCGCCGGCCTCGCCGTGATGACGGACGGCCGAATCGCGCGCCGCCGCGCCGAAGGCAAGATCGCGCGCCTCGAGGAGCGCGTGCGCCTCGAGCCCGTTTCCGGCACGCTCGGCATCGGGCACACGCGCTGGGCCACCCATGGCGTCCCCAACGAACAGAACGCGCATCCGCACGCGACCGAGCTTCTGGCGCTGGTCCACAACGGCATCATCGAGAATTATCGCGAGCTCGCCGACGAGCTGGCGGCCGCCGGGCGCAAGTTCGCGACCGATACCGACAGCGAGATCGTCGCCCATCTGATAACCCGCTACATGCGCGACGGCCTCTCGCCGCAGGCGGCCGTTGCGGCGGCGCTCAAGCGGCTCAAGGGTGCGTTTGCGCTGGCGATCGTGTTCGAGGGCCACCCCGATCTGATGATCGGGGCGCGGCGCGGCAGCCCGCTCGTGCTCGGTTGGGGCAACGGCGAGATGTTCCTCGGCTCCGATGCGCTTGCCGTTGCTCCGCTTACCGAGAAGATCACCTATCTCGAGGACGGCGACTGGGTCGAAGTAAGCCGCACGGGCGCCGTCATTCACGACGCAAGCGACAAGGTGGTCACGCGGGAAGTGAAAGCGACCGGTCTCTCGGGCGCGCTCGCTGGCAAGGGTAACTACCAGCATTTCATGTTCAAGGAGATCATCGAACAGCCGACGGTGATCGGCGACACGCTCAATACCATGTTCAACCCGGCGACGCGCACGATCCAGCTTCCCGCACTTCCATTCGATCTTGCGAGCGTGCCCAAGATCACCATGGTTGCCTGCGGAACCTCGTATCTCGCGGCGATGGTAGCCAAGTATTGGTTCGAGCAGGTGGCGCGGCTTGCGGTCGAAATCGATATCGCCTCCGAGTTCCGCTATCGCGGGATGCCGCTGCCGGCAGGCGGGCTGGCGATTTTCATTTCGCAGTCGGGCGAGACGATCGACACGCTTGCCGCGCTTCGCTACGCGCGCGCGCAGAAACAGCACATCCTCGCCATCGTCAACGTGCCGGAAAGCGCGATGGCGCGCGAGGCGGACGCGGTCCTGATGACGCGCGCCGGCCCGGAGATCGGCGTCGCCTCGACCAAGGCGTTCACCTGCCAGCTTGTCATGCTGGCGTGCCTGGTGATCGCGACGGCGCGCGCGCGTGGCGCGATCGATCGGCGCAGCGAGGCCGAGCTTTCGGCGGCGATCGCCGAAGTGCCCTCGCGCGCGGCCGAGGTGTTGCATCATGACGAGGCGATCCGCGAACTCGCCAAATGGGTCGCCGTATGCCGCGACGTGCTGTTCATTGGGCGCGGGACCGGCTACCCGATCGCGCTCGAGGGCGCGCTCAAGCTCAAGGAAATTTCCTATATCCACGCCGAGGGATTTCCGGCGGGTGAGCTCAAGCACGGGCCGATCGCGCTCGTCGATGAAAACGTGCCGGTGATCGTCATTGCGCCGTCGGATTCGCTGTTCGACAAGACGGCCTCGGGCATGCAGCAGGTGATCGCGCGCGGCGCCAAGGTGATCTTTCTGTCGGATGCGGCCGGCATCGCCAAGCTGGGCGCCGCGGCCAAGGCCTCGATTGAGCTGCCTGCGGTGCATCCCTTCGTGGCGCCAATCCTCTATGCGATTCCGGTGCAACTCCTCGCCTACCACGCCGCCGTCATCCGCGGCACCGACGTCGACCAGCCGCGCAACCTCGCCAAGAGCGTGACCGTGGAGTAGGGGGCGCGTTAGTCGGGCCTCGGCTTGCCACGTAATCGCTTTCTGTTCTCGGACGACATGGCGCGCTTCAACGCCTCAAGTTCCTTCGTGGCCGTGTGCCATACCCGGAGCAGATCGATGCCATGATACTCGTGGGTGATTACGTCGCGGAGCCCTTTCACCTTGCGCCAGGGGATATCGCGGTGCCGAACCAGGATTTCGTTCGGCAGACGACGCGATGCTTCCGAGATGACCACCAGCGCGAATTCAACGGCATACGTTCTTTCCACATTCGCGGCAAACGACTCGAATGTCTCGCCGCGCACGAGGGTCTGGATTAGCGAGATGTTTTTTAGAATATCCTGAATCCAATCGAGTGCGCGATCCTGGGGAGTGACACCTACCCGGCGAGGCGGGTTCCCACCGTTAGAAGGCATAGACGGCATCGATCAGCGCTTCTTTGCGTGCACGCGGACGAAGTGAACCGATCTCCACCGGGTCTACCCGGCGGCCTGTTGCTCGGGAGACGATGGTTCCGACGTCTTCCTGAAGCTCCATGTAGCCGAACAAACCTATTTTTTCCTTTCGATCAATCTCGATGAAAATATCGATGTCGCTGTCCTCGCGAGCCTCGCCACGCGCAGCCGAACCGAAGACCGCCGCGTGGACAACGCCTTTGCGGGCAAGCATCCGACGTGCGCCGCGAAGCGCCTGAATCGTTGTCGCGAGCAGGTCACGCGAGTCGAGCCCGCGGTCGATCAGCCGCCGGATGGCACCGACGCGCGTTGGCGCGCCGCCGCGGCGACGGAACCGCTCGATGCGGGTGAGCTGAGCTTCTTCGAAGGGGACCAGGATCCGGCGCATGCCTCGAGCCAGGAATATATATAGTAGACTTGTGTATATATACACTTGGCTTGCCGCTAAAACAAGCGCACCCGCCGGGTAGCGAGATTGCCAATCCCGGCACAGGAAGGGGCGATACGCCGGGGGCTGGATCGGCCAACTGCCCAGCGGCTATACTCCTTGCCAATTCCCTCAAACGGCTGTTTGCGATCGAGGAGGATCCCTCCATGCCGAGCGTGGCCATGAAGACGAAGGATTACACCGGCGTTCCGCTCAAGGACGCGAAGCTGTTCCGTGAGCAGGCCTATGTCGACGGCGCCTGGGTCGACGCCGAGAATAAATCGACCGTCGAGGTGCGCAATCCGGCGACCGGCGAGGCGATCGGCGGCGTAC
>CAZLYV010000193.1:0-3009 GCA_964563665.1 uncultured Acetobacteraceae bacterium
ATCGGGACCCGGGCGATGAGGCATCAAAATCTGCCGCGCGTCACCTATTCCAATATCGGCGTCGATTTCACGCCGGTCCACGACATGCTCGACGCCGCCATTCCGGCGTTCAAGAAAAGCCTTGGCAAAAGCTGGCCCAACCTGATCGCGGGCGAGCCGGACCGCGATGGCGAGAATTACATTGCCCATAGCCCGATCGACAAGCGGGTGGTGCTCGGTGAATTCGTCGAGGCCTCGGTGGACGCCGTCGGCCGCGCCGCGGCGGCGGCGAGGGATGCGTTTCATATCTGGTCCCGTACGCCGTGGAAAGAGCGCGTTCGAGTGCTGCGACGCGCGGCCGACGTGCTTGAACGGCGCAAGTACGATCTCGGGATTGCCTGCCTGATCGAAGTCGGCAAGTCGCGGCTCGAGGCGATCGGCGAAGCCGAGGAGGCGCACGATCTGATCGCGTATTACTGCGACGAGATGGAGCGAAACGACGGCTTTCAACGCGACATGACGCGGGCGCTTCCCAACGAGGCGACGCGCGTGGTCTTGCGCCCAATCGGCGTGTTCGGGGTGATCGCGCCGTTCAATTTTCCGCTCGCTCTCTCCGTCAATATGATTTCGGCGGCGCTGCTCGGCGGAAACACGGTGGTCTACAAACCGAGCCCGCGCGCGGGCCTCACCGGCAGCCTGCTGGCGGAAGCATTCCTCGAGGCCGGGTTGCCGCCCGGCGCCGTCAACCTCGTGTGCGGCGAGGCCACCGGTGCGCTCATCGTCGACCATCCCGAAATCGACGGCATCGCGTTCACCGGCAGCCATGCGGTCGGCATGGAGATTTACCGCAAGTTTTCCCGCGGCCGTTACCCGCGGCCGGTGATCATCGAGATGGGCGGCAAGAATCCGGCCTATGTTTCGGCCAAGGCCGATCTCGACGCCGCGGCAGAAGGGGTCATGCGGTCGGCCTTCGGACTCCAGGGACAAAAGTGCAGCGCCTGCTCGGTGGTTTTCGTCGAGCATGCGGTGCACCAGGATTTTCTGCATCGCCTGCGCGACAAGACGGCGGGCATCAAGGTCGGCAATCCCGAGCAGCGCGACATCTACATGGGGCCGGTGATCGACGCCGATGCCTGCCGCCGCTTCGCCGACGCGGTCGCCCGCGGCCACAAGGACGGAAAGATCGTATGTGGTGGCAAGCGCCTCTCGGGCGGTCTGTTCGATCATGGGCATTACGTCGAGCCGACGATCGTTGCCGGACTTCCCGACGGCCATCCACTGGTCCGTGACGAGCTGTTCCTGCCATTCCTCGCGGTGCTTCCGTGTCCGAGCCTGGCCGAGGGGATCGCGCGCGGCAACCAGGTACTTTACGGCCTTACCGCCGGCGTCTACACCCGGGATCCGAAGGAGCTGGAGCTGTTCTTCGACACCGCCGAGGCAGGCGTGCTCTACGCCAACCGCCGCTCGGGCGCCACAACCGGCGCCTGGCCCGGCATCCAGAGCTTTTGCGGCTGGAAAGGGTCGGGCGTCAGCAACAAGGGTGGGCTTGGGCCCTTCTACCTGCCGCAGTTCATGCGCGAGCAGAGCCGCACGGCGATGGGTGTGTCGTGACAATTTTCTTGCGCAAATCGCGAAGGTTTGAGTCGCGCCGGCGCGCGCGATGATTGACAATCAACTGTGGTCGGCAAAACGCGGGATGGTTGGAGACGACACCAAACGCCATGAGAGCCAGCACAATGTCCCATCCTCGTTCCATTTCCGTCCGCATACTCGTACTAGCGGCAATCCTTGCGTCCAGTCTTGTTTGTGGCGGCGCCGCCGAGGCGCAGGGCGGGAAGACGCGGCTCGTCGTCTACTCGACGCTCGAAGCCGATCAGATCGGCGCGTACAAACAGGCGTTCGAAGCCGACAATCCCGATATCGAGATCGTACTGTTTCGCGATTCGACGGGAATCATTACCGCCCGTCTTCTGGCCGAGAAGGACCGGCCGCGAGGCGACGCGATCTGGGGGCTCGCGGTCACCTCGATGAAACTGCTGGATGAGCAGAACATTCTGCTGCCTTACGCACCCAAGGGGCTCGGCGAGATCAAATCCACCTTCCGCGATCCGCGCGATCCGCCGCGCTGGGTTGGCATGGACGCCTGGGTGGGCGCGATCTGCTTCAACACCACCGAGGCGGCACGCCTTGGCCTGCCGAAGCCCAAGCGCTGGGTCGATCTCGCCGATCCTGTCTATCGCGGCAAGGTGGTCATGCCCAATCCCAGCTCGTCGGGCACCGGCTATTTTCATGTCTCCGCCTGGATTCAGATTTTTGGCGAGGACGCGGCATGGCGTTTCATGGATCGGCTGCACGAAAATATCGCGATATACGTCCACTCCGGCACCAAGCCGTGCCGAATGGCGGCAACCGGCGAATTCCCGATCGGCGTCGCCTATGATCTGGCTGGTGCCGTCGCCCGCCAGCAGGGCGCACCGGTCGACGTGGTGCTGATGGAGGAGGGCGCCGGGTGGGACATGGACGCGGCGGCGGTGCTCAAGGGTGCGCAAAATCTTGAGGCGGCGAAGCGGCTGGCCGACTGGTCGGCAAGCCGCAAGGCGAACGAACTCTACAGCCATTATCTCGGACTGATCGCCATCGCCGGCATCAAATCACTGATCCCGCAATATCCCGAAGGGATCGAGCGGACGATGATCGCCAACGACCTCGACTGGGCGGCGGCGAACCGATCCCGCATTCTCGCCGAGTGGCAACGGCGCTACGACGTCAAATCGGAGGCGAAGTAGCCGGATGGCCGAGCCGATCAATCTCCGCCGCGTGCGCAAGGCGCGCGGACGCGCCGAGACCGAACGCAAGGCGGCCGAAAACCGGGCGCGCTTCGGCGAGGCGACAGTCGTTCGCGAGACGCGAAAAACCGAGCGTGCGCGTGCCCTGCGGGTGCACGAGGGGAAGAAGATCGACGACGGCGAATAAACGCCACTCCCTCTGCTGTGCATTGGTTTCATGCCGCCCTCATGCTTCGACAGGCTC
>CAZLYV010000193.1:3109-4989 GCA_964563665.1 uncultured Acetobacteraceae bacterium
CCCGACCGTTTGCAGGCCAAGCACACCTCGATCATCGACGATGTACGGATCTGGGCCGACGCGCCCGACGCCCGGCCGGCCGAGCAGCTCCGCGAACTCCTACTCGTGCACGGCGCGCGCGGCAGGACGCTCGGCGTCGAATGGGAGGCTTATGGTCTCACCGCACGCAACGGACAGCGACTTGCGGCCGCGCTCGACGGCGTCTGCAGCCTCGTCGATGCCTCGGAGCTCGTCAGTCGGTTGCGCGCGGTCAAGAGCCCGGCGGAACTCGCTTACGTGCGCCGTGCGGCGGAGCTTGGCGATGCCGCGCTTGGCGAGGCGCGGGCGCTTGCCCGACCGGGGGCGTTCGAAGGCGACATCCTCGCGGCGATGCAGGGCGCGGTGTTTCGTGGCGACGGCGACGATCCGGCGAACGAATACATCATCGGTTCCGGCGCCGACGCGCTGCTCTGCCGCTACCATACGGGCCGCCGAAATCTCGACGCGAACGATCAGTTGACCCTCGAATTCGCCGGCGTCTATCGCCACTACCATGCCTGCCTGATGCGCACGCTGGGGATCGGCAAAGTAAATCCACGGCTCGTCGACATGCACAAGGCGGCGCAAAACGCGCTGTTCGCGGCGGAAGCCGCGCTCAAGCCGGGGCGCCCGATCGGCGAGGTGTTCGACGCCCATGCCCGCGTGCTCGACGCCGCCGGCCACCGCGGACACCGGCTCGATGCCTGCGGCTACTCGCTCGGGGCCACGTTCGCACCCAACTGGATGGACTGGCCGATGTTTTACCGCGGCAATCCGTACGTGGCCGAGCGGGGCAACGTGTTTTTCATCCACATCATCATCTTCGATGAGATGAACGGCTTGGCGATGACGCTCGGCCGTACCTCGGAGGTGACAGTGGACGGCGCGCGCACCCTTTCGCAGGCGCCGCTCGAATTCGCGGTCGGCTAAGCGCGGGTCAGAGCGGCTTTTTGATCAGCCGGGCGATTTCGCCGACGATGCCGCGGCGGAAGGTGAGCACGCAGAGCACGAATATCAGGCCCTGGATGATCGTGAACCACTGGCCGAACGGGGCCAGGAAGTGCTCGAGCGAAATGACGGCGAGCGCGCCGGCGACCGGCCCGAAGATGGTGCCGAGCCCGCCGAGCAGCGTCATCAGCACGACCTCGCCCGACATCGTCCAGTGGACGTCGGTGAGCGAAGCGAGCTGGAAGACCAGCGCCTTGGTTCCCCCGGCCAGTCCCGACAGCGCGGCCGAGAGCACGAAGGCGATCAGCTTGTATTGATCGACCTTGTAGCCGAGCGAGATCGCCCGCGGCTCGTTCTCGCGAATCGCCTTCAACACCTGGCCGAACGGCGAATGGACGATGCGGTAGATCAGCAGGAAGCCGGCGATGAAAATCGCCAGCACGACGAAATACATCGTCAACGTGCCGCGCAGGTCAAGAATGCCCAACATCACCCCACGCGGCACCGACTGGATGCCGTCCTCGCCGCCGGTAAATTTTGCCTGGAGCGCGAAGAAATAGATCATCTGGGCGAGCGCCAGCGTGATCATCGCGAAGTAGATTCCCTGTCGGCGGATCGCGAGCAAACCAACGACGTAACCGACCGATCCGCCGACCGCGGTGGCGAACAGAATCGCGAGTTCCGGCGGAAACCCCCAGATTTTGGCCGCGTGCGCGGCAGCGTAGCCGGCGGAGCCGAGGAACATCGCGTGCCCGAACGAAAGCAGGCCGACAAAGCCGATCAGCAGATTGAAGGCGGACGCAAAAAGCGCGAAGCACAGCGCTTTCATCAGGAACACGGGATAGATGAAGAACGGCGCCACGACGAAGAACGCCACCATCACGCCGAAGGCGACGTACTGATGGCGCGGCGTT
>CAZLYV010000194.1:0-3532 GCA_964563665.1 uncultured Acetobacteraceae bacterium
GATGATGACGGTGCAGGCGCCGCACTGACCAAGCCCGCAGCCGAACTTGGCCCCGGTAAGGCCAAGCGAATTCCGCAACACATAGAGCAGCGGTTGATCGGGGTCGCGCGATTCGACCGTCCGTGGACCCCCGTTGACCGAAAAGGTGTAGATGGCCATGCGTTTCTCCCGGGGCTTTAATGTCGTTGAGGCTGGCGCGGCCTCTGATGGTGCCAGTTTCCGCGCCGCTCGCATCGTCGAAGACGACATTCAAACGCTTGCATTCTCGCGCACGCAAACGTTCATCGGCGTCGTGAATCAAAGCTTTCGGGCAAACTCGCGATTCGACTTCTTCAATCGCGCATTGCTGCCGAAATAGGCGTGTTTCGACATATCGGCCGAATAACGGCTCGCCGGCGGCCGGCGGCCGAGAGCCTCGGCGATGCTGCGGATGTGATGCGGCATCGCCCCGCAGCACAACCCGATATAGCGCGCGCCGAGCGCGCAAGCCTGCTTGGCGAATTCGGCGATCTCGAACCGGTTGCAGGTGAACGGGTCGAGGGCGACGGGAAACGGCATGTCGCCCGGAATGCAGCGGCAGTGGGCGTCGCGCAGCGACTGGAAGGTCGGCTGGCGATTATGGGTCCGATAGGGCACCGGCAACGCGGCGACCGGGACGTTGACCGCGCGCACGATGCGGGCGATCAGCGGCAGCATGGTTCGTGGTCCGCGAATACAGTTGAGTCCGACCACATCGGCGCCGGCATCGGCCAGCATCTTGCAGCAATCCTCCGGCGTCAGCCCGTCGCGGGTGACCGGCTCGCGATGGATGGTCATGGTGACCGCGGCACGCAGGCCGGCGGCCTTGATGATGTCCAGCGCCAGCCTCGCCTCGGCGCCGTACGAAAACGTCTCCGCGATCACGTAATCGACCCCAGCCTCGGCCGCCCATTCGACCTGCTCCTCGAACATGGCGCGGCACGCCTTTATGCTCTTCGCATCGCCCGGATCGTAGACGTTCGTGTTGCAAATATCGCCGGCGAACAGGGCGTCGGTCTCGGCGGCGACCGCTTTGGCGATCTTGAGCGCCTGCCGGTTCATCGCCTCGAGCTGATGCTCGCGCCCGACGATGCGCAACTTCTCGCGATGCGCGTAATAGGTGAAGGCTTCGACCACATCCGACCCGGCATGCACGAAATCACGGTGGACCTGCGCCACCACTTCGGGATGGTCGAGCACGGCTTCGGGCACGAACGCGCCCGCCTGCACATAGCCGCGCCGCTCGAGTTCGAACAGATAGCCTTCGGCGCAAATGACCGGGCCGTCCGCCAGGCGCTCGAGCAGACCTTTGCGCGCCATGGTCTTCCCCGCCTTGCGGCTCATACCCACGGGCAGTGGCTATTGCTGGCGCCGAACGTCTTGCCGGCGGCAAAGCGCTCGAGGCTGAAGGGCTGCAATTCCGCGACGCTGTTGCCGCCCACTAGCAGCTTCGCCACCAGCTTACCCACACCCGTCATCTTGAAGCCGTGGTTGCTGTCGGCGATCATGTAGACGTTGGGCGCGATCCAATCGAAGATCGGCACGTTGTCCGGCGTGAAGGCGCCGATGCCGCCGTTGCGGCGCTGGCGGAAGTTCTGGCGGCAGCCCTCGAACCGGGTCATCAGCTGGCCCATCGCCGAGGTGAGATAATCGGCGAACTCGGGCGCCGCCTGATATTCGTCGTTGGCGTGCCCGTAAGGATCGGTGACCGCGTTTGGACCGATCTTGATCGGAATCGTCCCGCCCTGGACGCCGGGCCGATCCATTCGCTCGGCGCCGTTCTTCCAGTAAACATAGAGATGATCGGCCAGCTCCTTGCCGGTGCTCTGGTCGACGACCGGCGTGTTCATCAGCTCGACATGCAGCACCGGCGGGTCGAGATCGCCCGCCGTGCGATAGGGTCGGTCGACATAGACCTCCCCCTCGAGCAGGCGCCAATAGGTCCACATATCCTTGCGTATCGTGGCGCCGTCGGGGTAGCGCGCGTCGATCTGCATCGGCTTGCCCAGCATCGCCCAGTGCTTGGGCGTCCAGGCGCCCAGCCCGAGCACGACCGCGTCGCAGGCGATGCTGCCCTGGTTGGTCCGCACCTTGGCGACCCGGCCGGCCGTCATGTCGTAACCGACGACCTCGACGCCGGAGAGGATGCGCACGCCATGGTCGCGGCATTTCTGACTCAAGCCCGCGATCGCCTGCCGCGTGCCGGCATAACCGCTCACCTTCTCGTGCAATACGACGTCGATCCCGTCGGTCTTGAAGTCGGGCCAGATCGATTTCAGAAAGTTTTTCGCCTCGCGGCCCTCGAAGAGATCCGAGGGGTAACCGACCCGCGCCTGGCTGGCGTGCAGTTTCTCGTAATCGGGCGCCTGATTGGCCTCGCCGGCCGACACGTAACCCACCTGCTGAAATCCGAAGGCGACCGGATCGTACGTCCAGACATCGACCGAATGCCGCAGGATCGCGTGGATCGGCTCGGTCATGTACAAATTTCGCACGCATCCGCAAGCGATGCCCGAAGCGCCCGCCCCTGGACCGGTCTTGTCGAGGACGACGATTTCGGCCCCCGACCCGGTCCCGCGGGCTTCGAGCTCCATCGCCAGATGCCATGCCGTGGACAGGCCGTGGATTCCGGCGCCGATCACGACATACCCGGCGGAGGCGGGAATTGCGTTAGTCATCGAGAGTTTATCTCCCTGGGCGCGCCACCGATCCCTAATCATATTGCGAAGGCGGCCCCATTGTGCCGCAAGGACAGGCCTACTTCCAGCGCCAGTGCCTTGCAAGTGCAAGGCCGCGCACGCCGATTTACTGTTGGCCTGACGCGTCGTACCCTTGAATAGGAGCAGCGATAGGGGATGCGCGTGAACGGTCCAATGGTAGTTGGCCTGCCGATGTACGATCCGCCCGAACTGCACGCGACGGTCGATGCGTGGTGGCGCGGCCTCGCGCGCGCCTTTCGCGCCGAAGGCATCCCGGATGTCCCCGACCGGCTCGATCGCAGCCAGTCGCTCGATGCGCTGTGGGGCGCGCCCGATCTCTTGATCACGCAGACCTGCGGCTATCCGCTGGTCGGCGCGTGGGCTGGCCGGCTGCAATATCTGGCGACGCCGCGCTACGCGGCCCCCGGCTGCGAGGGAGCGAACTATAGCAGCTGGATCGTGGTCGCCGCGGACTCGCCCGCGCGCAGCCTTGAGGATCTTCGCGGCGCGCGCTGCTCGATCAACGGCCGAAACTCGCATTCCGGATACAATTCGCTGCGTGCGCTGGTGGCGCCCTTGGCGAGCAACGGACGGTTTTTCGGTTCGGTCAGGGTCAGCGGCGGCCATTCCGAAAGTCTGGCCCAGCTTGGACGCGGTGAAGTGGACGTGGCGGCGATCGATTGCGTCAGCCACGCCTTGTTGAGCCGCTGTCGGCCGCAAGCGATCGCCGCGACGCGGATCATCGGCTGCACCGTGAGCGCCCCGGGTCTCCCCTTCGCGACCCGGACCGACGCCGAACCCGAGCTTCCCCGTCG
>CAZLYV010000194.1:3632-4959 GCA_964563665.1 uncultured Acetobacteraceae bacterium
CCGATCGATGGCGTGCGTCTGCTCGAGGACCTGCGGACCCTTGCGAGCTTCGGCAAGGTGGGGACGGGCGTGAACCGTCTTGCCTTTTCCAAGGAAGACATGGCCGCGCGGCACTGGCTCGTCGCCCGCATGGCCGAGGCGGGCCTAGCGGCGGCGATCGACCGGGTGGGCAACGTCTATGGGCGGACGCCGGGGAATCGTCGCACCGTGCTCATCGGGTCGCACACGGATTCGGTTCCCAATGGCGGCTGGCTCGATGGCGCGCTTGGCGTGATGTACGGGCTCGAGATCGCGCGAGCGATGATCGAGGCCGGGCATGCTGGCGGCGTCGATGTCATCTCGTTTCAGGACGAGGAGGGAACCTTCCTGCCCTGTCTCGGCAGCAAGTCGTATTGCGGCGTGCTGAGCAACGACGATCTTGCACGTGCCGCCGGCCTCGATGGACGACGCCTGTGCGACGTCCTCGCCGCCGCCGGTTTTTCCGCCGAGGCGTCGCGGTTCGAACCGGATCGCCAGGTCGCCTATCTCGAGGCGCATATCGAGCAGGGTCCGAAACTCGAGGCGGCTGGAGCGCGCATCGGAATCGTGACCGGCATCGTCGGCATTCGGCGCTTCCGCGTAAGAGCAAGCGGGCAGGCCGATCACGCCGGAACGACGCCCATGCGTCTGCGCAAGGACGCCGGCGCCGCGTTGATCCGGCTGGCGGCGCGGATTCTCGAATCGATGCCGGCGATGTCGGCGGGAGAGACAGTCTGGAACATCGGCGCGATCGAGTTCAAACCCGGTGCCGCCAACGTCGTGCCGGCTGAGGCGTCTTTCATTCTCGAGATTCGCGATCTCGAGGAAAAGGTTCTCGACCGCCTCCAGACGCGGGTCGAAGCGATGGTCGCCGAGGCCGCGGCCGGCGCGCCGGTTGCGGTTGCGCACGAGTCGATCGGCCGGATCGAGGCGGTGGCGATGGACCGCGCGCTCGCCGATATCGTGCGCAAGGTGGCCGCGCGCCATGTCGGCGAACCGATGATCATGCCGAGCGGCGCCGGCCACGACGCGATGGTGGTCGCCCGGACGATGCCGTCGGCCATGCTGTTCATCCCGAGCATCGGCGGCCGCAGCCACAACATCGTCGAGGACACGCGCGAGGACGACATCGTTTTGGGTTGCCGAGTCCTCGCCGACGCCGTGAATGAGGTGCTGTCGCGGGCGGGGTCAACCGACCGGCCCGGTCGGTAGCGACGCATCACCGGCGCTGGGTCGAATATGCGGCGGCCGTCACGGCGGACAGCAAATTCGGCCCGGTAAGGTCTATAATTCGGCTCTCATGTATTCG
>CAZLYV010000195.1:0-4953 GCA_964563665.1 uncultured Acetobacteraceae bacterium
GCGCCGAAGAAAACCCACGGCACGGCGACGAGGCGGAGCGCCCATTCGGCGAACTCGAAACGCAGCCACTCGATCGCCCAGTTCTGTTGCGCCGTCCCGCTGGTCGGCATCGGCGAGCCGAAATGGATCATGTTGTAGATCCACCACGGCGAGGAGACGGCGAGCGCCACGCCGCCCAGCACGACGCCACGCGCCAGCATCCGCGCGAAACCTAGATGGCGATGGCGGCGGAGCTCGTCGAGACCAAGCACGAGCGCCAGGAACGCGGCGTCGATTCGCGCCAGCACCATGAGACCGATGACGGCGCCAAAGCCGGCGAGCCCGCCCCAGCCGCGGTCCCAATCCATCTGCCGCCAACGCCAGGCGAGCGCGTAGAAGAACATCACGCATCCGGTCTCGAGGCCGTTATAGGCGTGGTTCAGCATCAAGGGTGCGGCGAGATAAAGAAACGCCGCCAGCGCGCCGCGCAGCCCACGCTCGCGCTCTCCTTCGCGCCCTTCGCGCAGCTCTGGCCAGGCGTCGCGCGCGATTGCCGCGAGCGTGAGCGCGCCCGCGACGTGGAACGCCCATGCGAACGCCATGACGAAGCGCAGCGCAAGCGCATCGTTCGCGCCGGCGAGCGTGAAGGCGAGGCCCTCGATCACGGTGAACAGCGGCTGGAAGCCGTTGGTGAGCGTCGTGCCATCGATCGTCAGGCCGCTTCCGGCGGCGAGATTGCGCGCGACGGTGAGCGAGTAATAGCCGTCCTCGGTGAGCGGCATGTCGAAGACGTGGGCGTCCGGCCGCGCCGCCAGCGTCAACAAGGCGAGCGCGACGGCGAGTGCCAACCAGCGGAGCGTCGCGAGAAAGCGGTCGCCGCTTGAACTCGCGGCGGCGGAAGCCGTCATGAAGGGATAATCCGTCGTCGAAGCCGGTCTCGAGGCGGGTTGTACGCCAAATCGGCGGGCGAGGGAAAGACGGGCGGACCCGCGAGGCCTGTTCCCCCGGTGGACGCCGCCCCGTGCCGGCGGATCCCGGCAGGCTTACCCTGTTGTTTGCCCGGAATTACGGCTAAAGTCGTGGCGATTCGCGCTTTTTCTCGGTCGCGGTTTTACGTGACGGACCAGCTCTCCGCCCTCATCCACCTCGCCCGACCCCGCCAGTGGGTGAAAAACGCGTTCGTCGCGGCGCCGTTGTTTTTCACGCCGCAGGCGATGAACGCCCGAGGGATCGGCCAAGTCGCGCTCGGCGTCGCGGCGTTCTGCCTGCTTTCGAGCGCGGCCTATGTGGTCAACGACTGGTTCGACCGCGAGGCCGACCGCCAGCATCCCGAAAAACGCAGCCGGCCGCTCGCCGCCGGGCTGATCGCGCCGGGCGCCGCGCTGGTCTTCGCGGGCGTTTTGCTGGTTTGCGGGTTGGCGATCGCCTTTCTTGCGTTGCCGGCGCGCTTCGGCGCGTTCGCGCTCACCTATCTCGTCCTCAACCTCGCTTATTCCTTCCGGCTCAAGAATTTCGCCATCGTTGACGTGTTGTCGATCGCAATCGGTTTCGTGCTCAGGGTCGAGGCGGGGGCGCAGGCGGTCGGCGTGAGCGCCAGCGTGTGGATCCTCATCTGCACGTTCCTGCTGGCGCTGTTCCTGGCGCTCGCCAAGCGGCGCGACGATCTCGTACGCACGCTCGACGCCTCGCATCGCGCGAGCCTCGCCGGTTACAACCCGCGATTCATCGATGCCTGCCTGGCGCTGGTCCTGGGCGCGCTTCTCGTCTCCTATCTTATCTACACGACCGATCGCGAAGTGATCGCCCGCTATGGCACCGAACGGCTCTTTCTCACCGTGCCCTTCGTCGCCGCCGGGATCCTGCGCTATCTGCAGATCACGCTGGTCGAGGAACGCTCGGGCTCGCCGACCGATCTGGCGCTCGGCGACCGCTTCCTGATCCTCGCCGTCGTCGGCTGGATGCTGACGTTCGGCCTGCTGATTTATGCCTGAGCGGCCGGCTGTGTCATGAACTGGAAGACCATGACGCTCACCGGCTGGGGCCGCACGTCCCATGCAAGCGTGCTCGCCTGCCGGCCGGAGCGCGCAGACGAGGTTCAAGCAGCGCTCCGCGTCGAAAATGCCGGCGGCATTCTTGCCTATGGCGGCGGCCGCTCGTATGGCGACGCGGCGCTCAATGCCGGCGGGCGTGCGATCCTGACCGGGCGCCTCAACCGCATCCTTGCCTTCGATCGCGAAACCGGCGAGGTGACGTGCGAGCCGGGGGTAACGTTTCGCGATCTGATCGATGTGTTCGTGCCGCACGGCTTGATGCCGCCGGCAAGCCCGGGGACCGCGTTTGCGACCATCGGCGGCGCGGTCGCCAACGATGTCCACGGAAAAAACCACGACCGCCACGGCAGCTTCGGCGATCACGTGACTGCGATCGAGCTGATGCTGGCCGACGGCTCGACGCGCCAGGTTTCGCCAAGCGAAGATGCCGACCTTTTTCACGCCACCATCGGCGGGCTCGGGCTCACCGGTTTCATGCGCCAGATACGCGTCCGCCTGCTGGCCGGCGCGCACCCGAAGGTCGCGGTTGCCGAGCGCCGGATCGCCGACCTCGACGCCTATCTCGCGGCATTCGCCGAAATTCGCGACACGGCTACGTTCTCGGTCGGCTGGATCGATGCGCTGGCGCGCGGCCGCGCGCTCGGCCGGGGCATCCTCGAAACGGCCGAGTTTGCCGCGAGCGAAGCGTCGGATTCATCGGGCGCCGATACGCCCGAGCGCCCACACAAGGTGCCGATCGATTTTCCCGGCTTCGCCCTCAACCCGCTCGCCGTACGAATGTTCAACGCCGCCTATCTCGCACGCGTGGGCCCTTCGGGCCGCAGCCGCGTGGCGCCGTTGGCGAAATTTCTCTATCCGCTCGACGCCATCCTCGCGTGGAACCGCATCTACGGCAAACGCGGCTTCTATCAGTTCCAATGCGTGCTGCCCGATGCCGAGGCGCCGCGGGGCTTGCGCCAGCTTCTCGAGACGATCGCCGCCGCCGGTCGCGGCTCGTTCCTTGCGGTGCTCAAGACGCTGGGCGGCGAAGGACGCGGGTATCTTTCATTTCCGATTCGCGGGTTCACGCTGGCGCTCGATTTCCCGCGCACACGCGGGATCGAGGACCTGCTCGGCGGGCTCGAGCGCATCGTTGGCGACCGCGGCGGGCGAATCTATCTCGCCAAGGACGCGCTCGTTTCGGCCGAGAGCTTCCAGGCGATGTACCCGAAGGTTGACCAGTTCAAAGCGGTGCTTGCCCGCGTCGATCCGCGCGCGCGCTTCACCTCCGACCTTGCCCGCCGGCTCGGCCTGAAGCCGAAACGGCGGAGCGATCCCGCGCCATGACCCGCGCCAGCGAAACCTGGCTGGTGCTCGGCGCCTCGTCGGCGATCGCGCGCGCGTTTGCGATTCAAGCGGCGCGGGGCGGCGCCGACGTGCTGCTGGCCGGCCGCGATCTCGCCGATCTCGAAGCAAGCGCCGCCGACATCCGCATCCGCACCGGCCGCAACGCGGCGATGCTGTCCTTCGACGCCGTCGATTTCACCAGCCATCCCGCTTTCATCGATCGGGTGCGCGGCATGGCGGGGGACACCACGCTCAACCTCTTCCTCGCCTTTGGCACCATGCCGGCGCAAGCCGAAATCGACGCCGAGCCGGCGCTGGGTCCGGCGGTGATCGCCGCGAACTTCACCGGCGCGGTGAGCGTGTTGCAGGCGGCCGCACCCGTGTTCGAGGCGCAGCGGCGCGGCCGGATCGTCGTCTTGAGCTCGGTCGCCGGCGATCGTGGCCGCCTCAAGAACTACGTCTACGGCGCGACCAAGGCCGGGCTCACGACCTATCTTCAGGGCCTGCGCGCGCGTCTCTTCCGTGTCGGCGTCTCCGTCACCACGGTCAAGCCGGGCCTCGTCGACACCGCGATGACCTGGGGCCTCCCCGGCATGTTTCTCGTCGCCGAGCCGGGTCGGGTCGCAAAGGCGTGCCTCGGAGCGGCGTTGCGCGGCCGGGACGAGATCTACGTGCCTTTATTTTGGTGGGGCGTTATGACCATCATCCGCAATATCCCGGAACGGATCGCCAAGCGCCTGAACATCTAGCGCGGCGCGGGCGAAATCTCCGGAGCAACCAGCGCGAGGTCGGGCATGGCGGACTGGAAGATCGGCGTGGTGGGGTGCGCCGGGCGCATGGGACAGATGCTGGTACGCGAGATCGTCGCGACCAAGGGCGCGGCGTTTGCCGCCGGCAGCGAGGCCGCGGGACATCCCGCGCTCGGCCTTGATGCGGGCAAGGTAGCGGGCGTGGGCGCGCTCAAGGCGAAGATCGGCGCCGACCCGGCGGCGGTGTTCAAGCTGGCCGACGTGGTGATCGATTTCACGAGCCCGAAAGCGTCGGCGAAGCACGCCGCGCTCGCCGCTGCTACGGTCACGCCCATCGTCATCGGCACGACCGGGCTTGACGAAGCGCAGGAACGTGCGATCGCCACGGCCGCGAAGAAGGTCGCGATCGTCCATGCGCCCAACATGAGCCTCGGCGTCAACCTGGTGATGGCGCTCGTGGAGCAGGTAGCGCAGCGCCTCGGCCCCGATTACGACATCGAGATTTTCGAGATCCACCATCGCCACAAAGTAGATGCGCCGTCGGGCACCGCGCTGGCGTTGGGCGAGGCGGCGGCGCGCGGACGCAAGGTGAAGCTCGCCGACGTCGCGATCCGCGGCCGCGACGGCCTTACCGGGGCGCGGGGCGCGCCGGGCGCGATCGGCTTCGCCAGTTTGCGCGGCGGCAGCGAAGTCGGCGACCACGTCGTGATGTTTTGCGGCGAAGCGGAGCGCATCGAGCTCACGCACAAGGCGACGGGGCGCCAGATCTACGCCCGGAGCGCGGTCAAGGCGGCGCTGTGGCTGAAGGGCCGCCCGCCCGGCCTCTATGGCATGCGCGAGGTGCTCGG